>JBIKVN010000267.1:0-4187 GCA_044356865.1 Phycisphaerales bacterium | reverse complement strand
GCCGAACGCGGGGCGAGGACCTTCACCGTCGGGCTCGGCGACGCGAACGACGGGGCCCGCATCCCCGTCGCGGGCGAGGGCGCCGCGACCCGTTGGCTCGTGCACGAGGGCCAGGAAGTCTGGTCGAGACTCAACCCGCAGGTGCTGACCGGGACGGCGCTCGCCGGCGGCGGCGCCTACATCCCGGCCGGCACCGCGCAAGTCGACATGGCCGAGGTCTACGACACGGTGATCGCCGCCGCGGGACGCCGCGACTTCGAGCAGGGCACGGTGCGGCGCGCGACGCCGCGCTTCCCGTGGTTCGCGGGCGTGGCATTCGCGCTGCTTGTCGCCGAGAGCCTGCTCGCCCTGTTCGCCTCGCGGAAGATTCCCGCCGGAGGTGCCGCGTGAATCGCCTCGTATCGCTCGTGATCCTGGCCGTCGCGATCGGGCTCGGTCCGAAGGCGGCCGCGCAAGATCCGGTCGCTCCGGCCGTCCTCGAGGCCGAGCGGCGCCTCGCCGAGAGGCCGGATTCGCCCGAACGGATCTACAACCTCGGGGTCGCCCTGTTCCGGGCCGGCGACCGGGTGAAGGCCGGCGAGCGATTCCGCGAGGCCGCGACGCTCGCCCGCTCGGCCGATCTCGCGGCCCGCGCGATGTACAACGAGGGCGTCGCGGCCTACTCCGACGCGGTCGACGCCCTGGCGAAGTCAGGGGCCGAAGGAGCCTCTCCGGATCCGGCGGCGCTCGAGGAGATCTCGAAGCGGGTCGAGTCGGCCTTCACGCATTTTCGCGACGCCGCGACCGCCGATCCGGGCGACCGCGAGGCCCGCGGAAACGCCGAAGACGCCCGCGAACTTCTCCGGCTCCTCAAGCAAGCTCAACAACAACAACAACAACAACAACAACAACAACAACAACAGCAGCAGCAGCAGCAGCAGCAACCGCAGGACCAACAGAGGCAAGACGAACAGCCGCAGCAAGACCAGCAGAAGCAAGACGGTCCCACCAAGCAGGACCAAGACCAGAATCAAGAGCCGAATCAAGAGCAAAACCAACCGCAGAGCCAATCGCAGAACCAATCGCAAAACCAACCGCAGAACCAACCGCAGAACCAACCGCAACCGGACCGACCGAAGCAAGACCCGCGGCAGCAGCAACAGCAGCAGCAAGACCCGCAGGAGTCTGCCGCCGGCGATCCCCAGCCGCCTCAGGAGCGTCCGCAGGGAGAACTCGACCGCCCGGAGCAGGAGCCCCCACCGGGCGATCCCAAGCCGGCGACGGCGCCGGCCGCGCCGGGCACGATGAGCCGCGATGAGGCGGAACGGCTGCTCCAGGCCGTCCGCGACCGCGAGCGGGCCCGCCGGGCCGCCCTCGCCGAGAAAGCCAAGGCCGAGCGGGCGAGAACGCCTCCCGCCCGGAAGGACTGGTGACCCGAACCATGACCCGTGCGTCCCGATCGATCCTCCAACCTCTCGCGGCAATCCTTGCGACGATGCTCGGGGCCGTGGCCCCGCTCGCGGCCGCCGACATGACCTTCAAGCTCTCGAGCCGCGAGGGCTATGTCGCCGCGCCGCTCTACCTCGAGATGACGGTTTCGGACGCGATCGACCTCGAGCCCCCGGCCGCTCCCGAGATCGACGGCGCGGATGTGAGGCTCATGCCGGGCTCACGGACGATGACCTCGACCTCGATCATCAACGGTCGCGCCACGACCTCGACCTCGACCACTTTCGTCTTCGAGATCATTCCCCGCCGCGCGGGTCGTCTCGTGATCCCTCCGGTGATCGCCCGGGCCGACGGGACCGAGTTCCGCACCCCCGCCCTGCCCTTCGTCGTCAACCAGTCCGAGACCGGTGACCTGCTCAAGGTCGAGGTGATCGCCGACCCGCCCGATCCGCTCGTCGGCGAGGAAAGCCTGCTCACGCTGCGGTTGCTCGTGCGTCCTTATCGCGAGGAGGCGGCCCGGATCGCGGCCGACGAGGAGACCATGTGGAACCGGATCCAGCTCAACCGCTCGGAGTTCGGGTTCTTCAAGCCCGCCCTGGTCGAGCTCGACCGCCAGCGGAAGCGGCCGGCGGGGCGTGAGGAGCTCGTCGGCGACCTCGCCTACTTCGTCTACGAGATATCGCGACCGTGGCGGCCGTCGGCTCCCGGGCCGGCCGACCTCGGGGCGATCGAGATCGTGGTCGACTGGCCGACCGGCACCCGACGGGTCAACGATCTCTTCGGCCGCCAGACCGTCGAGATCAGCGGAGTCCGTCCGGTCGCCGCGTCGCCCGACCTCGCGGCGATCGTGGCCCGTCCGCTGCCCGAGGCGGGAAGGCCCGACGACTTCACCGGGGCCATCGGTCGTTTCACGGTCGACGCCTCGGCGAAGCCGACCGATGTTGCCGTCGGCGATCCGATCACCGTCACCTTCCGGGTCACCGGCGACGACACCGGAAGCCTCGAGGGCGTGCGGCTGCCGCCGTTCCATCGCGATCCGACGCTTGCGGCGTCGTTCCGCATCCCGGCCGACGAGGTCGCCGGGTCGATCGTGGGCAACGTGAAGACCTTCACGCAGACCTTCCGTCCGCTCGCCGACTCGGTGAAGGAGATCCCGCCGCTGAAGCTTTCGTACTTCGATCCCGAGCGGAACGGATACGCGACGGTCTCGTCGGCGCCGATTCCCCTCGCGGTGAGCCCGTCGGAGCGACTGGCGCTGAACAAGATCGTCACCGCGGCGGGCGGCGAGCCGGCGGCGACCGCTCCCCCCGGTCTCACGCCGGTCGCCGGCGGCCTCCTCGCGAACGCGTCGCGGGACGAGCTGGTGCGGGCGTTCGAGGCGGGCGATCGCTCGCCCGGCGCGGCGGCGCTGGCGGCGGCCCTCGCGCTTCCGCCGCTTGCGGTCGGGGCGATCGCCGCGATCGCGAGGGCGAGGGCGCGACGCGAGCGCGATCCGCTGCGGACCCGGGCCAAGGCCGCGCGACGGAACGCCGAGCGTCGGCTGGCCGCGGGCGGCGCGGATGCGGGGTTCGATGCCCTGGCCGGCCTGGTGGCGGATCGCCTCGGACTGCCCGAGGGCCGTCGCACCCGTCACGAGGTGGCGGCGGCGCTCGAGTCCGCCGGCCTCGGCGCCGACCTCCGGCATCGCGCCTCCGAAACGCTCCGCTCGCTGGAATCGGCCCGCTATGGTCCGGCGGAATCGGCGACCGATCCGGCCCCGGTCCGCTCGCTGATCGCCGAACTCGACCGGGCCTTGCCCTTCGCGACCGTCGCGAACGGAGGTGGACGGTGAGGCGACTTCCTGCCCTGCTCGCTGCGTTGCTGGCGATCGCCGCCGCGGCCTCGACCGCGCAGGCGGAGAACTTCGAGCCGATCCGTCTCGCCGAGGAATCGGAACGGCTCTACGCGGAGGGCCTCGCGAAGCTCGACGCCGCTCCCGAGGAGGCCCGCTCGCTCTTCCGGTCGTCGGCCGAGAACCTCGACCGCCTGCGCCGCGAACACGGCACCGGCGCCGAGATCGAGTACAACCTCGGCAACGCCCTCGTGCAGGCAGGCGACCTCGGACGCGGTATCGCCGCCTACCTGCGGGCCGAGCGGCTCGCCCCGACCGATCCGCGGATCGCCGCGAATCTCGCCCACGCCCGCAGCCTCGTCTCGCGACCGGTCACCGGCGACGCGGTGCGTCCCGCGTGGGCATCGGTCGGGAACTGGTGGACGCCGATCCCGAGTCGCTTCGCGATCTTCGCGGTGACCTGGACGCTCGCGTGGATCGGTTTCGCCATCCTGATCGTCGGCCGCGATCGCGACGCCGCCTGGCGCGGTCCGGCGCGGAACCTCACCCTCGTCCTGCTCCTCGTCGGCCTCGCCAGCGGCGCGACGCTTGCCCTCGACCTCGTCGAACGGCGGTTCCGCAGCCTCGGTGTCACCGTGGCCGACGGCATCGTCGTCCGCAAGGGCAATGGCGAGGGCTTCGCCCCGCAGATCGCCGAGCGTCTGGTGCCCGGCGTCGAGTTCCGGCTGCTCGAGCGGCGGCCGGGCTGGATCCGCGTGCGGCTTCCCGACTCGACCGAAGGCTGGATCCGCGAGGAGCAGACGGAAGAGGCGTAACCGGTCAGTCGACCGGACCCCAGCGGCTGAGCAGCAGCGTGAGGTCGGAAGAGCCGATCTGGCCGTCGCGATCGAGATCGGCGAACGACCAGCCCGGCAACGTCGAGCCCCAG
>JBIKVN010000266.1:0-4189 GCA_044356865.1 Phycisphaerales bacterium | reverse complement strand
GAAAGCAGGTGGTAATCGGCCCACGAGAGCCGCACGACTTGCTTCAGCAGGCTGCCGTCCGGGAGGATCGCCTGGGCGTCGAACTCCCAGCGACCGGGCCGTTCACGCTCGTGCAGGATCTCGACGGGAAGGCGGTCGGTCATGGGCGTCGTCGCCGGCGGAGCGTACCATCCGCGCGTGCCGTTCCTGCTCGAGATCGTCCGGCTCGGACTGAAGAACCTCAGGCTCCACAAGCTGCGCTCGACGCTCACGAGCCTCGGCATCATCCTCGGCGTGGCGGCGGTGATCGTGGTCACCGCGATCGGCGAGGGCAACAAGCGGGCGGCGCTTCGCGACATCCAGGCCCTCGGGGCGACGAACGTGATCGTCCGCAGCGTGAAGCCGGCCGAGGCCGGGAACGCCGGGCAGACCCGCTCGTTCCTCGTCGCCTACGGCATCACCTTCCAGGATTTCCGCCGCCTGCAGGATTCGATCCGCGACGCCCTCGACATCGTGCCGCTCAAGGCGGTGGGCAGCGAGATCAGCTACGGGGCCACGCGGATCCAGAGCCAGACCTTCGGCACCTCGCCGCGGCTGCTCGAGGTCGCCCGGCTCGCCCTCGAGCCGCGGGGCCGCTACCTGACCGACGAGGACCAGGCGACGGGGGCCCCGGTCTGCGTGATCGGCAACGAGGTCGCGAAGCAGCTCTTCAAGCTGCGCGATCCGCTCGGGGCCGACCTCCGCATCGACGACCGCGTCTTCCGCGTGGTCGGCGTGCTGCGGCCGGTCGGGCTCGCGGGCGGCACGGGCAGTGCCCTCGTCGGGCGCGACCTGAACAAGGACATCCACATCCCGATCGCGACCGCCGAGCGGAACTTCGGGAACGTGGTGCTCCGGCGCCAGTCGGGCTCGTTCAGCGGCGAGGAGATCGAGCTGAGCGAGGTCTACCTCGTCGCCCCGGACACCGAGGGGGTCATCAACCTCTCGGAGCGCGTGCGGCGGATCATGGAGACCGGCCACCCCGGGATGGCCGACGCCCAGGTCATCGTGCCGTGGGAGCTGCTCGAGAACGCGAAGCGGCAGCTCATGGTGTGGAACATCATGCTCGTCGCGATCGCGGCGATCAGCCTGCTCGTCGGCGGCATCGGCATCATGAACATCATGCTCGCGAGCGTGACCGAGCGGACCCGCGAGATCGGGATCCGCCGGGCCCTCGGGGCGACGCGGAAGCACATCGTGCTGCAGTTCCTCGTCGAGACCGGTTCGCTCTCGACCCTCGGCGGCATCATCGGGATCGCGGTGGGAATCGGCGTCGCCCTCGGGCTCGGCACCGTCGTGCCGCTGCTGATCAAGCTCGACTTCTTCCGCGGCATGGCCTCGAGCCGCGTGACCCTCGAGCCGCAGGTGACGCTCTGGTCGATCGTGGTCTCGTTCCTCGTCGCGGCGGGCGTCGGGCTCGTGTTCGGGATCTACCCCGCGATCGTCGCGAGCCGCAAGGACCCGATCGAGGCCCTGCGGCACGACTAGGTTCTGTCTGACGGAGTCGCCGGGCTTCAATCCGCCCGGCATCCCGGCTGGCGGCGTCGGCATCGACTCGCTGTATCACTGCGGATACAGCGTCGTCTCGCCTCCTTGCCATCCGGGCCCCGGTCGGATTTCGGGCCTTCGGCGATCCGTCAGACAGAACCTAGCGTTCACCGCCGCGAGCGGATCTCGATCGCCCCGCGGCCCCAGTCGACCCAGCCGTCGAGGCGGCGCTCGGTCACGAGGCCGGCGGCGTCGAGGGCCGCGGCGGTCGCGGGCGGCAGGAGGTCGGGGTAGAGGACGATCACCGTCGCGGGCGCCGCGACCTCGCCCTCGGCGAGCTTCGCGCCGCGGTCGCCGAGGTCCACGAGCGGCACGCCGAGCGGCTCGGCGTAGAAGAGCGACACCTGGTCGCGCAGCCCGACGACGCCGACCGGATGGCCCTCGCCGGCCAGGAGCGCCGCCGCCTCGACCGCCTCGCGGAGCGGCTGGCGGGAAGGGAGGCCGCGGACGGTGATCGCGCTGGCGACGAGCAGCCCCGCCATGCACAACCACGAGGCCCGGACTCCGTCCGGACTCGCGCCCCGGCCGACCCCGCCGATCGCGAGGGCCGCGGCGGGCAGCCCGAAGACGAGGAACCGGGCGTAGAGCCAGCTGTCGGCGAGGGCCGCGAGGCCGACCACGATCGGCACGCCGGCGATCGCGGCGAGAAGGGCCACGCGAAGCCGGGGGTTCCCGAGGCCCTCGTTCGCGAGCCCGATGATCGCGAGGACCGCGCCGCCGATCGCCGTGAACGGCCACCAGCTTCCGAAGAGACCGCCGACCGCCCGCAGCATCTCCGGCCCCGCGAGCGATGGCGTCTCGCCGGGAATCGCCGCGAACTGCCTTCGCGTCGCGAGGAGATCGGGTAGGGCGGGGCTCCAGAGGACGAGCGTGAGGCCCGCGGCCGTCGCGAGGGCGACGAGTCCCGCGAGCCCGTCGCGGCGGTGGACCCCGCGGAGCGCGAACGCGAGCATCAGCCCATGCCCGAGCGGCACGCCGATCGCCGCGAGATGGTTCCAGACGCCGAGCGCCACGACCGCCGCGTACGCCATCCAACGTCCGGCCCCGCCGCGGTGGAACGCCTCGAGACCGAGGCCGGTCGCGAGCGTCGCCAGCAGGATCATGAGCGAGTACCCGCGGGCGTCGGTCGACTCGACGATCGCCACCGGAAACGCCGCCATCGCCGCCGCGGCGAACTCCGGCCGCGACAGGCCCGCGACGCGCCCGAGCCACCATGCGGCGGGGATGCACGCGAGGCCGGCAAGAAAGGCCGGCAGCCGCACCGAGAGCTCGTTCACCCCCGCGATCTCGACCGTCGCGGCGACGAGGGCCGTCGACGGCAGGTGATTGACCGCGCTGAACCAGTTCCCGACGCTCGGCCCGACTCCGTGGATCGCGTAGCCGAGAAGCGCCGCGAGCTCGTCGTACCAGAGGCTCTCGCCAAGGCGATCGGCCCGCACCGCCGCGGCGGCGAGCGTCGCGATCGCGACGGCGAGCAGCTCGTTCCGCCCCGGCTTCGCCCGCGGCGGCACTCCGCGGGCCGGCGCGATCCGCCCGAGCGCCCACCACGCCGCGAGCAGCAGGGCGGGCAGGGCCATCAGGCCGACCTTCATCCACCGCGCCCCCTCGACCGTCGTCGGCGGCACGCCGCCCACCAGCTCGACCCGCGCCGGATGCGTGATCCACGCCTCGAGCGACGCGGCGGGCACGAGCGCCGCCAGGGCGGTCGCGGTGCCGGCGGCGATCGCGGCCCCGAGCCTCATCGTTCGCGCTCCTGGCCGTCGATGCCCGCGAGGTCCGGCGCCGCGATCGACCCCGCGCTCGGCCGCACCGCGATCGGGTCGGCCGCCAGCGGCACCGTCTTCCGCGTGTCGGCGGTGACGCGGAACGCCAGCGGAAGCGTCGCGAGCCGCAGGAAGGTCGAGATCGCGAAGAGGAGCATGTATCCCTCGAAGGCCTGCTCGGGGCCAAGCAGCCACGCCCCGACGAGCGAGCCGGTGACCGCCGCGAGCCCGTTGAGCAGGTAGTACCCGCCCATGACGCTCGTGCGTTCCTCGGCGGGGATCGTCTCGAGCAGCAGCAGGAAGGTCGCGAGCTCGTATCCGCCCCAAAGCGCCCCGGCGAGGATCTGGGTCGGCAGGATCCACGCCGGCGAGTCGTCGACCATCCAGACCGCGGCCAGCACCGAGACCCCGACCGACGAGAGCATGAGCAGCCGCCGCGCCCCGAACCGCTCGGCGTAGCGGGCGTGCAGCGGCAGGGCCAGGCTCTTCGCGAGGAACGACGCCGCGACCATCGTCGTGTAGGTCGCCTTGTCGAAGCCGAGCTCGTCGAGCATGAACGGGTTGAAGTAGGGGGCCGCGACCATGGTGGCGGCCTGCAGCGACACCATGAAGACGATGAGCTTGGCGTCGGTCGCGTGTCCGGCCCGGCGCAGCACCGCCAGCACGCTCACCCGCTTGTGTTCGAAGCCGTCGGACGGCGGGTCGGCCTGCCGCGCGAGAAAGAAGAGCGACGAGAGCCGCGCCATCGACGCGAGCCCGAAGCACGCCGCGAAACCCGCCAGCGGCACCCCGCTCCGCTCGCCCGTCGAAAGCAGGAACCCGCCCGAAAGCAGCCCCGCGAGCGTCAGGATCTGGCAGGC
>JBIKVN010000056.1:0-14511 GCA_044356865.1 Phycisphaerales bacterium | reverse complement strand
GGCTCGGCGAGCGGATCGAGCGGCACGGGCAGGTGCCCGAGCTGCACGCGGTGCTGGCCTTCCCGCCCGAACCGTGCCCGACCGGCCCGGTCTATCGCGCCTTCGACCGCCTGCGTCCCGACGCCCGGGTCGACGCGGCCCGCGTGCGTTCGCTGGTGCGGGGCGACGCGCCGCCCGATCCCGCGGCGTGCTTCAACGACCTCGCGGCCGCCGCCTTTGACGTCGCGGCGCCGCTGGCCGGTCACGCCCGCCGCCTCGCCGGGCTCGCCGAGCGCCCCGCCCACGTCTCGGGCAGCGGCTCGACCCTCTTCTGCCTCTGCGACGATCCGCTCCACGCCGAGGCCCTCGCCGGCGCCGTCTCCGCCCGGCTCGACCTGCCCGCGGTCGCGGTGCGCGGCTGCCGCCGGCCCGAGCCCGTGGCCGATCCGGAAACCCAAGCCAAGACCAAGAGCGTTCGCAAACACCCCTGAAACCCGAGCCGAACCCCCCATGCCCGCCACCACCGCCCGTCCGTACGTGCCCGCCGAACTCGACGCCACCGACTGGTCGCGGCTCGAGCCGCTCTACCGCGGGCTCGTCGACCGTCCGCTCAAGTGCAAGAACTGCCTCGAGAACCTCATCCTCGACCGCAGCGAGCTGGACGCGGCCACCGCCGAGGCCGAGGCGAACCTCTACATCGCGATGACCTGCCGCACCGACGACGCGTCGCGGCAGGCGGCTTTCACGCGGTTCATCGAGAACGTCGAGCCGAACGTGCGGAAGGTCGCGTTCGAGCTTGACCGCAAGATCGTCTCCAGCCCGTTCGCCCGCGAGCTCGACCAGGCCCGCTGGGGCGTCCTGCTGCGGCGGCTCGCGGTCGACGTCGAGCTCTTCCGCGAGGCGAACATCCCGCTGCAGACCGAGATCACCAAGCTCGACCAGGAATACAGCACGATCTGCGGGGCGATGAACGTCGAGTTCGACGGGGCGAAGCGCACGCTCGCCCAGATGTCGCGCTACCTCGAGGAGACCGACCGCGCGGTCCGCGAGAGCGCCTGGCGGACGATCGCCGAGCGGCGCGAGGCCGACGCCGACCGGATCGACGACCTCTTCGACCGGCTCGTCGCCAAGCGGCATGAAGTCGCCCGCAACGCCGGCTTCGCGAACTTCCGCGATTTCCAGCACCGCAAGCTGCAGCGGTTCGACTATCGCCCCGAGGACTGCTTCGGTTTCCACGACGCCGTCGCCGAGGTCTGCGTGCCCGCCCTGCACGAACTGAACGCCGATCGGGCCCGGAACCTCGGGCTCGGCTCGCTGCGCCCGTGGGACCTCGCCGTCGACGAGCGGGGCCGCCCGCCGCTGCGGCCCTTCCGGGACGGCCAGGAGCTCTTCGACCGCACCGCCGCGGTCTTCCGCGAGCTCGATCCCGAGCTCGCCTCGATGTTCGGCACGCTGGCCGAGGGCGACTGCCTCGACCTCGAGAGCCGGCCGGGCAAGGCCCCCGGCGGCTACCAGTACCAGCGGCAGCGCAGCCGCCTGCCCTTCATCTTCATGAACGCCGCGGGCCTGCACCGCGACCTGGTCACGATGGTGCACGAGGCCGGCCACGCGTTCCACTCGATCCTCTGCAAGGGCGACCCGGTGCTCGAGTACCGCGGCAGCCCGATCGAGTTCGCCGAGGTCGCCAGCACCAGCATGGAACTGCTCACGCTGCCGCACCTCGAACGGTTCTATTCGCCGGCCGACGCGAACCGGGCCCGCCGCGAACGGCTCGAGAAGTTCCCGAGCCTGATGCCGTGGATCGCCCAGATCGACGCCTTCCAGCACTGGATCTACACCAATCCGGGCCACGCCCGGAAGGACCGAACCGCCGAGTGGATGCGGCTGAACGCCCGCTTCGGATCGCGGGTCGACTGGAGCGGCCTCGAGCGGTTCGCCGAGCGTTCGTGGCAGCGGCAGCTGCACCTCTTCGGCATGCCCTTCTACTACATCGAGTACGGCATCGCCGAGACCGGGGCCATGCAGGTCTGGCTGCAGTCCCGCACCGACCGGGACCGGGCCCTCGCGAACTACAAGAAGGGCCTCGCCCTCGGTGGCTCGCGGCCGCTGCCCGAGCTGTGGGAGGCCGCCGGATGCCGCTGGGACTTCGGCCCCGGGATCATCCGCGAACTCATGGGCGAGGTCCGCAGGGAGATGGCGGCGATCCCCGCCTGACCGCCGGACAGCCCCTTTGAAGGGGGTCCGAAGGGCCTTCGCGGTCGGTTCTTGGGGTCGTTTGACCCCGCCAGAGGCAAATTTTGCCAAAAACCGACGCGCAGGCCTCGCTCCGGACGGGGTTTGGGGCATCCTGAAGCAGTCTGGACGGATTCCGTGCCCTCGGCGCGGTCCCCGGGTCGGACTACCCATCTGGTGGTGGGGCGGAGCATTGGGAAAAAAAGGGCCGTGGACGGCGTCCCATACACGCCGCCCACGGTTTTGTTTTTACATCCCGGTCCGTCGACCGCCGCCGGTAGCCTGACCGTTCCCATGCCGACCGATCGAGATCCTGCGCCCCCGCCGCCCGGCCACATGAGTCCCGACGAGTTCCGCCGCGCCGGGCACCGGCTGGTCGACTGGATCGCCGACTACCTCGCGAACGTCGAGCGGTACCCGGTGCAGAGCCGCGTCGAGCCGGGCGAGGTGCGGGCGAAGCTGCCGGCGACCGCGCCAGAGACGCCCGAGCCGTTCGACCGCTGGATGGAGGACGTCGAGCGGATCGTCGTGCCCGGCCTCACCCACTGGCAGCACCCGGGCTTCTTCGCGTACTTCCCGGCGAACGCGAGCGGCCCGGCGATCCTCGGCGACCTCCTCTCGAGCGGCCTCGGCGTGCAGGGCATGCTCTGGTCGACGAGCCCGGCGTGCACCGAGGTCGAGACGCTGGTGCTCGACTGGCTGGTGCCGGCGCTCGGGCTTCCCGAGGCGTTCCTCTCGACCTCGACCGGCGGCGGCGTGATCCAGGACACCGCCTCGAGCGCGATGGTCTGCGCGATCGTCGCCGCCCGCGACCGGGCGACCGGCGGGCTGGCCGGGAAGGCCGGGCTGCAGGCGTTCCCGAGGCCGCTGGTGGCCTACGCGAGCACGCAGACGCATTCCATCATGTCGAAAGGCCTGCGGATCGCGGGGCTCGGCGAGGAGAACCTCCGGCTGATCGAGGTCGACGAACGCTTCGCGATGCGGCCCGACCGGCTCGAGGCGGCGATCCGCGAGGATCTCGCGGCCGGGCGGCTGCCGTTCCTCTGCTGCGCGACCGTCGGGACGACCTCGAGCCTCGCGGTCGACCCGGTGCCCGCGATCGGCCGGATCTGCCGCGAGCACGCGATCTGGATGCACGTCGACGCGGCGTTCGCGGGCGTCGCCCCGATCTGCCCCGAGTTCCGCCATCTGCACGACGGCGTCGAGCTGGCCGACAGCTACGGCTTCAACCCGCACAAGTGGATGCTGACCAACTTCGATTGCCACTGCTTCTGGGTCGCCGACCGGGCCCGGCTGGTGTCGAGCCTGAGCGTGCTGCCCGAGTTCCTTCGCAACTCCGCGACGGAGAGCGGCAAGGTCATCGACTACCGCGACTGGCAGGTGCCGCTCGGCCGGCGGTTCCGCAGCCTGAAGCTCTGGTGGGTGCTGCGGCATTACGGGCTCGAGGGAATCCGGGCGTATGTGCGGTTCCACGTCGGGCTCGCCGGGCGCTTCGAGCGGCACGTGCGGGCGGATCCCCGCTTCGAGATCGCCGCCCCGCGCGAGCTCTCGCTCGTCTGCTTCCGGCTGAAGGAGGGCGACGCGGCGAACGAGCGGCTGCTCGAGCGGCTGAACCGCTCGGGCGTCGCGTTCCTCAGCCACACGCGGCTCGACGGGAAGTACACGCTGCGGCTCGCCCTCGGCGCGACCTCGGTCGAGGAGCGGCACGTCGACGCCGCGTGGGCGGCGATCCGGGCCCTTGCGGACGAGGCCGGCTCAGCCTGAGAGTTCGGCCGTCGCCTCGCCGCGGCGGACGGTGACCAGGGCGATCTCGGGCGGACAATTGATCCGCAGCGGGAACCACGCGCCGAGGCCCGAGGTCACGTAGAGGAACGAGTCGCGGTCGCGGTAGAGGCCGGAGTTCAGCCGGTGCGAGAAGGCGAGGTTCGTGCGCGGCCGCCGCGGCACCGCGACCTGCCCGCCGTGGGTGTGGCCGGCGAGCGTGAGCGGGATGCCGAGGCGCGACGCGGCGCGGAACGACTTCGGGTTGTGGGAAAGCAGGAGGTCGCAGCCGGCCGCGGCGGCTTGGCGCACGCGCCGGTCGCACGACGCGAGCGAGCGGCTCCAGTTCACGCCGGCGATCGCGAGCGTCCCGCCGCGGGCCGACAGCGTCGCGGTGCCGTCCCGCAGCGTCGCGACGCCGGCGCGGCGGGCGAGGCGGGCAATGGCCCGGTCGCTGTCGAGATGGTCGTGATTCCCGAGCACGAGGAACGCCCCGTGCGGCGCCCCGCACGCGGCCATCGCCGCGAAGACCGGGGCGACGCCGTCGTGGTGGAGGTCGACCACGTCGCCGGTGCATGCGACGAGGTCGGGCGAGAGCTCGCCGGCCCGCTCGACGATCGCGACCGCCCGCTCGACCGGCATGAGGCGGCCGAGGTGGAAGTCGCTGAGGTGGGCGATGCGCAGCCCGTCGAAGGCCGCGGGCCAGTTCGGATGCCGCACCTCGACCTTCCGCACGACCGTCTCCTGCGCGAGATGCCGCTTGAGCAGACGCCCGCCCGAGAGCCGGTCGGCCGCGACGGTCAGCACGAGGTGCCGCACCTGCGCCTTGCGGAACTTCACGCTGCGGGCGCCGAGCGCGGACGCCCAGCCGCCGGACTCGGGCCGCCGGATCTTCACCAGGCGATCCCCACGCCGGCGAACAGACCCTGCAGCGAGACGCTCGCGGTGCCCGCGTCGGCCTCGAGATCGGCGTCGAGGTAGCGGTAGCCAAGTCGAGCCGCGACGTTCGGCGTCGCGTACAGCACGAACGCCGCCTCGAGGTCGACCACCCAGCCGACGCTTCCGCCCGAGAGCGGCGCCGTGGGGCCGGCGGTCGCCCCGACCTCGAGCCGCAGCGTGTCGAGGAAGCCGACCAGGTCCTTCACGTGGAAATCGACCGCGACGTCGGCGCCGAACCGCACGCCGAGCCACTGGCCCGAGAAGTCGGTCGAGAGGTTCTGCGTGCGGTCGGTGAGCGATTGCGAGAAGTCGTAGTAGCTCAGGCCGAACGCGGGATCGATCGCGAAGTCGACGCGCGGGCGGCCGTCGGGGCCGGGGTTTGCGGGGGCCGGGCCGGCTTCGCTCCACGGGAAGGGTTTCGCGTCGAGCGGCCGCCAGAGCGCGTACGAGAGGTCGACGCCCACGCCCCACCAGTCGGCGCTGGTCGCGAGCGAGTCACCCGCCGCGACGTTGATGCCGCCGAACTGGAAGGCGCTCTGCGCCCCGGCGGTGCCCTCGGTCGAGAAGGTGAAGCCCGAGACCGCAAGCCGCCAGCGGTCGACGGTAAAACCGAGTTCGCCGGCGAAGGCGACTTCGGAACCCGAGAGCCCGACGTCGCGGGTGTCGATCGCCGCCCCGCCGCGGGTGAGGTCGCCGACGAGCCGCGGGAACCACGCGTCGGCGGCGAAGTCGAGCGTCCAGGGGCGCGGCTCGAGCGGAGCGACGGCGGCGGGCGGATTCCCCGGGGTTTCCGCAGGCGGGGCCTCGCCCTGGAGGATCGCGAGCAGCGCCGCGGTCGTGGAAAGTGCGTCCATCCCCGCAGGGTAGCCGCGACGGCGCGGCCCTTCCGGCCGATACTTTCCCGCCATGGACCGCCCGCACGACTTTCACGCCCGCCCGCCCGAGCCGCCGCGGAAGCCGAAGCCGCCGGTGCGGCCCGGCGACGCGATCGACCTCGGCCGCGGCTGCTGGGCGGCGAAGTCAGCGGTGATCTTCTCGTTCAGCCGCTCGCGCGGCCCCGGCGGGCAGAACGTGAACAAGGTGAACACCCGCGCCGAGGTCCACCTCGCGATCGCCGCGATCGTCGGCCTCGACGACGCGGGCCGGGCCCGGCTGCACGATCTCGCGGGCAGCCGCCTCGTCGGCGGCGACACGCTGCACGTCGACTCCGACGCCCACCGCTCGCAGTTCGAGAACCGCGAGGCGTGCGTCACGCGGCTGCGCGAACTGGTGACGGCCGCCGCGACGCCGCCCAAGCGGCGGAAGAAGACGAAGCCGACGCGGGGCAGCGTCGAGCGCCGGCTCGAGGGCAAGCGCCGCGAGAGCGACCGCAAGCGGAATCGCGGGTGGCGCGGGGAGTGAGGCGATCACCACCCGGAACGACGAGGCCATGCTTCGTCGCGGAAGCACCCGGCAGCCGATGGACACGCAAGCGAACGTCAGCCGCAGGCTCGGCTCGGCCGCGCCATCTCGCCCCGCGTGAAGGTCACGACGAGGCATGGCCTCGTCGTTCCGGGCCAAACCACGGACGGCCTGGGCGTTCATCCCCCCGCCTCACCCCGCCAGGTTCTCGAGCCGCACCGAGCCTTCCTTCGCGCCCGGCGGCGCCTTGACGATCTCGCCGAGGCGGAAGGTGGTCTCGCCCCACTTCCGCAGCTTCTCCTCGATCGCATCGGCGAACTTCGGACGCACGACGAGGACGTAGCCGATGCCCATGTTGAAGACCTTGAACATCTCGGCGGTCTCGACGTTCCCGTGCTTCTGCAGGAACGGGAAGATCGGCGGCGGCGTCCAGGTGGTGCAGTCGATCACCGCGTCGAGGTCGTCGGGCAGGGCGCGGCAGACGTTGCCGGGAAGCCCGCCACCGGTGATGTGGGCCATGCCCGAGACCGCCTTCTTCCGCTTGTAGCCCTGCAAGAGCCGCACGATCGGCTTGGCGTAGATCCGGGTCGGCTCGAGCAGGATGTCGACAAGCGTGCGCTCGGGCTGGCCCTTCGCCTGCAGCTCGGGATAGATCTTCTTCCAATCGAGCTTCGCCCGAGACACGATCTTCCGCACGAGCGAGTAGCCGTTCGAGTGGCAGCCGCTCGACGCGAGGCCGATCAGCACGTCGCCCTTCTTGACCCGCGTCGGGTCGATCGCCCGCGAGAGCTCGACCACGCCGACCGTGAAGCCGGCGATGTCGAAGTCGCCGGGGGCGTAGATGTCGGGCATCTCGGCGCACTCGCCGCCGATCAGGGCGCAGCCGGCGATCTCGCAGCCCTTCGCGACGCCCTCGATCATCGCGACGGTGTCGGCCGGGTCGCACTTCGACAGGCCGAGGTAGTCGAGGAAGAGCAGCGGCTCGGCCCCCTGCACGATGAGGTCGTTCACGTTCATCGCCACGCAGTCGATGCCGACGGTGTCGAAGATGCGGTGCTCGGCGGCGATCTTCACCTTGGTGCCGACGCCGTCGGTGCAGGCGACGAGGACCGGATCCTTGTAGTTCCGCTTGAAGAGCTTCTCGTTGAAGTCGAGCCGCAGCATGCCGGCGAAGCCGCCGTGCTTCCCGAGCACCCGCGGGCCGTAGGTGCGGCGGACGATCGGCTTGATCCGCTCGACCACCTCGTCGCCGGCGTCGATGTCGACGCCCGCCTCGGCGTAGGTGAGCGGCTTCGCGGGAGTTTCGGCGGTCGCGGGGGTCTTCGTGGGCATGGGACGTGGATTGTAGGAAGCGGGCCCCGCCGATTCAGCCGGCGCGAGCGCCGCGACCCGGGAATCGGCCGCGTTCTGCTAGCATTCGTCCCCCATGTCCATCCTGATCGACGGCTCGACGAAGGTCCTCTGCCAGGGCATCACCGGCTCCACCGGAGCCTTCCACACCAAGGGTTGCCTCGATTACGGCACCCGCATGGTCGGCGGGGTCACGCCCGGCAAGGGCGGGCAGAAGGACGCGAACGGGCTGCCGATCTTCGACACCGTCGCCGACGCGGTCGCGGCGACCGGGGCGAACGCGACCATGATCTTCGTGCCCCCGCCCTTCGCGGCCGACTCGATCCTCGAGGCGGCGGCCGCGGGCATCGGGCTGGTCGTCGCGATCACCGAGGGCATTCCCGTCGAGGACATGATCCGCACGCGGGCGATGCTGGCCGAACACCCGAACGTGCGGCTCGTCGGGCCGAACTGCCCCGGCGTCATCACACCGGGCCGCCGCGTCTCGGGCGAGGGGCCATCCGCGAAGTTCGAGGGCGGCTGCAAGATCGGCATCATGCCGGGGTACATCCACACGCACCGCAAGGACGCGAAGACCGGCAAGGCGGTCGGCATCGTGAGCCGCTCGGGCACGCTGACCTACGAGGCGGTGTGGCAGACGAGTTCCCGCGGCATCGGCCAGTCGACCTGCGTCGGCATCGGCGGCGATCCGGTCAAGGGCCTGAACTTCATCGAGGTGCTCGAGCTCTTCGCGAAGGATCCCGAGACCGACGGCATCGTGATGATCGGCGAGATCGGCGGCACCGACGAGGTCGCGGCCGGGGCGTGGCTGAAGCAGAACTGCCGCAAGCCGGTGGTGAGTTTCATCGCGGGGGCGACCGCTCCGCCCGGGAAGCGCATGGGCCACGCCGGCGCGATCATCGGCGGCACGCTCGACACGGCGCAGGCGAAGATGGAGGCGCTCCGCGGCCACGGCATCACCGTGGCCGAGAGCCCGGCCGATCTCGGGGCGGCGATGGCGAAGGCGTTGGGCGTCGCGTAAGCGGCGTCACTCGCCCGACCACAGGGCCGAGATCGGCGCCGAGAGCAGGCCGGGATCGAAACGCACGGTCTCGCGGCCGTCGTGCAGCACGATGCCGCGGACGAACCGGTTCCCCGTGCCTGGAGTCGATGCATCGCGTACCGGAACCCGTCGGGCAAGAGCTCCATGAGGAGCAGCGCCATTCTCCCGTTCTCCGCCTGTATCGCCTCGAAACTGAGGCCGGCGACCAACTCGTGTCGTCGCTCCCCATCGGCCTGCCGGGGCCTCGGCGAGTCGGGGCTGGAGGTGACGGTCCCGCACGGCCGGACGACGGCCGAAGCCGGAGGCCGGTCAAGCGGCATGGTGAAAATCACCCACATACTTGGTGAACATCACTAACCCCCGCTTGAACTCCGTCCCGCGGCCGTCGTTCGCCCCGCGCGAAGGGTGGACGTTCCGCCGGCATGGCAAGCCGGGGGCGGTTTGCCCGGGATGGACTGCATGGACGGAGGTGACTGCGGAACGGGGTGGAGCGTCGCCGAAGATTTCGTTCGGGTACCGGAGTATCGCGCAGATCCGCCCTGGAAGTGCCGCGCCGTGGGCCCGATCTCCGGCAAGACACTCGAATCGCTCGAGTTCCCCGGCCGGTCACGGACCGGGTGGGGCGGCCTTTCGACCCGTTCCTCCCGCCGGGAACCACGATGTTTCCCGCCGCGATCGCCTTCCTCGGCGATGGTGCCGATCTTGCTCGTCACCCCACGAAGCGAGGACCTGAGCCGTCACTCCGAACGGCCACGAACCTCTCGATGCCGCCCCGGGAGTCAAGACTCGGCGAGGGACTCACCCGCCGTCCCTGGCAAGGCGAGCCGGAACTGGCGACGGGTTGGGGATGCAGGCGGATGATCCGCCGGTTGCTGGTGGATTTTCCACCACGGCCCGCCTCGACCCTACTTGTTCGCGAACACTGCCGCGAACCTCGCCACCGCATTGCCGCCCTCGAGCGTCAGCGTCTCGCCATCGATCGTGAACTTCGCCACGCGGCCGAGCGCGGCCAGGAACTCCGCCTCTTCCATCATGACCTCATTGGGGCAACCCATCTTGGTCGAGCCGACCATGCGGATGACCAGCGTCCCCGCCGCGTCGTCGGCCTCGAACGAGCCGAAGTGCCGGTTGCAATGGCCCTGGGCCGAGACCGCCGAGCCCTCGGTCGCGAAGACGATCATCGGGGCCCTTCCGCCCTCGACCGGCGGCGGCACCGGGCGGCCGTCGAACTCGACGAGCATCCATTCGGTGTCGCGCAGCCGCGTCGCGCTCGCGGCCGGCGGCTCGGGCGGCTCGGCGTCCACCGGGTCGACGACGATGTCGACCTGCGACGGGTTGCCGCGGGTCAGCACGTGGTAGGCGGTCGTCGACGTCCAGCGGAGTTCGCCCTCGATCTCGATCGAGGCCCGCACCGAGTAGGTGTTCCCGTCCTTGATCGACGCGGGGTCGAAGGTGAACTCGAACGGCAGCGGGACCTGTCGACCTTCGGCGCCGAACGAATACTGGACGACCGGCACCGCGGGCGCGTCGGCGAGCGAGGTGTCCTCGAGGCGCACGGTGACGATTGCCTCGGGCGGAAGGGCGATCCGCTGGCGGTAGGTCACCGTGCCCGTAAGCGTCGCGGTCGCGGGCGGGGAGGGCGCCGGTACAGGCGCGGGTTCCGGCGCCGGTGCCGGCAACTCCGCCGGCGTTTCCGCGGGCGGCTCGGCCGGAGGACTCTTCGGCCCGAAGATCATGAAGAGGATCACGACGACGAAGGCCACCGCGGTCACGCCGCCGATCACGCGGCCGAGCGGCGAGGGCGAGGAGGAGTCGGTCACGGGCATGGTCAGTCTCGCGAGGGTGACGTGGACGGCGGGACGCGACGATGGACGGACACGGCCGGCCCCGGACGCGGCGGATGCTACCGAAGCGCACGATCGGGCGACCCGGCGCGGTCGAGGTTCGGCGATCGGGGGGACCTCCGGGAAGCGCGGGAAAAAAGTCGGGGCGGGAGGAATCGCCCGAAACCACCCCTACACTCCGCGTCCGCCATGGAAACAAGGTCCGTTCGGCTGTGGTGTCCCTTGGTCGCGTCGCTGCTGGCGATGCTGTTGGCGTCGTTCATCGCGTTCACCCCGGCCGGGACCGCCGCGGTCCGACCCGATGAACCGACCCCCGCGCCCGACGCCGCCCGCGTCCTCGACCGGGTCGTCGCGATCGGGGCCAGCGCCACCGCCGGCTTCGGCGTCGTGGCGGCCGACCGCTCACGACCCGAGCTCGGCTCGTTCCCGGTGCCGTTGGCGGCCGCGATCGGCGGGGCGTTCGAGCCGCCCCCACCGGCGGTCGATCTCGGGTCGGGCTTCTTCTTCCTCGAGCCGTCGGTCGTCGGAAGCCGGGCCGTCGAGAAGGCGATCGAGGCGAAGCCGACCTGCGTGGTGGCGATCGACTTCCTCTTCTGGTTCCTTTACGGCGCCGACGATGGCAACGGTGGTCGACTCGCGAGCGAGGCGGCGCGGCTCGACAAGCTCGAGCTCGGGCTTGCTCTCCTCGACCGGATCCCACCCGGCATTCCCTTGGTCGTCGGCGATCTTCCCGACATGCGCGAGGCGGTCGGGCGGATCCTGAGCCCGAGCCAGGTTCCCGCGCCGGACACGCTCGTGAAGGCGAACGAACGGGTGCTGGCGTGGATCGCGAAGCGCCCGAATGCGTTCCGCTTCCGCCTCGCCGACACCACTTCCCGGCTGGCCCGGGGCGAGCCGGTCCTCGTGGCGGGCGTGAAGGTCGAGCCGCGACCGAACGCCCCGCTTCTGCAACCCGATCGGCTCCATCCGTCGTTCCGCGGCACGGTCATGCTCGGGTTGCAGGTCGCCGACACGCTCGAGGCCGCGTTCGGCTCGGGCCTCAGCCAACGAATCGTCCGCGACGAGACGATCGCCGCGGCCCGCACCCGCTCGGTCGCCGGCGAGCGCGAGGCCGAACGCCGGGCCGAGCGCCGGTCCCGCGCGGCGATTCCCCGCGAGCCGCCCGCTTCGGTCACCGGCTCTTCAGCGCCTGCAGGCGCTCGATGACTTTCGCGTCGGACCCGGCGCTTTGGGCCTTCTTCACCTCGACGTCGATGATCCGGTCGGTCGCCTCGCGACCGAGGGCCCGGTCGAGTCCCGGCACGACGAGTGCGAGGTCCCCGCTCGGATCGGGCCCGCGGGCCGACTGCAGCAGCAGCATGAGCTCGAGCTCGTCCAAGGTGTGGACGCGCGGCGCCGCCAGATGCCAAAGCATGTCGAAGTGGTCGGGCGTCCGCTCGCGGAAAAGCCGGAAGGCCGCGACGAAACCGTCGAAGTCGCGGGCGCGGAAGAGCGGCCCGAGGGCGAGCGGGGCGATGCGGGCCTTGAAGTCGGTCTTCGCCGCGATCTTCCACAGCCCGATCGCGACCTCGTCCTCGCCGAGCAGCAGCAGGTCCCGCATGACCGAGCGGAACTCCTCGGGCTGCGGGGCCGCCTGCGCGGCCTTCAGCCGCTCGATCGTCTCGCGCCGCAGGTCGGTCGCCCCGTCGGCCGGCACCGCCGCGACCGGCACCCTCCGCTGGCCCGGCACCCGCACCGGCATGAGCGGATCGCCGATCGCGACCAGCCGCCACGGCTTGCCGAACTCGCCATCGAGCATGCGGCACGAGACGAGAAACGGCGCGAAGGCCGCGATGCGTTCGACCACGTTCGTCGGCGGAACGAACGCGCCGAGAAACGGCTCGTGCACCGAGCCGAAGTAGGAATAGACGCCGCGCTCGAGCCAGCGCCCCCCCACCGTCTCGCGATCACCGGGCCGGCGCATCGACCAGGAGTGGATGAGGCCGAGGGCGAGCGGCTTGCGCAGGAACGGCAGGTCGGCGACGCGGCCCCGGTCGTTCCCGCCGAGGCTGAACCAGTCGGGGTCGCCGGAGGAGTTCATGAGCAAGACGTCCGGGCCGATGCCGCCGAGCAGCAGCTTCCGCCAGTTGAGCATCGTCGCCGCCTCGCCGTCCCAACTGCGGGTGGTGAAGCCGAGCTCCTTGGCCTTGCCGGCCGGCCCCTGCACTTCATAGGCGTTCCAGAACCCTTCCTTCGGGTAGCCCGAGAAGAACCAGAGCTCCTCGCGGGTCAGGAAGAGCGAGCACATCGCCATGTAGGCGGCCCGCGGCGAGGGGCCGAAGATCCAGCCGCCGACCGCGTAGCGCGAGCCATCGTCGTTGCGGAAGAGCAGGTCGAGCGTCGCGAGCGGATCTTCGGGTCCGAAGCCGGCGCTCGGCGGCAGGGCCGGACGCAGGGCCGGCGGCTGCGCGACCTTCGCCCGCGGGGCCATCATGCGGGCGATCGTGACCGTCTCGATCGGGTCGCCGACGCCGCGGAACGGATAGCCGCCGTCGGAGAGGGCCTTCTCGAGCACCGACTTGACGGCGGTGAACTGGGCCGCGTCGAGCACGTCCTCGGGGCCGCCGATGTCGCCGTCGATGAAGAGGAGCGGCTGGCCGCGGCCGGCCGCGAGGGCCACTGCCGCCGGCCACGCCGGATCGCCGACGCTGGTCACCACCGCTCCGGGCGGGATGAACCCGACCTTCTCGAACGCCTCGCGCGGCGAACGGCCCGGGTCGCCGCCCCAGGCGAGGCTCACCACGGCATCCAGCGTGACCATCAGCTCGGGCGGAGGCGGAAGCGGCCCGACCGAGGATCGCCGCACGACCCGCTGCGGCTTGAAAGCCCGGACGAAGAGCGGCGCGAAGCGGTCGTCCTCGATGAGCACCGGCCAGCGGCCCTGGAGCGACCACTTCCCGATCTCGTCGACGAAGGTCGCCTCGTCGGGCACCAGCACGACCTGCGGCACGACGGGCAGGAGTGCCTCGGCTGCCGCGACCCGCATGCCGAGCTGCACCGGCCAGGGCAGCTGGCGGAATTGCTCGGCGGCCTGGGCCTGCTGGTCGGGGGTGAGCGGCGTGACGCCGGGCGGCGGGGCGGGCGGCGTCTGTCCCGCGGACGGCAGGGCGACAAGGGCGGCGATCGCGGCCGCGGCCAGGAGCAGGTTCGAGCGAACGGGCATCCCGCTATCGTCCCCGCTCATGGCCCGCCCCGCCACTCCGGAACGGATGGACGACCCGGGCGTCGGCCAGGACGAACTCGAGGATTCATTCCGGTTCATCCGCCGGATCAACCGCCTGCTCGGCGGCACGGCCGCCCTGCGGCGGCTTCTCGCCCGCGAGTCGGCGGGGTGGCCGCGAGCCCACCCGATCCGGCTGCTCGATCTCGGGACGGGAGCCGCCGACATCCCGCTCGCGATCGGCGACTGGGCGAGGGCCCGGGGCTTCCGAGTCGAGACGGTCGGGCTCGACGACCACCCCGGCTGCCTCGCCGTCGCCCGCGCCGCGGTGGTCGGGCGCGACGACGTGACCATCGTCGAGGGCGACGCCCGGACCGCCCTCGAACGCTTCGGTCCGGCGAGCTTCGACTACGTCCACGCGGGCATGTTCCTGCACCACCTCGGCGACGGCGACGCGGTGCGGGTCCTGGCGGACATGGGCCGCATCGCCACGCGGGCGATCGTGTGGAACGACCTCTGGCGCAGCCCGGCCAGCCGTCTCGGCGTACGGTTGCTCACGCTCTTCTCGAGCGAGATCGTCCGCTTCGACGCGCGGCTCTCGGTCGAGAAGGGCTTCACGCGGTCCGAGGCGATCGAGCTCGCGGCCCGGGCCGGCCTGCGAAACGTCCGCTGCGACCTGATGCCGCTCGCGGGACGGTTCCGGCTGATGGGGTTCGGGCCGGGACGGGGGTGATCGGGGGCTTCACGGGTTGGTGCGAGTGCGG
>JBIKVN010000265.1:0-4223 GCA_044356865.1 Phycisphaerales bacterium | reverse complement strand
GGAGTTCTACGCCTGGTTCATGCTGCTGACCGCGGCGACCATGCTGGCATTCACGGCCCGCGACGCGATCTCGTTCCTGGTCGGCTTCGAGTTCACGCTGGTGCCGATGCTCTTCCTGATCGGGATCTTCGGCAGCGAGGAGCGGCGGGCGGCCGCGATCAAGTTCTTCCTGTTCACCTTCGTCGGCGGGGTCTTCACGCTGACCGGCGTGATCTGGCTGGCGGCCGAGCGGGCCGCCGAAGTCGGCACCTGGAGTTTCCTGATCTCCGACCTCCAGGCGTTCGCGACCTCGCGGTTCGGGGCCGAGAAGCAGTCCTGGCTCTTCGCCCTGCTCATGGTCGGGTTCCTGGTGAAGGTCCCGGTCTTCCCGCTGCACACCTGGCTGCCCGTCGCCCACACCCAGGCCCCGACCGCGGGCTCGGTGATCCTGGCGGGCACCCTGCTCAAGCTCGGCGGCTACGGCATCTACCGGGTCGCCCTGCCGGTGGCCCCGCTCGGGGCCGCCGAGTTCGTGACCGTCCTCGCCGGGCTTTCGATCATCGGCATCGTCGCGATCGGGGCGGTCTGCCTCGTGCAGCGCGACATGAAGAAGCTCATCGCCTACTCGTCGGTGGCGCACATGGGCGTCTGCATCCTCGGCATGATGGCCCTCAACCCGGCGGGCGTGACCGGCTCGGTCTTCTACATGGTCAGCCACGGCCTCTCGACCGGCGCCCTCTTCCTCTGCGTCGGGTTCATGTACGAGCGGCACCACACCAAGGACATGGACCTGATCGGCGGGCTCGCGAAGTCGATGCCGATCTGGGCGTTCTTCACGGTCTTCTTCACGATGGCCTCGGTCGGGCTGCCGGGGCTGGTCGGGTTCCCGGCCGAGTTCCTCTGCCTCTTCGGGGCGTTCACCGCGACGCCCGACGGCGTGCCGGGCTGGCCCGGGCTGCTCGGGCCGCGCTGGGTGATCCTTGCCGCGTTCGCCGCCCTGGTGATCGGCGCCGCCTACATGCTCTACATGGTCGGCCGGGCGGTCTTCGGCCCGGCCCGCCTGCCCCACGGCGATGGCCATCACGGCCATCACGCGAGCGGCCTTCCCGCCGACCTGAACGGCCGCGAGATCCTCACGCTCGGGACGCTGGCGGTGGCGTGCCTGGTGTTCGGGCTGAGGCCGGCGCCGCTGCTTGACGCGATCGGGCCGTCGGTGGCGGTGACGCTGAAGGACCTCCCCGCGGCGGTCGAGCGGATGCAGCAGGCGGAAGCCCCGCCGGAGCTGGCCGCGAACCGGTGAACCCCATGACCCGGTGAACCCCATGACGATGACCGATCGCATCCTCCTCAGCCTTCCCGAGATCGCCCTCGTCTGCGGCGCGGTGGTCGTCTCGATGCTCGGGCTCGCGAAGGGCCGCGGCGTCCGCGACTCGGTGCCGTTCGTCTCGGTCGGCTTCCTGCTCGCGGCCTTCTTCCTGATCCCGGTCGCGACCACCGACGAAAGGCTGCTCGGGGCGAAGCTCCTGATGCCGACCCTGCCGGCGTTCGCGAAGAGCCTCATCACCCTGATCGGGATCCCGCTGGTCCTGCTTTCGGCCGGCCGCATCGACGCCGGGCTCGAGCGGGCCGCCGCCGAGGGCCGCGTCCCGTTCGCGGCGATCCGGGCCACCCGCGGCGAGTTCCACGCCTTCATGCTGCTTTCGCTCGCAGGGGCGTGCCTGGTCTCGACCGCGGGCGACCTGGCGTGGCTCTTCCTCGCGATCGAACTCGTCTCGCTGCCGACCTACATCATGATCGCGATCAGCCGCCCGGTGCGGGCGGCGCAGGAGTCGGCGCTCAAGTACTTCTTCCTCGGGGCCCTCTCGACGGCGGTGGTGCTCTACGGCTTCTCGCTCCTCTACGGGGCGACCGGCACCGTCGAGCTCGTGCCGATGGCCGAGCGGTTGGCCCAGCAGGCCGCGGGCGGCGGGCTCTCGAGCCTCGCGACGATGGGCCTCGCGATCGCGATCCTCGGGCTCTGCTTCAAGATCGGCGCGGTGCCGATGCACTTCTACATGCCCGATGTCTACGAGGGCGCCGCGGCCCCGGTCACCGCGTTCATCGCCTTCGTGCCGAAGGTCGCCGGCTTCCTCGCCCTGATCCTCCTGCTCTCGACGGTCGGCTGGACGGGCCATGTCGCCCTCGTCGGCGGCGAGGCGATCCCGGTCGAGGGCCTGCCGCAGCCGATCACCGCACTCCTCTGGATGATCGCGGTGCTCACCATGACCCTCGGGAACGTCGGGGCCCTGCTGCAGAAGTCGGTCAAGCGGATGCTGGCGTACAGCTCGATCGCGAACACCGGCTACATGCTGATCGGCGTGATCGCCGGACCGCTCGGGATCCTCGGCAGCGGCCCCGAGACGGTCACCGGCCTGCACGCGACGCTCTTCTTCCTGCTCGGCTACGGCATCATGAATGTCGCGGCGTTCGGCCCGATCGCCAGCCTCGAGCGGCAGGGCGGCGAGGTCGACTCCTTCGAGGACATCGCCGGCCTCCGCCAGCGCTCGCCCGCCATGGCCTGGATGCTGGCCATCGGGGCGTTCTCGCTGATCGGCGTGCCGCCGCTCCTCGGCTTCTGGGGGAAGCTCTTCCTCTTCGCCGCGGGCGTCTCGGCCGGGCAGATGGCCCTCGTCGTGGTGGCGGCCCTGAACAGCGCGATCGGGGCCTGGTACTACCTGCGGCTGGCGAGCGAGCCGATCGTCGGGCATCCGAGCGCCCGCAGCGAGACGGTCACGCCCCGCCCCTCGCCCTGGCCGCGACTGGCGACCGTGGCCTGTGCCCTCGGGCTCGTCGTGGTCCCCTTCTTCCTGCCCGCCCTGCTGCGGACGGCCCGGTTCGAGCCGGCCCGGCCCGCGACGGACGGGGTCGAAACCGCGGCCGCGAGCGACGCCCCGGCCGGCGTCGATCCCGAGCGGTGAGCCTCCGCCGGCGGCATTCCGGCCGCTTGCCCGCATCGGCCGAGCCCTCGATTCCGTATCCTGCCCCGCACCCCGAGCGGTTCCCACGCCGCCGCGGACACTTTCCCATGGCACGACACCCCTCCCACCAGATTGCCGCAACCCGCGGCTTCACCATCACCGAACTGCTGGTCGCGGTCGGCATCATCGTCCTCCTGATCGGGATCCTGCTGCCGGCCCTCGGCAAGGTCCTCCAGCGGGCGAAGGCCACGCAAACCGCCTCCACCATGCAGGAATTCGCGAAGGCCTGCGACGCCTTCCAGCAGGAGTTCGGCTTCTATCCCGGCCTCGTGCCCGAGGACATCCTGGCGAACGACCCGAAGATCACGGGAACCGAGAACGCGATCCTGCACCTCTGCGGCGGCGGCATCGACCAGGACGACCCGCTGTACGGGAGTCCTCCCGGGGGCGCGGCGGGCTGGACCGAAATCACCTTCGGCTCGGGCGCGAACCAGTTCAAGATCAAGGTGAACCCGTCGCGGGTCGGCACCGGGCCGCGCATCGCCGGGCAAGAATACGCACCGTTCTTCGCCCCGAAGGCGAGCGAGTTGACGCCGACCGCCGGTCAAGTCCCGCAGTCGGGGGCGCCGGCGTCGCTGGTGCTGCCCGACCTCCTGGACGCGTGGGGACAGCCGGTCGTCTACCTGCGGGCCATGCGCGAGATCGGGCCGCTGGTGGGCAGCGGCGCCAACGGGCAGTTCTCGCGCTCGCCGATGCTGGGCTACCTCATGGCGAACATCGGCGGCGAGGGAAGCGAACTGGCCGGACTCGGCGACCTCGGCAAGGGCCAGGAAGACAGCATCCTGAGAGTGGCGCCCGATCCCGACAAGACGCTCGCCCAGATCATCCGCAACCCGGCGTTCGGCAAGCGCAACGAGCCCGAGAACGGGACCCCGGCCGGACGCTACGCCTTGCTTTCGGCCGGGCCGGACGGGATCTACTTCTGGAAGAAGGACGGTCCCGGAATCGGCACGACGAACGGGGTCACGAACATCGTCGATACCACCACCAACCCCGCGGGGGCGGACATCGTCTCGAAGTACGACGACGTGCGGGTCTTCGGCGGCGGGTGAGGCGCAGGTCGGAGCGTCGGCCCGCGGCCGACGCGGGACGAGGAGGGCGAACGCAAGCACGCCCAACCGTCGAATGGCCCATGCGTTCATCGGCGCCGGCCAAGGCCGGCGTTCCCAGGCCGGGGCGCGGCACGGCCGCCGCGTGCATCATTGCCGGCTGCAGGCCGGCACTCCA
>JBIKVN010000264.1:0-4232 GCA_044356865.1 Phycisphaerales bacterium | reverse complement strand
AGACCCTCGACAAGAAGCTCGAGGCGATCACCCAGCGGGAAACGCGGATCGACCAGCGGGAATCGCGGATCAAGACCCTCGAGACCGAGGCCGAGACGATTCGCGACGCCCAGGAAAGGCTGCGGGACGAGCTCAAGCAGCGGCTCTCGGCCGTCTCGGGCATGACTCCCGACCAGGCCAAGGAGGCCTTCCTGACCGAGGTCCGCGAGGAGTCGGCCCACGAGGGCCAGGCCCTGAGCCAGAAGATCATCGAGGACGCCGAGCGGGCCGCGATGGACCGGGCCCGCGAGATCACCCTCCTCGCAATCCAGCGGTATGCCGCCGAGAACGTCTCGGAGTCGACGGTGCGGTCGATCAAGATCCCTTCCGATGACCTCAAGGGCCGCATCATCGGCCGCGAGGGCCGCAACATCCGGGCGATCGAGAAGGCGACCGGCGTCGACATCCTCGTCGACGACACGCCGGGCGTGATCAGCGTCTCATGCTTCGACCGCGTCCGGCAGGCGATCGCCGCCGAGGCCCTGCAGAAGCTCGTCGCCGACGGTCGCGTGCACCCGTCGCGGATCGAGGAGATCGTCGAGCAGACCAAGCGCGACATCAACGACCGCATCCAGAAGATCGGTAACGAGACCGTGCTCGAGGCGAACATCCGCGGCCTGCACCCGAAGATCATCGAGGCGATGGGCAAGATGAGCTTCCGCACCAGCTACGGGCAGAACGTGCTGCGGCACTCGGTCGAGGTCGCGTTCCTCAGCCAGATGATCGCCGACCAGCTCGGCCTGAACGGCCAGATCGCCCGCCGCTGCGGCTTCCTGCACGACATCGGCAAGGCGATGGACCACGAGATGGAAGGCGGCCATCCCGCGATCGGCATGGAGTTCGCCCGCAAGTACGGCGAGAAGAGCGAGGCGGTGCTCAACGCGATCGGCGGCCACCACGGCGACATCCCCGCGACCACGCCGTACACGCCGATCGTGATGGCGGCCGACGCGATCTCGGGGGCGCGGCCCGGGGCCCGTCGCGAGTCGATGGAGAACTACATCAAGCGGCTCGAGCAGCTCGAGGCGATCGCCCGCGAGCACGAGGGCGTCGAGGAGGCGTACGCGATCCAGGCCGGCCGCGAGGTGCGGGTGATCGTGAACGCCCAGCGGATCGACGACGTCGCGACCTTCGCGATGGCGAAGGCGATCGCCGAGCGGGTCGAGAAGGAAATGACCTTCCCCGGCGAGATCAAGGTCACCGTGCTTCGCGAGGTGCGAGCGGAGGCGGCGGCGCGGTAACCGCGTCCCGGCCGAGGGCCTCGCTTCCGACCAAGGAAATCGCCCCGGCGGAAGCCGGGGCGACGGGAGTTCGATGATGCCTGCGGGGACGGGACGGGCTCGAATCAGTTTCCGAACAGTCCCTTGAGCATCCCTCCGACCCCTTCATCCTTGGTCGGGAGGGCCGGTGCTGCAGGAACCGCCGCGGCGGGCGCCGCAGGCTGGACCGGCACGATCTCGACGGACTCGACCGCCTTGTCTTCCCGAACCTCGCGAATCATGAACCCATCGGGGTAGGAATCCCACGGGAGTCCTGCCGCCGCCGACTCCGCCGCGGCGATGGTTCCTCCGATCGAAACCGTGACGTCGCCGTCGAAGAGGATCTGCATCGACTTGCGGTCATGCACGCGGATCCACGCGAAAATCCTGGCGGTCCGAACCATCATGAGTCCGGCCGGCGAAACCTTCACCTCGGCACGCTTCAACTTGTAGTCCAGTACGACGTCGGCATTCGGGGCCGGAATCCCGCCCGCGACGCCCTGGTCGGGAACGACGACCTGCGAGGCGTCGACGAAACCTCGGGCATCGATGACATGCTGGTAGAGCGGCTCACGCTCCAGCACCGTGGCGCCCTCATCGAGCAGCGCCGAGACGAGCGAGGAGTCCATCAGGTCCAACAGTTCCTGGTCCTTCCGGTCGTGGATGTGGGAAATCACCACCGACCGGCCGTCGCGGGCGGACTTGGTCCGGTTGGCCACCTGGTTTGCGAACTGTTCGGCGGCCCGCCGGAAGAGATCGAAACTGGATTCTGCCAGGTTCACCTCGATCCGACGCCGGATCCTGGGACGGGCCGGCGCGGGCTCGAGCTTGGCCACCTCGGCCGGCGTGGCCGTCGCGACCCTGACGTTCGTGGCGTGGGAACGCTCGAAACCCATGGCATCCCGCGACCGGAGCTGCACCCGGTAATCCCCTGCCTTCCCGTAGGTGTGCTCGACCTGCACCGACGCGGCCTCGGCGGCGGGCACGCTCACCGCCGCCGTCCCGTCGCCGAAATCGAGCTCAACGGTCGCCAAGGGCAGGCTCGCATCCCGATACTCGTCCATCCGCAGGTCGACGGTGAACGGGCTGCCGACCGTCGCCACGTACGTCATCTCGGAAAGGATCTCGTAGGTTCGGTAGATGTTGTCCGGGGACGGGCTGACTCCCAGGGCGGCGGACGCGGCCACGCCCCGGCTGTCGGCATCGACGGGAAGGTCCGGCATCATCCAGAGGGGAGGACGGAGGTCCGCCACCGCGATGCTCCGCTCGGCGAAGCCCCAGAATCCATTCGCCGCCCGCGTCAGCACCGCAATCCGGGCTTCGGGGGTCTCGAACTCCGGCTTCCAAGAAAGGGTCCGCCCGACTCCGAGCAGCACCGGCTCCATGCGCGGCTCCTCCAGCAGGCTGGTGCGCCCGTTCGCCGCCTGTTCGACGATCGATCGGAGCCGGAACCAGGCCGGGAGTCCCGTGGCGTTCGAGTTCGCCGACGGAACGGCCCGGTAGTTCTCGCCGGAGAGCCTTCCGGAGCTGCCGAAGGTGAACCAGATCGTCTGGTCACCGCCGCCCTCGCAGGTCAAGGTGACGGTGTCACCGGCGTAGACCGCGGCCGGACTGAGCGGAGTATTCGCGGCAAACCCGATGCTGGGAAGGGGCGCGGCGGCGACATCGATCGACATCCGCAACTCGCCTCCGCGGGGGATCTCGACATCGCCGTACCACCGGACCGGCGGCATGCCTGTCCTCGAGTCCGGGATGTCGACCGAGAGCGTCGCGAAGACGATCTGGTCCGAACTCGACCCCGGGGCGTTCACCAGGAACCGGCGCCAGATCGGCTGGTCACCCGCCGCGATCGGCCCGATCGGCTCACCGTTCAGGGCGAGTCGAGACGCCCGCGGACCGTTGGTGATCTCGGCCCGCAGGACCGTCCACCCGTTCGTCTGCATCACGCGGGCAATCTCGTTTCGACAGAGGTCGATGGACTTTCGGCTGTCCTTCAGCGCCTTGCGATCGAAGGTGGCAAGTCCCGACGGCGCGGTGATGTTCTGCGCCGCGAGCGCTTCGACCGTCACGCCAGAGAGCTTGAGGGCCTCGATCGACTCGGCCGATGCGGAAGCGCTGTCGATTTCCGCGGCCATCGGAGCGAAGAAGGGGTCGGCATCGCCGGGAATCGCGTTGAACCACGCGACCAGGCCCGCGAGATCCCGCACGCCCGCGGCTTGAAGCCCGCGAACGGTGACCTTCGAGAGTTTCAGGCCGTCGATCGAGGGCGATTCGCCCTCGTCCGACCCACCGGACGACTTCGCTTCGGATCGTTCGCCCATTCCAAGGAGTGATGCTCCGGGAAAGCCAGATCCGGACGAGCTTGCGGAACTCGAGGAGTCGGTGGAACTCGAGGAGGAGGTCGACGCACAGGCCGACACCCAGAGCCCCGCCCCGACGATCACCAAGGCCGTCGCGGCTCGGGCAAGAAGGCACGATCGACCGGGATCTGCGGTGGGGACAATCGACTCGAACCGCTTCTTCATGAAGTACCTCAGGGAAGGGAGAGGGACAGAGCATTCCGACGACGCTCGTTAGGGCGTCACGCGAACGATTCTTCCTCTCCCCTCATGAAATCCGGAAACTTTCGGAAGCGACGCGGCCACGGCTATCCTGATCCCGCGTGTCACCGCCATCCCCCAATTCGCCGTGGCCCGGGCACGGGCGATTCCGCACCGACGAGGAACTCGCCGCGGCGGGGCGGCGGCTGACGGTCGAACGAGTCGTCACCAAGGACTTCCGGCTGCCCCGCAAGGTCTGGCTGGCAATCGCGATCGCCGGCGTGATCCTGATCGTCGCGATCTTCGTGGCGTTCGTGGCCTGGCGCGGCTGGAGCCGCGGCAGCCTGATGCTCGCGCAGGCGCTGACGATCCCGTTCGGTTTCCTGCTCATCTC
>JBIKVN010000055.1:0-14681 GCA_044356865.1 Phycisphaerales bacterium | reverse complement strand
TCGACATGCTCGTCGCCGCGGGCGGTGGCCCGCTCGGTCACCGTGCCCGTCGCGTCAAGCAGCAGGAGGTCGAACTCCTGGTCGGCGGAGGCACCCTTCACGAGGGCGATGACCGGCTGGCCCGGTGGATGGAAGAGCTTCCCGATCTCGATCGAGGGCCCCTGGGCGAGGGCGAGCGGACCGGCGAGAAGGGCGAGTGCGGCGGGGGCGGCGGTGAGGCGTGGCATCGGCCTCCGTATGATGCCCTCCCCATGCCGGCCGTCCACCCGCGCGCGGACATCGTCTCGACCCGGCTCATCGTCGGGCTCGAGATCCATGTCGAACTCGCGACCCGCACCAAGATGTGGACGCGGGTCGCGAATGCCGCCGAGCCGGCGAGTTTCGACGCCGAGCCGAACTCGCTGGTTGACGCCGTCGTCGCCGCGCTGCCCGGGTCGCTGCCGGTCATGAACCGGCGGGCGGTCGAGATGGCGATGATGGTCGGTCTCGCCCTGAACTGCCAGATCGCCCGCTTCTCGAAGTGGGACCGGAAGAACTACTTCTACCCCGACCTCCCGAAGGGCTACCAGATCTCGCAGTACGACCTGCCGCTCTGCGGCGACGGCGCGGTCGACCTGCCGCTGCCCGACGGCTCGACGAGGCGGATCGGGATCATCCGCGCCCACCTCGAGGAGGACACCGGCAAGCTCGGCCACGAGCTGCCCGGCGGCGGCGAGTACCCCGGGTCGCTCGTCGACCTCAACCGCGCCGGGACGCCGCTGCTCGAGATCGTCACCGCCCCCGACTTCACGAGTTCCGACGAGGTCGTCGCCTTCGCCCGCGAGCTGCGGAACATCTGCCGCTTCCTCGGGGTGACCGAAGGCATCATGCAGCGCGGCCACATGCGGTTCGAGCCGAATGTGAACGTGGTCATCGCGACCACCGACGGCCACGAGTTCCGCACGCCGATCGTCGAGATCAAGAACCTCAACTCGTTCCGCGCCGTCAAGGGCGCGATCGAGCACGAGGCGAGGCGGCAGGTCGACGAGTGGCAGGCGACCGGCCGCGTGATGGGCCGCGGCATGAAGAGCACCCGCGGCTGGGACGACGTCGCGATGCGCACCGTGCTGCAGCGCGAGAAGGAAGACGCCCACGACTACCGCTACTTCCCCGACCCCGACCTGGTGCCGGTGGTCGTCGACGACGCGTGGCGGGAATCGGTGCGGGCGACGCTGCCCGAGCTGCCGATCGCGCGAAGAGCCCGCTACGCCGCCGACTTCGGCCTGCCCGCGAAAGACGCCCTCGCCCTGACAGACGAGCGCGACGCGTGCCTGCTGTTCGACGAGGCGGCGCTCGCGGCGGCCGCGGGCGGGGCGTTCGGATCGGCCCGCGACGCGGGGTTCGCGGCGGGCAAGCTCATGCTGAACAACATCGCCAAGCGGGCCAACGAGCTTGGCGTCGAGATCGCCGGGCTCGGGCTCTCCGCGGGGCAGATCGCGGCGATCCTGGCCTTGCGCGAGAAGGGCACGATCGGCGCCCAGGCCGTCGACCCGCTGCTGGCCGAGTTGACGGCGGGCTCGCGCGGCGGCGACCCGCAGGCGACCGCCGAGCGGCTCGGGCTGCTGCAGGTCCGCGACGACGCGGCGATCGACGCGTGGGTCGCGGCCGCGATCGAGCAGAACCCGCAGTCGGTCGCCGACCTCAAGGCCGGCAAGGCCGCGGCGGTCGGGCGGATCGTCGGCGCCGCGATGAAACTCTCGGGCGGCACGGCCGACGCGAAGGAGTTGCCGAAGCGGATCCGCGCGGCCCTGGGACTTCCCGATGCCTGAACCCGCCCCTGTTCCAGCGCCCGTCCCGAACGCGATGGACGCCGACCTCGCCCGCACCGTCGTCTCGAGCGAGGCGATCCAGCGCCGGGTCGCCGAGCTGGCGGCCCTCATCAGCCGCGACTACGCGAACGTCGACCGCGAGGGGGGCCTCGTCGTGGTGCCGGTGATGACCGGGGCGTTCATGTTCCTCGCCGACCTCGTCCGGCACCTTCCGCAGCGGATCCGCGTGAACGTGGTGACGGTATCGAGCTATCCCGGCCAGTCGACCGCGAGCAAGGGGGCCGCCCTGGTCGGCATGCTGCCCGGCGAGCTCACCGGGCGGCACGTGCTGGTGATCGACGACATCCTCGACTCGGGACAGACGCTGCGGCTCTTGCGCGGCGAGATCGAGCGGCGCGGCCCGCGCTCGCTGCGGTGCGCGGTGCTGCTCCGCAAGCCGATCCCCGCGGCAAGCGACATTCCCTGCGAGTACGTCGGCTTCGACATCCCCGACGAGTTCGTGGTCGGCTACGGCCTCGACTACGACGGCTACTACCGCAACCTGCCGTACATCGGCTCGCTGAAGGAGTCGGCGCGGTGAGCCCCGCGCGGCGGATGGCCGCCGCGACCGCGGCGCCGGCGCCGGCCGTCGAAGGCGACTTGGCCGAGTCGCTCGCACCCGGCGAGACGATCCTGCTGGTGCTGCGGCCAAGCCCGCTCTTCGTGCCGCTCGGGCCGCTGGTCTCGATCCTCTGGATCGCGGTGCTCAGCCTCTCCCTCGCGTGGCTCGACCGCCGCTTCGCGTGGATCCCGTGGCGCGACGACCATGTCCTGCTGCTCGGCACGCTGCTCGCCTCGATCCGCCTCGGCTGGCAACTGGCCGAGTGGACGGGCCGGCTCTACGTGCTCACCGACCGCCGCGTGCTGCGTCGCGGCGGCGTGGGGCGGGTCTCGACGCGGGAGATTCCGCTGTCCGAGCTCGCCCCGCCCGGCGTCTTCCGCAACACGCCCGAGCGGTTTGTCGGGGCGGGCACGGTCCTGCTCGACCGCGAGCGCGGCCCCGGCATCGCCTGGGAATGGGTGGCCCGGCCGGACGCGGCCCGGCGGGCGGTGGGCGAGGCCCGATCCCGCTACGGGCGACGCTGACGGCTCACTCGACCGGCGGCGTCAGGAACATCCGCAGCGATTGCGGCGCCGAGAGCGCCAGGCGATTCTCGCCGAGGGTGTGCAGGCCGGGGAACTCGCCTCCGCCCATGGCGACCGGCCGTCCGCCGATCGTCCCGACCATCGGCTCGCGGGCCGCGTCGCTCGTGCCGGCGAAGACCATGGGTCGTGGCCGCCCGAACTGCTCGATCGCCCCGAGCGTTCCCGAGCCGCCGTACCAGCACGCGAACGCGGCGAGCAATCCGGCGGTGCCGGTGCCGACGGTCGCCCAGCGGGGAAGCGGCAGGCGGAAGGCGAGGGCCGTCCAGGCCACGCTCGCGAGAAACAGCATCCAGTCGAGACCCGCGAGCCTTTCGATTCGCTCGATCCACCCGGGGAATTGCTTCGCGTCGAGCAACCCGGACGCCAGGGCGTCGCCCCGGGTCGTGCCGCCGAGCCAGAGCAGGATTCCCAGGAAGGCCACGAGCGCGGTGCCGGCCCCGGCCGCGGCCAGCGCTGTCGTTCCCGCCGATCGCTCGCTCTCGGGACGCGCCGCGACCAGTCCGGCCACGGGGATGATCACCAGCAGGAAACCGAGCCCGAAGCCAGCCGGATCGAGCCGGGCGAGGTCCATCATCGCCCCCGGCACCGCCACGAGCGCCCGGACGCCGCTCGCCAGTCCGAAGTCGTCGGAAACCCGCAATCCGTCGCCGGCCACCAAGGTCGCGAACCGGGTCTCGCCGAGGTGGCCGCCCAACCAGACCAGCGCGAAAGCGGCCAGCGCCGCCGCGCCCCAGCCGCACCGCCCCGAAACTCCGGCGGGGGCGGCGTGGTCCGGGGTGACCACCACCCGGGTCACGGGCGGATCGTCGGGCGAGAATGGACCGGAAGTCGCCGGCATCGAGGGTCGTTTGGACATCGGCGTTTCCCCGGGAGAATGTTTGGGGGGAGTGTCGCCTTTCCCCGCTCAGGATCGCGGCAGGTCCCGAGCCCACGCCATCGTCGCCCTCGGGTCGGCCAGTTTCGAGCCCATCCGTCCGAGGGCCGCCCGATCGTCGTCGTCGAGGGCCTTCACGTCGGCCACCGTCTTCAGCACCGCGTAGTAGTCGCCCGACTCGCCCGCCGCGTTCACGATGCCCTTGCCCTTGGCCCGCAGTTTCGCCCCGCTCGAGGTGCCCGGCGGGACCTTCAACTTCACCGTGCCCTCGAGCAGCGGCAACTCGACGACGGTGCCGAGCGCGGCTTCGACGAAGGTGATCGGCACCTCGATCGAGAGGTCGAGACCGTCGCGGACGAACCAGGGATGGGGAGCGATCTTGATCGTCACGATCAGGTCGCCGGGCGGGCCGCCGAACTGGCCGCCTTGACCCTTCTCCTTGATCCGCAGGCGACCGCCGTCGGGGAAACCCTTGGGAATCTTGAGGTCGACGGTCTCGCGGATCCCGTCCGGACCGGTGTAGCCGATGCCCTGCGTGCCGCCCATCGCGGCGGTGTTGAACGGCACGGCGATCTCGAGATCAAGGTCCTCGCCGGGCATCGGCGGCATGCCCCGGTCGCCGCGGCCCGCCCGCGGACCGCGCGGCCCGCGGCCGCCGCGACTGCCGCCGAAGAGATCGCCGAAGATCGAATCGAACGACTCGGGATCGACCTCGCCCCAGCTCGCGCCGCCGTCGCCGCGCCGGGTCCCGCCGCCGCCCGGTCCGCCCGCCGCGACGCCCGCATGGCCGTACTGGTCGTAGGCCTTTCGCTTGCCCGCGTCGGAGAGCACGTCGTAGGCCTCCTGCACCTCGGCGAACTTCGCGCTCGCGTCGGGGGCCTTGTTCACGTCGGGATGCAGTTTCCGGACGAGCTTCCGGTGCGCCGTCTTGATCTCGTCCTCCGAAGCCGATCGGGAGACGCCGAGAATCTCGTAGTGGTCGCGGGGCATGGCGCGAGGGGCGAAGTATACGGAGCCGGTCGCCCCGACTCCTTACACTGCCGCCGATGTCCTGCCGTCCCGACGCCGAATCCGCCTCGCCGGTTCGGATTCCGCTCCAGGTGCTTGCCCCCCCGAAGCCGCCGCGCACGAGGCTGCCTCGCCGCCGGCTGTGGGTGCTGGTCGCGGTCAACGTCTTCATGCTGCTGCACATCGTGCAGTGGCTGGCCATGGGCGTCACGCTGGCCCCGATCGAGCCGAGCGAGGCGCTGGAGACCGCCAAGGAAGGCATCATCACCGTCGGGGCGGTCTTCTTCGCGGTGGCCCTCCTCTCGACGGCGATCCTCGGCCGCTGGTTCTGCGGCTGGGGCTGCCATGTGGTCGCCCTGCAGGACGGCTCGCTCTGGCTGCTCAAGAAGTTCGGGATCCGCCCGAAGCCGTTCCGGGCCCGGTACCTGATGCTGGTGCCGCTCGGCCTGGCCCTCTACATGTTCGCGTGGCCGCCGTTCTACCGCGTGGCGATCGCCCCGTACCTCCGGCCCGAGGTCGCGTGGCCCGCGACCTGGGAGGGGTTCACCGCCGGGCCGGTGCTCGTCGAGAACTTCTGGCAGAGCTTTCCCGGCCTGCTCGTGGCGATCCCGTTCCTCTTCGCCTGCGGCTTCCTTTGCGTCTATTTCCTCGGGGCGAAGGGCTACTGCACCTACGCCTGCCCGTACGGCGGCTTCTTCGCCCCGCTCGACGAGATCGCGCCCGGCCGCATCGTGGTGAACGATTCCTGCGAGGGCTGCGGCCACTGCACCGCGGTCTGCACGAGCAACGTGCGGGTGCACGAGGAGGTCCGGGACTACGGGATGGTCGTCGATCCCGGCTGCATGAAGTGCATGGATTGCGTCAGCACCTGCCCGAACGAGGCCCTGAGTTTCGGCTTCACCCGGCCCGCGGCGGCCCGGACGGTGCGGCAGGGGCGGAAGCCGGCGGCCCGGAACTACGACCTGTCGCGCGGCGAGGAGATCGCCTTCCTCGCGGTCGGCGTGGGGACCTTTCTCGCGGTGCGCGGTGCCTATGGGGTGATTCCGCTGCTCTTCGCCAGCGGGATTGCGGCCATCGTGACCTTCCTCGCGTGGAAGTCCTGGCGGGTCCTGCGCGAGCCGAACGTGCGGTTCCGGAACATCCAGCTGTCGGCGCGGGGCCGGCACACCAAGGCGGGAGCCGCGTGGGTGCTCGGGACGCTGGCGATCCTCATGCTCGTGGCCCAGGCGGGCCTCTTGCAGGCGGTGCTCTGGACCGCCCGGTACCTCGATCGCGGCATCGAGATCCCGCCCGAGTCCTATCTCTCCACCACTCCGATGGAGCCCGATCCGTCGACCCGCCGGCGGGCCGAACTGGCGATCGATCTCTACGCGGTCGGTCGCCCGATCGGACAGGGCGGCCTCGCCCTGTTCTGCCCGAACCGGCGGGAGATCGACGTGCAGATGGCCCGACTCCGGGCGATCCTGGGCCAGTACCAGCGGGCGGAGTGGCTCCTCCGTGGCATCGCCGCCCGGGACGGCCTCGACGAGGGCGTGGCCGCGGGCATCGCCCGGGTGCTGCGGGCTCGCGGCGCCGAGGCCGAGTCGCTCGCTTTCTACGCCGAGTGCGTTCGGGGCCATCCCGAGTGGGAAGCCCTGGCGGACGAGCGGCTGCTGGCCCTCCGGTCGGCCGGCCTCTCGATCGAGGCCATCGAGGAGGCCCGGGCCGCGGTGGCCCGCCGGCCGGACTCGCTGCTGCTTCTTCGTCGCGCCTCGCTCATCCTCATGGAGGAAGGCGACACCGCCGAGGTCGAGGAAGGGGTTCGCTTGACCGAGCGGACCCTCGAGATCGAGCCGGCGAACCCCTTCGCGTGGCAGGCGCTGGCGCTGGGCTTCGAGAAGCTCGGCCGCTTCGACGATGCCGAGCGGGCCTTGCGGCGCGGGCTCGAAATCGCCCCGGGCCAGTGGCGGATCCGCCAGACGCTCGGCCAGTTCCTCATGGCCCACGACCGGGCCGAGGAGGGCGCGGCGGAACTCAAGCGGGCCGTGATGGAACGGGAAGCGGAAGCGGCGGCGAACCCCCGCACGCGGTGAGTCCGACGCTCAGGCCCCGCGCGAGGCGGCGGCCGCCGCCGGATTCTCGGCGGCGCGGAACAGGCCATAGACCTCGTCGGCGCTGGTCGCCGCGTAGCAGGCGCCGCGGAACTGCACGTTGGTCATCAGCTTGCTCACCCGGCCGAGGGCCTGGATGTGCTCGGCGATCTTGTCGGCGGGCGAGACCAGCAGGATGATCATCTGCACCGGCTTGCGGTCGATCGAGCCGAACTCGAGCGGCTGCGCGGGCTTCCCGATCGCCATGGTCAGGGCCCGGGCGGAACTGCTTTTCCCGTGCGGAATGGCCAGCCCCTCGCCGATGCCCGTCGAGCGCTGCTGCTCGCGTTCCCACACCGCCCGCTTGAGCGAGGGCGCGTCGGTCACGATGCCGCGGGCGGCGAGCAGGTCGATCAGCTCGTCGATCGCCGCTTGCTTGTGCGTCGCGGCGAGCGGCACCTTGATGGCCTCGGGCGAGAGGATGTCGAGAATGTTCATCCGGTCCGGCTCGGCGGTGGGGGGGAAGCGGAGATGGTACCAATCAGCACGACCCGCTTGCGAGGGTTCGGTTGGTTTTCAGGCGCGAACGGCCAGCGAATGGAACCCACCGTCGAGGTATGCGGAGGCGGGATCCTCGGGCTGGCCCTCGGGGAATCGTTGCCGTTCGACGGTCATCGCCAACCCGCCGCGGCGCCGGAGCCATTCCGCCTGCCGGGCGTTCTCGGCGGGCTCGAGGCTGCAGGTCGCGTACATCACCGCCCCGCGCGGCGAGAGCAGCGGCAGGGCGCCGACCGCGATCTCGCGCTGCAGCTCAAGCAGCGAATCGAGCCGCGATCGCGTGAAGCGGTACCGGGCCTCGGGCCGTCGCGGCAGCACGCCGGTGTTGGTGCAGGGCACGTCGAGCACCACGAGATCGGCCTTCCCGAACCAGCGGGTGACCTCGCCCGGATCGACGGTCCGGATTCGGTCGTGGTTGCGGGCGAGGACCGCGAGGTCGTGACGGCGGGCGGCGTCGATGTCGGTCGCGACGATCTCCGCCGAGGGAAACGCCGTCGCGAGCTGCCGCGTCTTGGTCCCGCGGCCGGCGCAGAGGTCGACGATCACCTTCGGCTCGAGGCCCGCCGCGACCGCGGCCGCGACGGGCTCGGCGCTGCCCGGGTCCTGCACGCGGGCGTCGCGGTCGCCGGCCAGCAACCCGGAGAGTTCCGCCGCGGACCCGCTCCAGCACCACCAGCCGGGTCGGCGGTGGGCGACGAGGCGATCGGCGAACCGCTCGGCCGTCTCCTTGGCCAATCCGGTGACAAGCGTCGGGGCCTCGGCCAGGTCGTGCCGGCAGATCTCGCGGGTCTTCTCGCGGCCGTGGGCCCCGATCCAGTGCACCACGAGTTCCTTCGCATGGCTGGTCTGGGCCGAGAGCTGGTCCACCGTCCCGTCGCTGAAGACCGGCTTCGCCAGCCGCCACGCCCGCCCGTCGGAAAGCGGCACGAGGTCGCTCCGGCCCACCGCGGAGCGTGCGTCGGCGTGATCGGCCGGAAGCAGCTCGACCCGCGACTCGGCGATCCGCCGCAGCACCGCGTTCACGAGGCCGCCCGCCCCGTCGCCGGCGGTCCGCTTCGCCCACTCGACCGACGCGCCGACCGCCGCATGGTCGGGAATGCGGTCGAGCAGGAACAGCTGCGCCGTCCCCGCCAGGATCGCGGCTTTCAGCGGGTCCTGCAGCCGCGCCCAACCGCGCTCGACGTGCGGCTCGGCCAGGGCGACCAGCGTCAGCCAACGCCGGGCGATCGCCAGGTCGAGGGCCCGGGCGAACGCCGCGTCGCGCGGCTCGAGCCCCGCGGGGTCGAGCGACGCGATCGGCAGGTCGGGAAACGACGACACCCGCGCCGCGAGGCGATCGAGGACCCGGAACCGAGGGTCCGTCGAGGCTGCCGCCGGTGCGGGACCGCGTCGCGGCATCAGGCCTTCATGAGCTTCTTCGCGTCGGCCTTCAGGGCCGCGGCCTTGTCGGTCCGCTCCCAGGTGAAGGTGCCGGGGCCGCCCTCGCCGGGCTCGCGGCCGAAGTGGCCGTGGGTCGCCGTGGGCAGGTAGATCGGCTTGAGCAGGTCGAGGGTCTCGATGATGCCGCGAGGCGTCAGGCGGAAGTGCTTCCGCACGAGATCGGCGATGTCGCCGTCGGGCAGGATGCCGGTGCCCTGGGTGTCGACGTGGACCGAGGTCGGCTCGGCGACGCCGATCGCGTAGGAAACCTGGATCTCGCAGCACTCGGCGAGGCCGGCGGCCACGATGTTCTTCGCGATGTAGCGGCACATGTACGCCGCCGAGCGGTCGACCTTCGACGGGTCCTTGCCGCTGAAGGCGCCGCCGCCGTGGCGGCCGCGGCCGCCGTAGGTGTCGACGATGATCTTGCGTCCGGTGAGGCCGCAATCGCCGTGCGGACCGCCGACCTCGAACTGGCCGGTCGGGTTCACGTGCACGGTGATCTTCGGGGTCCACCACTTCCCGAGCACGGGCTTGATGATCTTCGCGATCACCTGCTTCTTCAGGTCGGCCTGCTTCTTGGGCCCGTTCCACATCGGGTCGTGCTGCGTCGAGAGCACCACGGTGTCGATCCGCGTCGGCGTCAGGCCGTCGTACTCGACGGTGACCTGGCTCTTCGCGTCGGGCCGCAGGCCCTTGATGAGGTTCTGCTCGCGGACTTCGGCCTGCTTCTTCACGAGGCGGTGGGCGAGGTCGATCGGCAGCGGCATGAGCGAATCGGTCTCGCGGCAGGCGAAGCCGAACATCATGCCCTGGTCGCCGGCGCCCTGCTCCTTCGCCTTGCCCTCGTGCTTGGTGTTCACGCCGCGGGCGATGTCGGGCGACTGCTTGCCGATGGCGACCGAGACGCCGCAGCTCTTGCCGTCGAAACCCTTGCGGGCGTCGTCGTAGCCGGCCCGGAGCACGGTGTTCCGCACGATGTTCGGGATGTCGACGTAGCCGGCGCAGGTGACCTCGCCGGCGACCACCGCGAGGCCGGTGGTGACCAGCGTCTCGCAGGCGACCCGCGACATCTTGTCTTCCCGCAGCATCGCGTCGAGCACGGCGTCGGAGATCTGGTCGGCGAGCTTGTCCGGATGGCCCATCGAGACGGATTCGGAGGTGAAGAGGTGGCGGCGGTTCGACATGAGGAGGGGGTCGGGAAGGTTTCGGTCGACGGGGAGGGTCGCCCGGACGGGCCGGCACGAACCGGGAATCCGGGGAAAGACGCGAAGTGTACCGCCGGACACCGTCCTTCCCGGCCCGTGGGGCGGTCGGCAGGCGATTCTCGGTCCCTGCGGAGGGAAACCGCCCCGGAGTCGCCCGGGCTCGCGCCATCCGTGCGATCCGCGCGAACCGCCGCGGCGATCCTGCGAAACCAAGATTCGCCGCCGCGGGACTCGACGGCCGCCGCTTCGGGGCTATGGTCCCCGCTCGGAAGCAACTTCCATGACCGTATCGATCCGGCCGATCCTGTTCACGCTTGCCCTCGCGGGGGCCGTCGCTCCGCTGCTCGGCGGGGGGAAGGTCGTCGCGACCGGACGGCGGACGGCCCCGCCAGTCGCCCCGGCCCCCGCGCCCCCGCAGTTCGACGCGCCGGGCGGATGGTCGTCGACGCGGGTGATCCTCCGCGTCAAGCCCGGCGTCGCGCCGGCCGGCGACCCCCGCCTCGCCGGGACGCTGGCCCGCTTCGGCGCGATCGCCGTCGAGCCGCTTTTTCCTGGAGTCCGCACCGATCCGGCCCGGGCCGCGGCGCTCGGCCTCGACCGGACCTTCGCGATCGGGTTGCCCCCGGGCTCCGACACGCCCGGGCTCGTCGCGGCGCTGGCCGCCCACGGCGACCTGGTCGAGCGGGCCGAGCTCGACGGCATCGGCGGCCTCGCCGCGGTGCCGAACGATCCGCAGTTCTTCCTGCAGTACCCGCTGCTCAACACCGGCCAGCTCGTGAACGGCGTCCCCGGGACGCCCGGCGCCGACATCGACATGGTCCCGGCCTGGGACCTCGCCCCGTCGGCCGCCGGCGTGACCGTCGCGTTCCTCGATTCGGGCATGAACGTGCATGTCGAGCTTGCCCCGCGGATGCTGCCGGGCTGGAACATCCCGCTCAATTCCTCGAACACCAGCGACAACTGCTCGAGCCACGGCACGCATGTCGCGGGGATCGCCGCGGCCACCCGGAACAACGCCACCGGCATCGCGGGCGTCTGCGACGCGAAGCTGGTGCCGTATGTGGTGGTGAATCCCTGCTCGGGCAGCGAGTCGTGGGTCGCGACGGCGCTGGTGCGGGCCGTCGACGACGGGCACCGCATCGTGAACATGAGCCTGCAGTACTACGCGGGCACGACGGCCCTCCGCGACGCGGTGCTCTACGCCCACGGCCTCGAGACGGTGATGGTCGCCGCCGCCGGCAACAACGGGAGTGCGAACGTCGCCTTCCCGGCCCGCTGGCCCGAGACCATCGCGGTGGCGGGCCTCACCAACACCGGCGCCCCGTGGACCCAGTCGAACTTCGGACCCGAGATCGACCTCGCGGCCCCGGCCGTCGGGGTGCAGTCGACCGTCGACTACTCGGGCTACAACGTGAAGAACGGCACCAGCCAGGCCGCGCCGCTCGTGACCGGCGTGGTGGCCCTCATGCGGGCGAAGAACCCGACGCTGACCGCGGCCGAGGTGCGGGCGATCCTCGTCGCGAGCGCCACCGACATCCATGCTCCGGGGTTCGACCCGCAGACCGGCTTCGGCCGGCTCGACGCCCTCGCGGCCCTGGTCGCGACGCCGCCGCCGTCGATCCTGGGCGACCTCGACGGGAACGGCACGATCGACGCGGCTGACTTGGCGATCGTGCTCGGGGCGTGGGGCTCGTGCGCCGATTGCGAGGCCTGCCCGGCCGACCTCGACGGAAACTGCACGGTCGACGCGAGCGATCTCGCGACGCTCCTTGCCGCCTGGAGTTGAAATCCGGGAGTCGGGCGACCGGCCGTCGGCGGCGGGAAGGGCTATCCTTCCCCTCGCCTCGCGGAGGAACCCATGGCCGTGCGCATGGAGCTGTCGCGGATCTTCATCCGTGAGCTCAACGACATCCAGATCATCGAGCTGACCGAGCAGGGCGGCACGCGGACCTTCCCGATCGTGATCGGCCTGCCCGAGGCGATGGCGATCGAGCGGCGCTTGAAGGGCCTGGTCGCGCCGCGGCCGCAGACCCACGACCTGCTCGCTTCGGTCATCCGGCATCTCGGGGCGACGCTGGTGCGGATCGAGATCCACGATCTCTCGGGCGGCACGTTTTTCGCCCGGCTGGTCCTCGACCGCGACGGCGAGACCGTGACCGTCGACAGCCGGCCGAGCGACGCGATCGCCCTCGGGGTCGCCGAGGGGGTGCCGGTCGAGGTCGAGGAAGCGGTGCTCGAGGAGGCCCGGGCGAATCCGCCGTCGCTCGAGTCCGAGGCCGGAAACGCCCTCGACTTCGACGCGCTCGAGGAAGATGCCGACGACGGCGAGGACGCCGACGAGGACCGGCCGTGGACCTGAGCGGCCCCGGCGCCCCGCCCGCCCGCGGCCGCTTCGCGCTCGCCCCGGGCGAGGTGCCCGTCGACGATCCGCTGCCGCGGCGCCGCCTGCTGTCGGATCCGGGCATCGGCGGCCGCATCAAGGAGCGGCCCGAGGACTTCCTCGTCGACGAGATCCCGCTGTACCAACCCAGCGGCGAGGGCGAGCATGTGTACCTGCTCGTGCAGAAGCGTTCGATGCCCCACCTCGAGCTGGTCGACACGCTGGCGCGGCATTACAAGGTCCGCGAGGAGGCGATCGGCTTCGCGGGCATGAAGGACAAGGCCGCGATCACGCGGCAGATGGTCTCGATCCACCTGCCCGGCGCCGCCACGCCGCGGCCGCCCGAGCCGAGCGAGCGGCTGCAGGTGCTGTGGGAGGCCCGCCACGGGAACAAGCTGCGCCGCGGCCACCTCGTCGGGAACCGTTTCGCGATCCGGATCCGCGGCGTCGAGCCGACCATCGCCCCGCGGGTGCTGCGTTCGCTGCGCTCGCTCGAGGCGAGCGGCATTCCCGACTACTACGGGTCGCAGCGCTTCGGCTACCGGCGGAACACCCATCGCCTCGGGCGCTTCACGGTGAACGGCGACCACGCGAGCCTGCTGTCGGAACTCGTCGGCACCCGTTCGCCCTTTCCCGAGCACCAGCGCGAGGCCCGCGAGCGGTTCGAGGCGGGGGCGTACGCCGAGTCGATCCCGTTCTGGAGCCGCAACGACCGGGCCGAGCGTGCGGCCCTGCGGGAACTCGCGGCCGGACGCACCCCCGCGGCGGCGGTGCGGGCGATCCATCCCACGATGCGGCAGTTCTGGGTCAGCGCGTTCCAGTCGGCGATCTTCAACCGCACGCTCGACCGTCGCCTCGATGACGGGCTGCTGGCGATGCTGGAGATCGGCGATGTCGCGTACAAGCACCAGGGGCACGGGCAGTTCCTCGTGACGCCCGAGATCGCGGCGGCCGAGGACCTTTCGGTCCGCGTGTCGGGGTTCGAGATCTCGCCGAGCGGACCGATGCTCGGGAAGGGCATGATCCAGGCGACCGGCGCCGTCGCCGAGCGCGAGCGGGACGCGGCGGCCGAGATCGCCCCCGACGCGCCGCTGCTGCTGGCCGAGGGCTCGGCGGTCGAGGGCACGCGGCGGCCGTTCCGGGTGCGGGTCACGAACGTCGAGATCGACGCGGGCCTCGACGAGCACGGGAACTACCTGCGGCTGGCTTTCGACCTGCCCCGCGGGGCGTATGCGACGGTGTTGCTGCGGGAACTCATGGGCGACACCGATGCGGTCGGCGAGGAAGGCGAGTGAGCGCGACGGCCCGGACGGGCCTGGCGCTGGCCGTCTTCCTTCTCGCCGCCGGGGCCATTCCGGACGGGATGGTCTATCCCGGCCTGCGTTCGCTGACGATCGATCGCTTCGGGGTCGATCGCGTCGAGGCGTCGTACTTCACGCTGGCCCCGGCCCTCGGGGCGATCCTCGGGGCGTTCGTGCTGCCGCGGCTCGGGCGCGGCTCGTCGCCGGTCGCGACGCTGCGGAACGCCTCGCTCGTCGAGGCGGGGCTGGTGCTGCTCATGACGCTGCCGCTGCCGTACGGGGCGGTGCTCGGGCTGCGGCTTCTCGGCGGCGCGGCCGATCTCGCGGGGATCGCGGCGTCGCTGCGCATCGTCGCCCGCGTCGCCGGCGACGGCCACCGCGGGCGGGCCATGGGAATCGCCGGCACCGCGATCATGCTCGGGCTGGTCGCGGGCATCGCGCTCGGGGCCCTGACCGGTTCGCTCTCGCCTTTCGCGACGCTGCCGGTCGCCGCGGCGACGCTGGTCGCGGTGGCCCTCGCCACCGTGCCGCTCGCGCGGATCGCCCCCGCGGTGCACGCCGCCGATCCGCCCGTACCGCCTGCAATCGCCCCCGAGGGCCGTCGCGAGCGGATCATCGCCTCGCTCATGCTCGCCTCCGATCGCGGGCTGGCCGCGGCGCTCTCGGTCATCGTGCCGCTCGCCTTCGGCGGCGAGGCCGGGCTGCCCAAGGCGACGGTCGGGGCGCTGCTTGCGCTCCCGATGCTCGGCATGGCGCTTGGCTCGGTGCCCGGCGGATTCCTCGTCGACCGGTTCGGGGCCCTGCGGGTGCGGGTCGGCGGCGCGATCCTCTTCGGGTTCGGCACGCTCGCCCTCGTCGAGGCCGAGGCCAT
>JBIKVN010000262.1:0-4244 GCA_044356865.1 Phycisphaerales bacterium | reverse complement strand
AGCGAGCCGACCATGACGGAGAGGTCGGCGTCGGAAAGGCCCGCGATCCGTCTCGCGTCGTCCGCAAGCGGGACCCGCGGCCACTCCCCCGCCAGCGCGAGGCACGCGGGCCACGCGAGCGGCACGCGACGGCGCCGTTCCTTCTCGGTCGCGTCGCGGTACGCGAACGCCCGGTCGAAACTGCGCTTCGAGCAATTCATCGGGACGACGCAGGCGGTGTCGACCGCGATGGCCGGACGTCCGCGTCGATGCCCGATCGCCTCGGTCCAGGCGGGGAACGGCGCGACCGGAAAGTCCTCGGTCACCACCAGGCACGACTCCGCGACGAGGGCCGCGAACCGGCCGCGATCGCCGGGCGAACACGAGAACGGGATGCCGAGCCGGTCGAGATCCGCGGCAAGATCGCGCAGGCCCTCGAGGATGAACGTCGAGTGGCGATCGCTCGCATACGGATGCCGGCCGCCAAGCCCGGCGTGCACGACCAGGCCGACGCCGAGCGATCGGGCGAGCGTCGCCGCGACCTCGAGGGCGGGATTCTCGTCGCCGCGGAGAGCGTGATGGGTCCAGTGCAGTACGAACGATCCACCCCGGAGCGGCATCTCACCGACCGTCCGGCAGCGCTCGGCCAGATGCGGCGGCAGGAGGTCGACGAGCGATCGGGGATGGAGGCCGGCGTGATCCATGCGGGCGTTCGTCCGTTCCCGGACGCGAGCCCAGGTTTCGCCGGCCTTTCCGGCGAGGATGCAGGCCGCCCCGGAGGTTCGTCGTATACTCGGACCGGCCCCTTCCCAAGGTCCGCTCCCGATGAGACACCGCGGTCCCATCCGAGTCTTCCTTTCGCTGCTGCTTGCCGCGTGGCTGCCGTGGTGCCTGTGCGATCGGATCGCGATGGGATGCTGCGAGCGGGCCGCGCCGGAAATCGCGCCGAACATCGAGGTCGCGGTGACATGCGGCGGGTCGTGCTGCGCATCGCATCAGGCGCCGGTCGAGGAGAACCCCATGTCCGACGACCCGTGCCGGCCGTTCGGCCAGTGCGCGGCCGGCTGCTGCGTGACCAAGGGGCTGGTCTCGGCGTGTGCCCCCGAGGTTCCCGTCGATTCGATCGGCGCTCCGCTGCCCGCGACGGTCGTCGCGGTCGTGCCGGAAGCCGGTTTTTCCCTTGCGGAACCGGCCGTTCTCGACGACGACCGTTCCGCCGGCCCGCGGGCCGGACCCGGCCGCGCCGATTCCGCGCGCCGGTTGCTCATCGCGATCTGCGTCCAGACCACCTGAATCACCGGTGACGATCGATCCCATCGCCCCGCGGGGGCGATGTCGCCCGTTTCCGGAGATTCACCGATGCCTGAACACCACCGCGCGGCGCGAGCGCCGCGGGAACGGAACCGAATGCCCGGCACGCGAGGCCTGCGATGAGCCGCCTTGCCGACGCCACCGGCCGCGGACGAGGCAGCGACGTGCCGCTGCCGCCCTTCCCGTGGTTCATGCGGATCGTCGTGCCGCTTGCGATCGTCGCCGCGGCGATCGCCCTGCTCATCGGGAGCGGATGGTCGTGGCTGGTGCCGGCCCGCGAGGTCCGCGGGTTCCCGGTGCTCGTCGAGCCCGTCGCGGCCGAAGCGCCGACCGCGGCCGGCCCGGCGGTGCAGGCCGCGGGGTGGATCGAGCCGTCGCCGTTTCCCTCGCTCGCGACGGCGCTCGAGGGCGGCGTGGTCCGCGAGATCCTCGTGCTCGAGGGCGAGAAGGTCGCCCGCGGCCAGCCGATCGCGACGCTGGTCGACGACGAGGCGCGGATCGCCGTGCAGATCGCCCGCGCCGACCGCACGGCCCGCGAGGCCGCGGTGTCGCTCGCCGAGGCGAGGCTCGTCGCCGCCCGCGCCGCCCACGACGGCCGCGAGGCCGGGATCCGCGTGCTCGAAGCCGGGCTGCGGGAGAAGCGGGCGGAACTCGCCCGGGCCGAGCGGGCGGTCGAGTCCGGTGGATCGGGCCAAGGGCGGCTTGCGGAACTTCGCTTCGCCGTCGAGGGCGCCGAGGCCGCGGTCGCCGTAGCCGACGCGGCGGGGCGCGAGGCCGAGGCGACGGCCGCGGGGGTCGAGGCGGAACTCGCCGCGGCGGGGGCGGAACTCATGCACGGACAACTCGCGGTCGCCGCCGCGGAACTTCGTCTCGAGCGGATGACCGTCCGCTCGCCGATCGACGGCACGCTCCTCGAGCGGCTCGTCGGGCCCGGTCACGCGCTCGATCCCGATTCGACGGAAAGTGCCGCGGTCGCGAGCGTCTACGACCCGGCACTGCTCCAAGTGCGGGCGGACATCCCGAACGCCGATCTCGCGCTCGTCGGCGTCGGCATGCCCGCCGAAATCACCGCCGAGGCCCTGCCCGGCCGGCGGATCGCCGGAACCGTCCTGCGCATCCTGCATCGCGCCGACATCCAGAAGAACACCGTGGCGGTTCAGGTGCTGATCGAGTCGCCGCCGCCGGAACTGCGACCCGGCATGCTCTGCCGCGTGACGGTCAATCCCGGCGGGTCGGGCTCGGCGGGCGGTTCCCGGCAGCGGATCCTCGCGATGCGGTCGCCGCTGGCCGCCGACGGGTCGTTCGCGATCGTCGCCGCGACCGGCGTCGCCGAGCTTCGTGCGATCCGGCTCGGGAGCGACGCGGGCGATGGCTGGGTCGAGATCCTCGAGGGACTGCGGCCGGGCGACGTGGTCGTCGATGCCGCGACGGTCCGCGAAGGTGAACGCGTTCGCGTGCGGCCCGAGCCCTCGGCGGAGGCCCCCGATGCCCGCTGACGCCTTCATCACCTGCCGCGGCCTGACCCGCACCTATCGCCGGGGCGAGGTCGAGATCACGCCGCTCGACGCCCTCGACCTCGACGTCGACCGCGGCGAGTTCGTCGCCCTCATGGGCCCGTCGGGCTCGGGCAAGACGACGCTGCTCAATCTGGTCGGCGGCATCGACCGGCCGACCGCGGGAACGCTGGCGGTCGGCGGCGTCGCGATCGGCGGACTGTCGCGCTCGCGCCTCGCCGACTGGCGGGCCGCGAACGTCGGCTTCATCTTCCAGCTCTACCACCTGGTCCCGGTGCTGACCGCCTACGAGAACGTCGAGCTGCCGCTGCTGCTGCAGCCGCTCGGTCGCCGCGAGCGGCACCGCCGCGTGAGCGCCGCCCTCGAGCTCGTCGGCCTCGCCGACCGCTCCGACCACCTGCCGCGTCAGCTGTCGGGCGGCCAGGAGCAGCGGGTCGCGATCGCCCGCGCCGTCGTCGCCGACCCGCCCCTGCTGCTTGCCGACGAGCCGACCGGCGACCTCGACCGCGAGAGCGCCGCCCAGGTCATGGACCTCCTCGGCGAGCTGCACGCCTCGCACGGCAAGACGATCGTGATGGTCACGCACGACGCGAGGACCGCGGCCCGCGCGGGCCGCACCGTGCACCTCGAGAAGGGACGGCTGGTTTCCGCATGAGCCGGCTCGCGCGATTCCTGCCGCTCGTCCTGCGTCCGCTGCAGCGGCGGCCCGCCGCCACGCTGCTGACGCTCGGCGGCATCGCGATCGCGACGTTCCTGCTCGTCGCGGTGCGGGCGATCGACGCGGGCGTCCGCGAGGCGACCGTCGCGGGGCCCGACGACCGGACGCTCATCGTCTACCGCGCGAACCGCTTCTGCCCGTTCACCAGCCGCCTGCCGCAGCACTACACGGCCCGGATCGCGGCGATGCCCGGCGTCGAGAGCGCGATCCCGATGCGGATCACGGTCAGCAACTGCCGGGCGTCGCTCGATGTGGTCACCTTCCGCGGCGTGCCCGCCGGGGAGTTCCGGGCGTCGATCGCCCCGTCGCTCGAACTCGTCGCGGGCAGCCTCGACGAGTGGGAACGGCGCGGCGACGCGGCGATCGTGGGTGAGGCCCTCGCCGCGCGGCGCGGCCTCGCGGTCGGCGATCGCTTCACCGCCGCGGGCCTCTCGGTGACCGTCGCGGGCATCGCGGGCAGCGACCTTCCGCAGGACCGCAACGCCGCGTTCGTCCACCTGCCCTTCCTGCAGGAAGCCGCGGAGGCGGGCGGGACCGGCGGCGAGGTCACGCAGTTCGCGGTGACCGTCGACGATGCGTCGCGGCTCGAGGCGATCGCCGCCGCGATCGACGCCGAGTTCGCCCGCGATTCGGCCCCGACCTCGACGCGGGCCGAGAAGGCGTTCGTGGCCCGCGCCGCCGCCGACCTCGTCGAGCTCGCACGCTTCGCGAACTGGCTCGGC
>JBIKVN010000263.1:0-4244 GCA_044356865.1 Phycisphaerales bacterium | reverse complement strand
GCGGGCGTGGCGGCGTCGCCGAAGCAGGCTCCCGAGAGGAAACTCTCGAGCGAGGCCCGGTCGACGATGAGGTAGCGGTGGTTGAGCAGCTCGAACGCGTTGAGCTGCTCGATGCGGCAGACCGAGATGCCGTCGACATTGCGGGCCGACAGCATCGCGTTGCGGTTCTTCCCGTCGACGGCCACGAGGGCGCTGCGCTCGACCTTCAGGGCCTCGCGGATCGCCGCGAACTCGGCGGTCTTCGGGGTCGTGAAGGAGAGGTCGTTCACGCACTTCACCTCGCCGTCCACGAGCTTGGCGAGCAGGGCGTTGCGGTTGGCGAGCCGCCGGGCGGTCTTCGAGAGCGAGGTCCGCATCTCGTCGCGGGTGCGGGTCTTCGAGAAGGTCACGCCGCCGCCCTTGCGGATCGGGGTGCGGACGGCGCCGGCCCGGGCGTTGCCGGTGCCCTTCTGCTTGTAGAGCTTGCGGGTCGAACCCTCGACGGAGCCGCGGCTCTTCGTCCGGGCGGACCACTGACGCTGGTTGCCGTGGGTGATGACGTAGGCCTGCTTGAGCAGGGCGAACCGCACGGTGCCGCCGAGGGACGCCTCGTCGATCTGGAGGCGATCCACCTGCTTGCCTTGCCGGTCGTAGATGGGCAAATCGATCATGGGTGCATGTCCTTTGCGGGAGCGACTCCCGCGACTCGCCTCCGGCTCCGTCCGCCAATCAAGCCCGGCGGAGGGCAGCCATCGACTCAGGAACTTCCTCGCTTGTCGCGACCCGTCGGTTCCCTTCCCGCACTCGCGGTCGGGGCCTCACGGGCCATTCCAGGCCGCATCGGGCCTTTTCGGGTCACTTCCCGGCCTGGATCCTTGCCTTGGACTTGAACAGACGGATGGCGGGCCGGATGGTGACGAACCCGTCGGAGGGGCCCGGCACGGCACCCTTCACGAGCATGAGATTCTTCGCCGGGTCGATCGCGACCACGTCGAGGCTGCGCACGGTCACGCGGGCGTCGCCCATGTGTCCGGCCATCTTCTTTCCCTTCTTGATCTTCGCACCGTGTCCGCGGTCGGTGCCGTGCGAGCCGATCGAGCCCGGCGAGCGGTGCTTCCGCTCGGTGCCGTGCGAGGCGCACAGTCCCTTGAAGTGGTGGCGGACCATCGTGCCCTGGAAGCCCTTGCCCTTGCTGGTGCCGACGACATCGACGAACTTCACGCCCTCGAAGGCGGAGACGTCGATCACCTGGCCGGCCGTGAACGACGATGCCTCGGCGTCGTCCTTGCAGCGGAACTCGCGATGGAACCGCTTCGGCGAGGTGCCCGCCTTGGCATCGTGGGCGATGAGCGGAAGCGACGAGCGGCGGGGCTTGATGTCCTCCATGCCGATCTGGACCGCGGCGTAGCCGTCGGTGCCGACGGTCTTCACCTGCGTGACGGTGCACGGGCCGACCTTCACGACCGTGACGGGAACGTTCTTCCCGTCCGGCATGAAGAAGCGGGTCATGCCGACCTTGCGGCCGAGGAGGTTGGGGATGGTCGCCATGGTTGGCTCCAGCTCTCTCGAGGCCAGAGGTCGGGCTCAGCCGACATGACCGGTTCGGGTTCGGCCGGCCGTTCGCACGGCTGGCCTGGACGGTGATCGTGGCCTCAGGCCTTGATCTTGACGAAGACGCCCGCGGGGACGACGAGGCGGTTCAGGGCCTCGACGGTGCGGTGGTTGGGCTCGGTGATGTCGATGATCCGCTTGTGGGTCCGGATCTCGAACTGCTCGCGGCTCTTCTTGTCGATGAAGGGGCTGCGGAGCACGGTGTAGATCTCGCGCCGGGTCGGCAGCGGCACGGGACCCGCGACGCGGGCGCCGGTGCGCTTGGCGTGATCGACGATCTCCCGCGCCGACGCATCAAGCGCCTGGAAGTCGTAGGCCTCCATACGGATCCGGATCTTGCCGCCGGTCATGGTGTGCGAGCTCGTTCCTGTCGGAGGCGCCTTGAGGGCACCGGTGCACCGCGGGGAATCGCGACGAATCGCGAATTCCCGCGTTCGCTGGCCTTCCGGGGGCTCCCGAGCACGATGCGCGAGGACCCGCCCTCGGAAAACGGGCGAATCGGGAATGCTACCGATCGCCCGCGACCTGTCAAGGCGAGGCGAAGCGGAACTCGTTGGGGGCGGGGCGGATCCGCGGGTGGGACCGCCGCTCCTCGCGTGGGCGGACAAGTTCGTACCCTTCCCGTCCGGTATCTGAAAGCGGGAGCAACCATGGCGCGAAGAAACCAGCGGGCCAGTGTTCGGGTGGCAGCGACGACCGTCGCGATGGCGTTCGTCGGCGCGGGGCAGGCCGGAACGGTGTCGGCCGATAACGGATCTAGACTTGGACAGGCAACAAGCGAAAGCGCCCCGCACACGGCCCTTTCAGCATCGGAAACGGGGTTTCTCGCCGCAGCCAGTCCAACCGCACGGTCCGATAGCCGGCCCGGGGTTGGGCCCGGTCTTGGACAGGCCACCGCCCCCGCCACTCCTCCGTCCGCCCCGCCCGACCCGAACCCCGACGAGGTCCTCGCCGAAGGGCTCGGCCTTCGCTTCAACCCCCCCACCGCCGCCTTCCTTCGCACCGACTCCGATGACGGCGTCCTTCGGTACGAACTCATCGACGGCCGGAACGAGCCGCGATGGCGGATGCGGATCCAGGGACTCGTCGCGTCTCGGGCGGACGCGACCGTCGCCTCGCAGCTCGAGGACTACCTCGACTCGATGCGATCGTCGGGGAAGCCCTTCACCGTGCGGCTCGACGAGGAGATCCGTCCAGCCTCGGGCGAAACGGGCCGCCTCCTCCTGCTCGCCAACGACCTCGGCGACGGCGCGGTCGGCATCAGCGGCTGGGCACTTTTCCCGCGCGGCGAGGGCGTCTTCCTCGTCATGAGCCTCCTCGCCAACGCCGCCGACCTGGACGAGATCCTTCCGAGCCTCCGCACGAGCCTCGCGTCGGTGCGGCTGCTTTCGGCGGAAAGCGTCGAGCGCGACCGCCGCGACCGCATCGAGCGCGGCCGCGAGATCCTCGTGACGATCACGCCCGAGCGGCTGCGGGCGATCGCGACCGGCGAACCCGCCTGGTTCCGCGTCTTCCGCGAACCCGCCGGCGAACGCCCCGAGTCCGAGCTCGGCTACGCGCGGGTCCTCGCCCGCGAAGGCCTTCGCGGCGAGGTCGACGCGACGCGATCGAAGGAATCGTTTCGCGGCGAGGACGTCGAGCCGGGGCTTCTCGTCGAGCTCGATGCCCGCACCCTCGCGCCGGACCGCCCCGAACTTTTCACCGTCACGCAAGGCCGGTTCTGGCTCGCGTGGGACCGGAGCTCCGAGGTCTGGTCGGTCCGCACCGCCCGGCATTCCGGGCGAAACGTAGCGAACTCGGCCGAGACCGGCCTGCGGACGCCGCCGTTGCCCGGTGCCCCGCGTCCGCGGCTCACCGTGATCACCGCCAACGCGGAGAAGGCCTTTCGCCAACCCGAGGAGTGGCCGGTGCCGCCGAACTACCTGTCGCAGGCCGAGCAGCAGCTCCTCGGCCTGCTGCTGCCCGCGCCGCCCGGGGCGGGCGAGTCGTTCATCCTCTACGCCTACGACCCCAAGACCGGCTCGATGCCGCAGCGGACCGAGTCGTGGCGGACGGAATCCGGTCGCCGCGTGCTCGAGACGCGGCTGTCCGGAGGCCCGATCTCCCTGCGCCGCGAGTTCGACGAGTCGGGTCGGCTGCTCCGGCGGGTCGACGCCGAGGTGCTCGGCGACGTGGTGACCGAGGCGATCACCCCCGCGGCGCTCGAGACGATGTATCGCCGGAAGGGAATGAAGCTCGAATGATCCGCGCTCTCGCCATCGCGTCGCTCGCCGCCCTCGTCGGCTGCGCGAGCCGCCCGGCCCCGCCGCCGGCCCGCCCCGCGGAAGGCCCGCTCCTCGCGGTCGGCCCCGCCCTTCCCGCCGCGGGCTCGATCGCGGACGGCGAGGCGTTTCCACGCGGGCCGGGCACCACGCGATGGCTCGCCGCCCGCGGGTCCGACCCGACGGTGGCGGAGGCCGTCGCCGTCGAGGTGACCGTCCGCCCCGCCGCCGGGCACGGCGCCTCGTTCGCCCGCGACATTCCCGGTGAATCGACGGACTGGCTCTCGGCCGGCCCCGAGGGAACCGAACTGCATGCGGTGCTCTCGCCCGCCGACGCGGCGCTCTCGATCTTCGCGACGCCGCTGCGGCTGCTGCCGGCGACGCTTCCGGCCG
>JBIKVN010000054.1:0-14791 GCA_044356865.1 Phycisphaerales bacterium | reverse complement strand
TTCTCGATCAGGCCGTCGGAGAACTGGCGAATGCGGGCGTCGCCGCCCCGCGGGAGGTCGAGGTAACCGCTCACCTCGACCGGCACGGGCGGAGGCGGCGGGGGTTGCTGGGGCTGCGGAGGCCGCGATTGCTGGTGCTGCTGGTGCTGCGGATGCGGATGGTGCGGTCGTTGCTGATGCTGCTGATGCGGCGGTCGCTGCTGCTGCTGCTGCTGCTGCTGGGGATTCTGCGGCGGTGGGCGCATCGCCGGCTGGGGTTGCGGCGGAGCCGGACGGGGTACGGGCGGCGGCAGCGTCGGGGCGTGCGTGAAGGGCGGCCGCGCCGGTTGGTGCGGTCTGCGGTGGCGACCGTAGAGCGTGCGGTGGGCAGGCATCGCCGGTGTGACGGCGGGGGCCGGTTCGGGCTCGGCGCGCTCAGGGGCGGCTACTTCCTTCGCGGTGCTGGCCCAACCGGACGTGTCGTCGTGGCCGTCGACAGGGTCGAAGTCCGCCGGTGGAGTCGGCGCGGGCGGCGGGACGGCCACAGCCGAAGCCGAAGCCAGTTCCGCCGTCGCGGCGGGTGGCTCGACCGGATTCGCCCGGGGCTTCCGCGTGACTTTCGTGACTTTCGTGACTTTCGCCGTCGTCGCACGACCCTTCGCCGCGGGCTTGGCGACCTTGGCCGCGGACTTGGCGGCTTTGGCCGCGGGCTTGGCGGCTTTGGCCGCCTTGGCCTTCGCGACCTTTTTTGTTGGCTTCGCCGGCTTGGCGGGTTTCGCGACGGCCTTCGGGGGGGGCTTCGCGGGGGTCTTCACCTTGGGCTTCGCGCCCGCCGTGCGCGGCTTCGGGCTCGAGGCGGACCGGGATGACATGGATTTCTTGGACGTGCTCACGGTGTGATCCGGCGCTGGCCGCGGTGCGGCCTTTCGCATCGGTCTTGGGGGTTCGCGCGGCGTGCGGGAACGGATCGGCCGGGGCCGGCCGCTTCTCCTCGCAGGCTCAATCGCGTCGGGTCAAGTGGAACCTCGGAAGAGGACGGTGTCAAGGGGAATCGTGCCCGGCGTGCCGCGACTTCGCGTGGGCCACGGCGATGGCGGCGGCGACGCTGGCGTTCTGGAGGAGGGCCGCGACGTTCGCCTCGACGCTGCGTCCGGCGCTGCGCGAGGCGATCGCGGCCAGAAGCGCGGGCGTCACCCGGTCGGCGGCGATGCCGCGCTCGCGGGCGTGCTCGACCTCGGCGGCGATGATGGGCTCGATCTCGTCGAGCGGCAGGGCGTGTTCCTCGGGTGGGTCGACGCAGAGGAGGACGCCCTGCGCACGGCCGAGCCCGCGGGGCGGCGCGGTCCAGTGCAGGTCGAGGATGCGGGCGACCTCGGCGGCCGAGGCAGGGACCTCGCGCACCGGCAGCGAGGCGTCGCCGCGGGTCAGGAAGCGGGGAAAATGCGGCGTTCCGAAGCCGAGCGTCGGGACCCCGAGCGTGTCGAGGGCCTCGAGCGTCGCCGGCAGGTCGAGGATGCTCTTCGCCCCGGCGCTCACCACGCAGACGCGGTGGCGGGCGATCGCCTGGAGGTCGGCCGAAACGTCGGGACGCCCGGTCCAGCCGCGGTGGACCCCGCCGATGCCGCCGGTCGCGAAGACGCGGATCGCCGGCGACGCGAGCGAGCAGGCCGCGACGGTCGCGGCGACGGTCGTGCCGGCCGAAACGCCCGCGGCCAGCAGCGGGGCGAGGTCGCGCTCGCTGGCCTTCGCCGCCCGCTCGTCGTGGCCGAGCCGCGTGAGCTCGTCGTCGCCGAGGCCGATCACGAGTTCGCCGTCGAGCACGCCCACCGTCGCGGGCGTCGCCCCGCCCTTCCGCACGGCCCGGGCCAAGGCCCGCGAGAGCTCGAGATTCGCCGGTTCCGTCGGCATCCAGCCGTGATCCGGCCCGAGCAGGGCGGCCAGCGCCGCGGGAGCCTTGCGGGCGATCCGCGGCAGCCCGTGCGTGAGCACCGCGGTCTCGAGGGCGACGACCGGCGCGCCGTGGCGCAGGGCGTGCTCGACCTCGGGATGGACGCGGATCGCGGGCATGATTCCGACGGGAAACGCAGCCAGTTCGGGGTCCGGCTCAGCGGCTGCGGCCGCTGCGGAGGCGCCCGCCGAGACGCTTCTCGGGCAGGGCGACGGGCACGAGCCCGCCGGGGAACATCTCCGCCGACTTCGCCGAGTCCTTCACCGCGACCGGGTCGGGCAGGACCATCTCGTGGCGGCTCCGCTGCTTGGCCAGGTCTTCCTTCTTGCGGACCTCGGCCTCGCGGCGCTGCTGCACCTCGATCGGCACCTGGCCCGGCTTGAAGTCGGGGTATTCCTTGCGGGGGATCTCGACGTTCGCGAGCTGCTCGATCGCCGAGAGGAGGTCGCCCTGGTCGGGGCAGACGAAACTCCACGCCACGCCGTCGCGGCCGGCCCGGGCGGTGCGGCCGATGCGGTGGATGTACGCCTCGGGATCCTCGGGCAGGTCGTAGTTCACGACGTGGGTGATGTCCTCGACGTCGAGCCCGCGCGAGGCGAGGTCGCTGGCGACCAGCACCTTGAGGTCGCCCTCGCGGAGCTTGCCCATGACCTTCTCGCGCTTGGCCTGGAACATGTCGCCGTGCATCGCGAGCACATCGATGCCCTTGTCCATGAGGTACTTCGCGACCTCGTCGACGGTCCGCTTCATGCGGCAGAAGACCACGGTCAGGCCGGGCTTCTCGTGGGTCACGAGGTGCAGCAGGAGCCGCCGCTTGTCCCACGGCTCGACGGGCAGGTAACTCTGTTTCACCTGCTCGACCGTCAGGCTCTTCTGGACCGAGACGATCTTCGCCGGGTCCTTCATGTAGCTGCGGGCGAGCTTCTCGATCTCGGGCGAGATCGTGGCCGACACGAAGATGGTCTGCGGGCCCTTCCGGAGGGCGGTGAGGATCTTGCGGATGTCGTCGCGGAAGCCGATGTCGAGCATCCGGTCGACCTCGTCGAGCACCGCGAAGCGCACGTGGTCGTAGGGCAGCAGGCCGCGGCCCTGCATGTCCATCACGCGGCCCGGCGTGCCCACGAGCACCGCAGGATTCTGCTTGAGCTTCTCGATCTGCTTGGGGATCGGCTGGCCGCCGTAGATCGCCGCCACGCCGAGCTTCGCGTACGAGCCGAAGTCGGAGATCTCGTGGGCGACCTGCACCGCGAGCTCGCGGGTCGGCACGAGGATCAGCGCCGAGAAGGGCTCGTCGGGCTTCAGCATCTGCAGGATCGGCAGGGCGAAGGCCGCGGTCTTGCCGCTGCCGGTCTTGGCCTGGCCGAGCACGTCGCGGCCGGTCAGGGCGACCGGGATGAGCGAGGCCTGGATCTGGGTCGGGTGCTTGAAGCCCTTCGCGGTGATCGCCTCGAGGAGCGCGTCGCGCAGGCCAAGGTCGGCGAAAGTCCTGGTGAGATCGAAGATGTCCTGCATCGGGGAGAGTCGTCCTTCGGGCCGCGGCGACGCGGGGGAGGGCGGGGAAGTCCGTCCTCGGGAGGGTCGCCTTGGCGGGGTCCCGGGTCGGGCCTCGCCCGCCGCCGGTTCGGGGTTCCGCCGGCCGGACCGGAAGGGCCGCAGGGGGAACCGTGGAAAATGGATGGTAGGTCCGAACGCCGCCCGATACAACTTGCGCGAATCGTGCGGTTCGCTGCGCGGCGGGCCACACGGCGGGCCTCCGGCAGGCATAATCCGCCGGAAGCCGCCAGGGATGGCGGTCGGGACGCGGGCGGCTCCCTCGGGGGCGTCCGCCGGCAGCACGGGAACGGACTCCGCATCGATGCACGATCCGAGCGTGATCGAGATCAACCTCACGGCGATCGACCGCAACGTCGCGGCGATCCGTCGCCTGGTCGGTCCGGACTGCCGCTTCTGCCCGATCGTGAAGGCCGATGCCTACGGGCTCGGGGCGGCGCGAATCGCGAAGCGGCTGGTCGCGGCCGGGGCTGACCTGCTCGCGGTCTACTCGCTGCCGCAGGCGGCGGAACTCGGCCTCTCGTCGGTCGGCGTGCCGGTGCTGGTCTTGATGCCGGTTTCGGAACTCGGCCCCGGCGACGAGACCTGGCGGATGGCTTCGGAGGGGCGACTCGAGCTGACGCTGCACGATCTCGCCCAGGTCCGCTCGCTCGAGGGGCTCGCGGCGGCGCTCGGCCGCCCGATTCCCGTCCATGTCGAGATCGACACCGGGATGAGCCGCGGAGGCGTCGCCTGGACCGACGCGGCGTCGCTCGTCGAGCGGGTCGCGACCAGCCCGCACTTCGCCCTCCGCGGGCTCTTCACGCACTTCGCGAGTTCCCGCACCGACCGGGCCTTCACCGACCTCCAGCTCGAGCGGCTCGCCGAAGTCGAGCGGGCGTGCGAGGCGTTCCTCCCGCCCGAGGTCCTCATTCACGTCGCGAGCACGTACGGGTTGCTGCGGCATCCTCGCTACCACCGCTCGATGGTCCGCTGCGGCCTCGCGTGGGCCGGCTACGGCCTCGAGGAGATCGAGGGCGGCGAGCTTGATCTACCCGCCGATTTCCTGCAGCCATGCGTGCGCTGGCGCAGCCGCGTGGTGCAGGTGAAGCGGCTCGCCGCCGGCACGCCGGTCGGCTACGGATCGACCTGGACCGCGACGCGGCCGAGCCTGATCGGCCTCGTGCCGGTCGGGTATGCCGACGGGTTCCCGGTGCCGCGGCCGCGTACGGACGGGACGGCGATGGATGAGCCGAGGCAGAAGGTCGCGGTGCTTGTCGAGACCGTCCGCGGCACGCAGCGGGCGTTCGTTCCGGTGGTCGGGGCGGTGAACATGGACCAGATCACCGTCGACCTCACCGACCTTGCGTCGCTGTGGGAGCTCCTCGCGCCGGAAGCGGTGGGGGTCGGTCCGGTGCCGAGCCTCGAGGTCGAGATCGTCACGCCCGAAGTCGCGGCCCCGAACCACCTTCCGACGCTCGCGGCCCGTTCGGGGCTGATTCCGCACGAGATGCTCTGCCGCATCCACCACCGGATCCCGCGGATGTACGTGGTCGACGGCGTCGCGATCGGGGCGGGCGACGAGTCGGCGTCCGCGTCCGCGGCCGCCACGCTTCGCGCGGTCGCGGGCTGAACGCCGCCCGGCGGGACCGGCTAGCATCGCCGCGGGATCGGCATGCCCGGGCACCACGAGAACAACGAGTTCGGGAGGCGTCGCGGCCAGGCGACGGCGATCGTCGTCGGCGGCGGGCCGGCGGGCGCGATCACGGCGCGGGGGCTCGCCCGCGAGGGCTGGGCGGTCACCGTCGTCGAGCGTCGCCCCGAAGGCCGCGGGAAGTGTTGCGGACATTGCCTCCATCCGCGCGGGGTCGCGGCGCTCGGGCGGCTCGGGCTGGCGGCGGCGATCGCGGGCGAGCCCGCGACCGTCGGCACCGAGCTCTGGGTCGCGGGCCGGCGGGGGCCGCGGACGGCGCTCGCGGGAACGCTCGGCGGCGGCACGCTCGCCCCGCGCGAGCGGTTCGATGCCGAGCTGCGGCGGGCGGCGGTTGAGGCGGGCGTCGACTGGATCGAGGGTTCGGCGCGGGTCGAGCGCGAGGCCGATGCGGCGCGTGTCGAGATCGACGGCCGGCGGGCCGGGCCGGCCACGCTCGTGATCGGAGCCGACGGCGTGGGCAGCGGCGTCGCGCGGGCCGCGGGCCTCGCGCCGGCGCGGCCGGGGCGGAAGTTCGGCTTCTCGACGACGCTGGCGGCAGCGCCGGGCGGCGACTCGACGCTGGTCACGATGACGCTCGACCGCGACGGCTACGTCGGTGCGGTGGGCGACGGCCGCGGATCCGTGCATCTGGCGGCGCTCGTGCGGCGCGACGGCTCGCGCGAGGCGAGTGATCCCGCGACGGTCATCCGGCGGTTCGCGTCGGGCTTTCCCGCGCTGCGCGACCGGCTCGCCGATCCGCGGGTCGCCGGCCGCGGCGCGGTCCACGCCACCGGCCCGCTGCCGTGGCGGCCATCGAGCCCGGTCGGTGCGGTCGCGCTGGTCGGCGACGCCGCGGGTTATGTCGAGCCGCTCACCGGCGAGGGCATGGCGTGGGCGATCGAGTCGGCCGAGTCGCTCGCGGCCACGATCGGACGGCTCGGCTGGAACGCGGCCGGCGCCGCCGCCTATCGAAGGGCGTGGCGCGAGCGGTGCGCGGCGTCGCACGCGCGCTGCGCGATCGTCGCGGCGCTGGCGGGGCGCTCGGGCGCGGTGGCGGCGCTCGCGTCGCTGCGCGGGCTCGGTCCGCTGGCCGCACGGCCGCTCGACGCGGTGGCCGGTTTCCTTGCGGCCCGCGCGATCCGGGCGGGAAGTGACGCGGTGACGGCATGAAGGGACCGGTCGCGATCGAGCCCCATCCGGCGCTGAGGACGACTCCGCCGCGCGTCCTCCGCCCGTCGCTCCTCGGTCTCGGCCACGCGACGCCGCCGCGGCGGGTTGCGCAGGCGGAACTCGCGGTGCTGCAGGCCGAGGCGCTCGGGCTGCGCGACGGCGAGCTCGCGCTCTGGCATCGCATCGTGCGCGGCAGCGGCGTCGACGCCCGCGGCATCGTCGCCGACGTCGACCGCATCCTCGCGATGGGCACGGCCGAACGGATGGCCGAGTTCGCCCGCCACGCGCCGCCGGTCGCGATCGAGGCGGCCCGGGCGGCCCTGGCCGCGGCGGGCGTCGCGCCGCGCGAGATCACCGACGTGGTGACCGTCTCGTGCACGGGGTTCGCGTCGCCGGGCGTCGGCCTCGATCTGGTCGAAGGTCTCGGGCTCTCCGCCTCGACCCGCGTCGGGCAGGTCGGGTTCATGGGCTGCTTCGGCGGCGTGGTCGGCTTGCGGATGGCCGCGGGACTGGCGGCCGCCGATCCCGGGGCGACCGTCCTGGTCTGCTGCGTCGAGCTCTGTTCGCTGCACTTCCGTCCTGATCGCGAGGCGCAGAACCTCGTCGCGAGCGCCCTTTTCGCCGATGGCGCCGCCGCCGCGGTCGTCGCCGCCCGCCCCGCGGGGGAACGCGGACACGGGCCCGTCTCGCCGGGCCGTTCCCGCATCCTCCCGGCCGGTCGCGACGCGATGACGTGGAAGATCACCGACGCCGGTTTCGCGATGACGCTTTCCCGCGAGGTGCCGCCCGCGATCGCCGCGGCCCTCGGCCCGTTCCTCGCCGAGTCGCCCGCCGCGGCCCTCGCGGTGCATCCCGGCGGCCCCGGCGTCCTCGACGCGGTCGAAGCGGGCATCGCGGCCGGCGGCCGCCCGGTCGATGCCCGTTCGATTCCCGCCAGCCGAGCGGTGCTGCGCGACCACGGCAACATGTCGAGCGGCAGCGTGCTTTTCACGCTCGAGCGGCTGCTCGCTTCGGGCGTCACCGCCGACGCCGGCCCCATCGACCTGCTGGCGTTCGGCCCCGGGCTCACCGTCGACTCGGTGCGGATCGGGTGAGACGGGTCGCCGCGGGCCGTACCATCGGGCCGTGCCGCGTCGCGCGACGTTCGCCCATCCCTCGTTCGCCGATCTCGACCGGCAGCTCGCCTTCGCGCCGCTCGCCGCGGTGCGGCGGCGGATGGAAGCGGCGGAGCGCCTCGTCTGCGAGATCGATCCGGCGGTCGAGTATCCGCTTGATTTCGTGACCTTCCGCCTCACCGGCTTTCGCCCCGAGGGAACGGGTTCGCCGGTGGCGGTCGCGGGCGAGCTGCTGCGCGAGGATCTCGCGACGCTGGTCCTGCGGGCGAGCGAGCGGCTCGAGCTGCGGGCCGACGAGCGCGAGGGCGGGGCGGTGCCGGTGCTGGAGCTCGCCCGCGAGCTCGGCGTCGACGAGCGCTCGCTGCGGCGCTGGCGCGGCCAGGGCCTGCTCTTCCATCGCGTGCGGTTCGACGACGGCCGCAGCCGCGTTGCGGTGTTTCGCGAGACGCTCGCGAGGTTCCGCGGGCGGGAAGGCGGACGCGTGGAACGGGCCGGCGGATTCTCGCGCATCGATCCCGCGACCCGGGGCCGCATCGTCGAGCGGCTGCGCGAGCTGGTCGCGGCGGGGGAGACGGTGAATCTCGCGGCGAAGCGGGTCGCCGCCGAGTTCGGACGCTCGCACGAGGCGGTGCGGCTGGTGGCGGGGCGGACGCTCGGCCTGAAGGCGGCGCGGGACCGCACGCCGCGCGACCGCGCCCTCTGCGGTCGGGCCCTGCGGTTCGGCGTGCCGGCGGCGCAGGTCGCGGCGCGGCTCGGCCTTCCCGAGTCGACGGTGCGGCGCCGCGGCGACGAGTGGCGGGCGGCGCGGCTCGGCGGCTTGCGGCTGGCGTGGATCGAGTACCCGACCTTCGCGCGGCCTGACGCCGATGAGACGATCCTCGCGCCGGCCGCGGTGAAGAAGGACCTGGCGCCCGCGCTTCCCGAGGAGGCGACGGCGATCCTCGCCCTCGCCGCGGCCGAGCCGTCGTCGCCGCGCGGACGGCCGCGCACGGGCGCCTCGGCCGACGAGTCGATGCTCGCCGCGTTCCACTTTCTCGTGCGGCGGGCGTCGCGGTCGATCGGCACGCTGCGACCGACCGGGCGGCGGCTCGACCGGGGCGGCCTCGACCGCGCCGAGACCGACCTGCGGTGGGCGGCGCGGCTCTTGCGACGCCTCGTCGAGCGCTCGCTGCCCGCGGCGCTCATGCGGCTGCGGCAGGGGCTCGGTCGCGATCCCGCCACGCTGCCCGCCGACGAGATCCGCAACCTGCTGTCGGCGGTCGTCGCCCGCATTTCCGAATCGGTCGCGACCGTCGAGATCGCCCGGGGCCAGAGCCTGGCCGCGAAGGTCAACCTCGCGATCGACCGCCTCGTCGCGACCCGTGGGGCCGCCCGGGCCGCCCGCGCCGCGGCGCGGCATCCGCCCGGGAGCCTCCCGATGCCGGGGCTCTTTCGCACCCTCGTCCCGTGGGAGGCCGAGGCCCTCGGGGCGTGGGTCGACGCGGGGCGGCTGGCCGGTCTCGACGCGAAGCCGCGCCGCCTGCTCGCCCGTCGCCACGGGCTCGACGGCGGCCCGCCCGCGATGCTCGCCGAACTGGCCCGCGAGACCCGCGAGCCGCTCGGTCGGCTGGTGGGAAGGTTGGCGGAGGCCGAGCGGGCTGCTCGGCGCCACGCGGCAAGAGCTTGAAAGGAAACGGACCCGCCGAAGCGGGTCCGTTGCGGGGTGCGGTCGGATCGGCGAACCGGACTCAGCGCTTGCTGAACTGGTAGCGGCGACGGGCGCCGGCCTGGCCGTACTTCTTCCGCTCGACCTTGCGGCTGTCGCGGGTGAGGAAGTCGTTCTCGCGGAGGATCGGCTCGAGGCCGGGATCAAGCTCGCGGACCGCCCGGCCGAGGCCGAGGACGACCGCGCCGGTCTGGCCGGTGAAGCCACCGCCGAGGGTGTTCACGCGGACATCGACGGTGCCCTTGAGGTTGGTCTTCTCGAGGATCGCGAGGATGCCCTTCTGGTCGCGCTCCTCGGTGAAGTAGACCTCGAGGGGCTTGTCATTCACGAGGAAATCGCCCTTGCCGGGCTTCACGCGGACGCGGGCCACCGCGGTCTTGCGGCGGCCGGTTCCCCAGAACCAGCCCTTGGCGTCGGGGCCGCGGGAGACATGCGGGGCGGGGGCAGTGGCGGTGGTGGTCTGGTCAGCCATGAGGAACGATCAGCGGAAGGGGTTCACTTCGACTTGGACTTCGCCGCGGCCGGACGGCGGCGGGGCGTGATGTCGCTCATCGCGACGGGGTTCTGGGCGGCGTGGCCGTGCTCGGTGCCCTTGAAGACGCGAAGCTGGGTCGCCATCTTCCGGCCGAGGATGCCGGTCGGCAGCATCCGCACGATCGCCTCGGTGACGAGCCGCTCGGGATTGGTCGCGAGCACCTCGCGGTAGCTCTGCACACGGAGGCCACCCGGGTAGCCGCTCCAGCGGCGCCGGGTCTTCGAGTCGAGCTTGTTGCCGGTCAGCACGACCTTCGAGGCGTTGGTGACGATCACCGAGTCGCCGGTCTGGACGTGCGGGGTGTATTCGGGGCGGTGCTTGCCCATGAGGACCGTGGCGACTTCGGTGGCGAGACGCCCGAGGGTCTTGCCCTCGGCGTCGATGTGGCGCCACACGGTCTTGATCTCTCCGGGCTTGGCGAGGGTGGTCTGGCGAGGCATGGCCGTCTTCGCGAAAGAGTGAGTTGCGGGCCGCCGAGCGGCGAATCGGGCAAGATATCGGGGAGGGAGGGGGTGTCAAGGCAATGGGAAGTTGTTGAGGGTTCGGGCCGAGCGGGTCCGCGGGCCGATGACGAGGTTCCCGGACCTCAAGCCGGGCCCACCCACGGCTACCCTCGCGGCCCACCCATGGATCTCGCTCCGCCTCCACCTCCTCCGCGGCAACCCACGAACCCCTACGGCAACCCGAGCGCGGGGGTGCGGCCGGGGGCGCCGTGGGCGGTCTGGGCGATCATCGTGGTGCTGGCCGCCGGCTGGATGTGGCTCAAGCAGCCCGAGGAGCCCACCGCGACCCCCGAAAGGCCGGAGAGGCCCGCGGTCGTCTCGATGCAGACCGAGCTGGTCGGCGAGATCACCTACGCGTTCGTGCCGGCGAAGGGCCCCAAGAACGGCGAAGACCTGAGCGGCGACATGATCCTCATGAACGCCCGCCCGCTGGCTGACTCGCAGGAGTGGCTCGACCGGGTGGCGTGGGCGGTGCTGGTCGCGGCGGTGAAGGATCCCGAGGCGGGGGCGGCGGCGCTCGAGCGGGCCGCGGTGCCCGAGGAATCGAAGACCCCCGAACTCGACGCGGCCCTGCTCGAGGCGGTGCGCGAGCGGCTGCCCGGCCTGGCCGATGCGGCCGCGACGCCCGCGGGCGAGGCCGACCTGTCGCGGCTCGGCTGGTACGGGAAACTCCTGCGCCACGAGGTCGCACCGCGGCCGGGAGTGGTGGTGGCGCTCGTCGCCTACGGCGGGTGGTTCCTCGGGTGCTTCCTCGTGGGGCTCGCCCTCATCGTGGTGCTGGTCGTGATGGCGGCCATGGCCCGGCTGCGGCCGCGGCTCGAGCCGGCGGTGCCCGCGGCCCGCGTCTACGGCGAGACCTTCGCGGTCTGGATGGCCGCGTGCCTCGGGTTGAACGTACTCGGGGCGGTGCTGGCGGGCGTCGCGCTGGGCGAGGAACCCTCGGCGACGGCCGAGGAGGTCGCGGCGCTTGCGGTCGGCGGTGGCAGCTTCCTGCTGAGCCTCGCGGCCCTCGCCTGGCCGAGCCTGCGCGGCGTGCGGGCCGCCGATATCCGGAGCGATCTCGGGCTGCATTTTGGGGCGGGCTTCTTCCGCGAGACGCTGGCGGGGGCGCTGACCTATTGCCTCGCGCTGCCGCTCTTGGCGGCCGGGCTCGTGGTGTACTTCCTGCTGGTGGCGATCTTCGGCCAGGCCGAGCAGCCGAGCCATCCGGTGGTCGAGATGATCGGCGGCGCGGGCTGGCCGATGCTGGTCGGGCTGTTTGTCCTTGCGTCGGTGATCGCCCCGCTCGTCGAGGAGATCGCTTTCCGCGGCATCCTCTATCGGCACCTGCGCGACGAGTGCGGCCGGCTTGGCCTGGTCGCGAGCCTCGCGATCGCGGCCCTCGCGAGCAGCTTCCTCTTCGCGGTGATCCACCCGCAGGGCGTGCTCTTCGCCCCGGCGCTCATGGGCCTCGCGATCGCGTTCTGCATCTCGCGCGAGACCCGCGGCTCGCTCTGGCCGGCGATGGTCGCCCACGGCATCAACAACGCCGTGACGCTGTCGCTCGGCGTGACGCTGCTCGGGGGGTGAACGTCAGCGGCCGGCCGCCGCGAGGAACTCCTCGCGGACGATCTTGCCCTTTTCGACCGTGTACATCCCGACCTCGCGGACCTTGGTGCGCTCGCCGGGGTTCGCGGCCGGCGAGATCTCCATCTCGAAGACGACCGCGAAGCCGGTCGCGCCGGCGAACGGCCCCTCGGCGAGGGCCGAATGCACGGTGAAGTTCGCATGCCACCATGCGTCCTTTTCGGCGACGCCCTTGCGGCCCTCGAAGACGGTGCCGTCCGATTCGATCGACTCGATCTTCTTGTGGTGCCAGAGCCCCGTGACCTGGTCGGCCTTGCCCGAGTTGAAGAGGGCCACCAGGCTCGCGCCGATCTCGGCGGGCGTCGCGCCCTTGCCGCTCGAGAGCTGCTTGCGGGCGACGTGGCGGAACGCGGGGGCGTCGTTCGTCTTCGCGGACTTTGGCTTCTTTCCGGCCATCGGTGGTTCTCCCTCTCTGGCTTACCGGCTCACTCGCTCAGCTCGACCGTCCAGTAGGCCTCGTCGAGGAACGCCTTCCACGACTGGTACCGCGGGCTGCCGAGGCGGACGGTGATCGCGGGGTTGCGCTTGGGCTTCACCGGCGTCCGCAGCAGCCGCATGCCCGCCTCGACCGGCGTCCGGCCGCCCTTGCGGGCGTTGCAGCGGACGCAGGCGCAGACCAGGTTCGTCCAGCTGTTCTCGCCGCCTTGCACGCGGGGCAGGACGTGGTCGAGGGTCAGCTCGCGGGTCGGGAAGTGCTTGCCGCAGTACTGGCAACGGCTGCCGTCGCGGGCGTAGATGTTGCGGCGGTTGAGCTTGACGTGCTCGCGTGGGAAGCGGTCGTAGCCGAGCAGGCGGATGACTTTGGGCACCGCGATCGACAGGCGGGCGGTGCGGATCCAGTCGTGGGCGTCGTTCTCGTGCTCGCGCTGGAACTCGGCGGCGTCGGTCCAGGAGAGGAACGAGTAGTTGACGAACGAGCCGTTCTCGACCGAGATGACCTCGGCGAGGTCCTTCACCAGCAGGGTGAAGGCGCGGCGGGCATCGACGATCCGGACCGCGGCGTAGACGCGGTTCAGCACCAGCACCTTGGCATCCAGGCCACACGCGAGGGTCGACATCCTGTACCTCGTAAGCCCCTGTCTCCACGGGGGGTCCTCATGGTACCGGGGGGCGAGCGGGGCGGGCAATGGTTGCGCGAGGATCGGGTCGGGCGGCGTCGGCCGACGCGGGCCGGGGGAGGCGTTCATGAGCGGCCCGCCCCGAGTGCGGCCGTGGCCTTCATTCACGTGGGGCCGGCCCGACGCGCGCTCGGTGCGTGTGCCGCGGCCCGCTCAGCCCGCCTTCAGCCGCTCGGCCGCCGCCGCGAAGCCCGCGGAGGGCAGCACCAGCGGCGTCGCGGCCGGAACGTGCTCGCGCAGCAGGCTCGCATAGCGCGCCGCCGGCAGCACGCCCTCGCCCAACGGCACCCGCTCCAGACCGTCGGGGCCGGGGCGGAGATCCTCGACGATCACGAGATCCGCGAGGTGGCCGAGGCTGCCGATCGCGCGGCCCAGATGGTCGTCGGCGTCCTTCAGCATGTCGGGCGTGAAGAGGTCGGCGGGCGAGAGCGAGATGCCGAACGGCTGGCCCTGGCGTTCGCGAAGGAAACTGAGCGAGCCCTGCACGTCGCTCAGGACATGCCGATGATGCGGCCGGAAGCACATCCGCTTGCCGGCGAGGGCGAGCGGACGGGCGGCGCTGTCGCAGAACGCCGCGAGGGCGGCGCGGCCCGCCGGCATCCAGTTCCGCGGTTCGTCGGCGAAGAGCGACTCGCCGAGCGAGCCGCTCCAGAGGATCGCCCGCGGCCCCGGCAGCTCGAGCTCAAGCAGGAAATCGGGGTCAAGCGGATTCCCGTCGACCCACGAGCCCACGCAGCCGAGGCCCGAGTCATGGGCGAGGACGACGCCCGCGCAGCATGGGTGCCCCGCCCCGACCAGCCGGGCGACCATCGCCGCATCGTGCATCACGCAAAGGTTCACGGGCGGGCGGCCTTCGCGTCGCCCCGGGGCTCGCCCCGGAACTCACATCGGCTGGTGCACGTCTCGTGCACGATGACCTCATCGAGAAGCGGAAGCGTCGGCTTGAGCCGCTCCCAGATCCACGCCGCGATCATCTCGCTGGTCGGGTTCGCGAGCCCGTCGATCTCGTTCAGGCAACGATGGTCGAGGGCCTTCTCGATCGGGTCGACGGCGCGGCGGATGTCGCCGTAGTCCATGAGATAGCCCTTCGCCGGGTCGAGCTCGCCGGCGACGACGATCTCGACGCGGAAGGAATGCCCGTGCATCCGCCGGCACTTGTGGCCGTCGGGGAAGGTGGGCAGCCAATGCGCGGCCTCGAACGAGAAGGTCTTGCTGAGGCGGACCCGCATGCGTGGACCGGTGGGCCGATCAGGCCTCGGCGCCGGTCACGGCCTGGCCCTCGACGGCCTTCAGGCCGCGACGCTGGTCGCGGAGGCGGCGGCTCTTGCCGAACCGGTCGCGGAGGTAGAAGAGCTTCGCCCGGCGGGCATCGCCGCGGCGGACGACGTCGATCTTCGCGAGGCGGGGGCTGTGCAGCGGGAACACCCGCTCGACGCCCTCGTTCGCCACGATGCGGCGGACGGTGATGACCTTGTTGATCCCGCGGCCCTTCTCGGCGATGAAGACACCCTGGAAGACCTGGATGCGCTCCTTGTCGCCCTCGATGATCTTGTAGTGCACGTCAATCGTGTCACCGACCGAGAAGGTCGGGAACGAGTTGGCGGCCTTGAGCTGCTCGGCGACGACGCCTTCGATGATCTGGGTGCGGTTCATGTCGGCCATTCCTTCGTTGGGCCTTCCGGCCCGGTTCTCCGTCCAGCCGTGCCGCGTGCGGGCATTGGGGCCGTGCGGAATCGGCGACATGGGTCGTTCGACGTGAACGCCCAGGGGTCGCAATTCACCCGCCGGGTTCGAGCAGGTCCGGGCGACGCGCCCGGGTCCGTTCGACCCGCCGGTCCTGACGCCACTTGGCGATCGACGCATGGTCGC
>JBIKVN010000261.1:0-4285 GCA_044356865.1 Phycisphaerales bacterium | reverse complement strand
AGGTCGCGTTCGCGATGTCGAAGGCGTCCTGCACGCCGTTCGCGTTGCAGTCGACGAGGGCCGGGATCGGGATCGCCTGCGAGAAGGCGGTCCAGGTCGCGGTGCCGGCGGCCGAGCGGCCGATGACGTCGATGGTGCCGGCCGGAAGCACGGCGTTCCTCGTCGTGAGCTGGGCGAGCAGCACCCGCTTGGTGGGGCCCGCGATCGACTGCGGCGCCCCGGGGTTCACGAAGATGATCCCGTCGTTGTCGTTCACGCCGCCGCCCTTGTTGAACGGCGCGAGGTTCATGCCGGTGTTCTGGACCGAGTTGCCGAGAGCGCAGGTCAGCCCGATCGTGAACCAGCTGTCGTACTTCGCGCTCGGGAGCGCCGCCGAGAGGTCGCACGGGACAGCGCTCGCGAGGTCGCCGCCGTAGGGGCTCTGCCAGAAGCCGCCGGTGGCGTTGATTGCCAGCGGATGGTCGGGATTCCCGAAGAGGCCGACCACCGCCGAGTCAGTCTCGGTCGTCCGGGCGTAGAGCCGGTAGCAGACCGAGGTGGCGGGGAAGAGGTCGTCGAGGCCGCGGTTCACGATCGGGACGATCTCGAGCTCGAGCCCGGCGAACTGCATCTCGGGCTGGCAGGTGTCGATGACCGCGTCGGTGTTCAGGTCGGGCGCCGTGCCCGCGGCGATCTCGCACGAGTCGGGCACCGCGTTCGCGTTGCAATCGGCCGCCCCGGCCGCGATCTCGCACGCGTCGATGGTCGCGTCGCCGTCGCAGTCGGGCTGGCACGAGTCGGGGATTCCATTGGCGTCGCAGTCGCTCGCGCCCGCGGCGATCTCGCAGGCGTTCGGAACGCCGTCCGAATCGCAATCGGGCTCGCAGGTATCAAGGATGCCGTTCGAGTTGCAGTCGGGGGCGCCGGCGGCGATCTCGCAGATGTCAAGGGCGCCGTCCTTGTCGCAGTCACCTCCGACATCCGCGTCGCAGGAGTCGGGAAGGGCGTTGTCGTTGCAGTCGGTGTCGATGCCGGTCGCGATCTCGTAGGCGTCGGGCAGCCCGTCCGCGTCGCAGTCGATCGAGCAGGGGGCGTTGAAGACGTTCTCGCCCTTTTCGAGGATGGCCGTGTTCAGCTCTTGGCCTTGATTGCCGCAGAAGAAGCTGCCGCCGAGGACCGCGTAGGTGTCCGTGTAGATCGTCGGGTACTCGATCGAGCGGAACAGGCAGCCTTCGACGCGGGGGGCAACTCCTTGGCACCAGATGGCAGAGGCTTCATTCTCTCGTAGGTTGTCAAGAAACCGGCAATCGCGAACCGTCAGCGAGGATGATACGTTATAATTGTTTAAGTGCCGAATCGGCTGCCTCATGCGATTGAACGTGCATCGCTCGATGAGTTGCCGTGACACATGACTGTCTCCGCGAAAAATGACGGGATAGTACGAGTTGCTTGCAGTGGTTGTGGCGGAAAAGGTGCAATCAAGTAACTCTAGATCATTCGAGAAAACGGAATCCACGGCGTGGTATATTGAGTATCCGCTGAAAGTGCATCGCGCGATCCGGGCACTCGGTACGCCCTCGAGCCAGATCCCGCGGTAGTGCGTTCGAATGCTCCCCGGATCAAAGCCGAAGAAACTGTCCTCGATCTCGACCGGCCTTGAAAAAGCCCTCACGAAGTTCGTGCTTTCGTCAGAGGCGTTTGCCAGTCGGAAGTTCGATCGCCGGATGACAATCGGAGATGTCGAGTTGCCTGCCTTGATGAGGCCCGCTCCGCAGTTTGAATCGCCTAGAACGGTGAATCCGGAAACCTCGCAATCGGTGATCGAAAGGCTTCCGTTCCCGCAGTAGATCCATCCTCCCTGTTCGCCGCAATCAACATAGCCTTGGCTGTTTATAGACCTCGTTCTCTCGACAATCGTCGTTCCGGCATCATTGCGAAGCAAGCTGTGCCGGTAGACCTCGTAAGAGTTCTGCTGCATCGAATCGCGAATAGTCAAGGATCCTGACTCCGAGTAGAAGCAGGTTCCGCGATTCTGGAACATGTCACAATCACTGATGGTGATCGAGGCATTCCCTTGCGCGTAGACGCAACTCGCCGTTCCTCCCTCGCAGTTCGACCAGACACAGTTCGTGAAGGTTCCCGAACTGCCGGAGGCCAGGAACACCGAGCCGGCGTTTACGCCGGTATGCAGGGCAAAAAGTGTATCCTCCACGATGAACTGGCCGTCTTTGGAGCTGCAGTACAGGGCTCCGCCGTTCGTGTTGCCGCCGTCCTGGAAGTTGCAGTTCACCAGGTTTGCGACACCGCCCGGTCCGTTGATGAAGACGCACGCGCCGTCCGCCGACATCACGATCACCTGGAGGCCGGTCGCGTTGAGGGTCGAGTTCGTCTCGAGTAGCACGGCTCGGTGTCCCGAGGTGACTCGCACATTGTTGATCTCAACCAGTGAGGATGACGCTTGGATCGCGTTGCCTTGGCACCGGGTGATCGTGAGCGCCTCGAACTTGACAGGCGAGCCGCTGACTCCGGTGACGTCGAACACGTGGCCGCCGGCGTTCTGCCGGTCGATCTTCGTGACGTTCGGGCCGCCGCTCCCGAGGATCGTGATCGACTTGGCGTTGATCGTCACCTGTTCGTTGTAGGTCCCCGGCGCGAGAACGACCCGGTCCCCGTTCTGGCTCGCGTTTACCGCAGCCTGGATCGATGCGAACTCCTGAGGTACCAGCAGGTCGATGGCGTAGGTTGGGGTTGCAAGGCACCAGCCGGCGATGGCTGCGACGATTCGAGTCACGAGATCAAGGCGCATGCTTTCAATCCTGCGGCCCGTGGCCGCGCTCCGATTCGCGAAGGTCGTCCGGGGACGGGGACGACCGGAAGTCGCAGTTTGACGAGGCCCCCCGGGCGAAGGGAAGGGGTTCAATGCAAAAAAGGTAACTTTCATGACCTTCGGCGGCCGCTGTTTGGGTTTCGTTGGGTTTCGGGGCCCCGTCGCACGGGTTCCGGCCCGCCCGCCCCCGACCTCACGCCGCCCGCAGCGGCGCTAGATCCTCGGGCGGGACGGTCGGCAGGCCGAGCGAGGCGAACGTCCGGTTCACGGCCTCGGGCGTCGCGGCCCGCGGCGAGGTAATCTCGATCCCGATGGGGCGGCCGTCGGCGGCGAAATCGACGACGAGGCCCGCCTCGCGCGGCTCGCTGCGGGCGCAGCGGTCGTCTGTCTGGCGTGGCAGATAGAGGTAGCCCGCGAACGGCGTGCCCGACTGGTAGGACAGTTCGAGGGACGTTGGAGACATGGGGCGGGAGTGTAACCGTACGGTGGACTCCGTTTCGACATATCGATCCATCTCGTGCCGTCGTGTGGATCCGCCGACGAGGCATGGCCTCGTCGTTCCGGGTGGGGTGCTGTCTCGGATCGGGTGCGGCTTGCATCGGCCGCGTTGAACGCGACGGATGCACAACGCCCAAGCGGGGTGTAGTCGCCGGGCGCTCCGGTCGGTTCGAGCGGCGGATGGGGGATGATGGAACGCCATCGCCGTTCGGGGCCCCGGCGCGGAACGACGGGGCCATGCCCCGTCGGGATCAACACCAAGGCTCCGCTGCAGCGATGCAGATCCGAGCCGGAGCCCGTCGTCGACTCAGGACGACGCCTTCCCCGCCATCCTCCCCAACGCCGCCCCCGCATCCCGCACCAGCGGCTCGGCCGAGATCCCCGCGCCGACCGCCTTGCGCATCCAGAGATCCGGCGTCACGCTGCCGGTCGAGCAGATGCGGATCGTCTCGGCGGCGAGGTCCTTGCCGCGCAGGTGGCTGCGGATCTGGTGGCTGATGATCTGCCCGAGCGGGTAGTCCGCCAGATACAGCGGATGGTTGATCATGTGCTGGTACGCGGCGAGGATCCGGTACGGGTCCGGCCCGAAATGCTCGGCATAGTGCTCGGCCCAGAGCCGTTCGGCCTCGAGCAGGACGCGGTCGCGCAACTCCGCCGCGGTCGACTTCGGGTTCGCGTAGATCCAGTTCCACACGCGCAGCTCAAGCAACGCCGGGCCCGCGATCTGGCACGCCATCGCGTAGGTCTGCACCGCGTCGAGGTCGTGGGCGGTCGCCTCGTCGGTCGCGTCGAGGCCGAGGACGCGGCGGCCGAGCGACTGGTAGAGGAACGCGAACGCCTCGGTGCAGGCGGTGTTCGGCACGCCGCGCAGCGCCGGCCGCGGCACGCGGTGCGTCGAGACGACCTGCTCGATCACGTGGCCGAGCTCGTGCATGCCGGTGTCGAAGCCGTCCCAGCCGAGTTCGCCCGGCAGGCGATGCG
>JBIKVN010000260.1:0-4287 GCA_044356865.1 Phycisphaerales bacterium | reverse complement strand
CCTCAAGCGCGGCAGGGTTGACCGACGGGTTCACGTCGTCGCAGTCCGCTTCGTTGGTCACGGTTCCTGGCAACGGAATGCAACTGCTCACCGGCGTGCGCGTCGCATCGCCGAAGCCGTCGCCGTCGGCGTCCGGCCAGTAGTTCTCGAACGACAGGCCGTCGTCCGCGAGGCCGCTGCAGTCGTTGTCCTCGCCGTCGCAGATCTCGGGCGCATCTGGGTTGATCGATGGATTCACGTCATCGCAGTCCGCTCCGTTCGTCACCGTTCCCGGCAACGGAATGCAACTGCTCACCGGCGTGCGAGTCGCATCGCCGAAGCCGTCGCCGTCGGCATCCGGCCAGTAGTTCGCGAACGAAAGGCCGTCGTCCGCGAGGCCGCTGCAGTCGTTGTCGAGGTCATCGCAGACCTCAAGCGCGGCAGGGTTGACCGACGGGTTCACGTCATCGCAGTCCGCTCCGTTGGTCACGGTTCCTGGCAACGGAGCGCAACTGCTCATCGGCGCCCGCGTCGCGTCGCCGAATCCGTCGCCGTCGGCGTCCAGCCAGTAGCTCGCCAGGTTGCACAGCACGACGTTCTCCGTATCCGCCGAACCCAACCCGTCGCTCGTGAACCGGATCACGTACACGCCGCCCGGCCCCGTGATCGCCAGGTCATCGAAGGTCGCGATTCCGCCCGAGACGATTCGGGAGAGCGTCCCGCCCAGCGTCGCCCCGGCCGGTCCCGAGGCGATCTCGGCCGTGACCTCGCTCGTGCCGTCCGTCGTCACCGGATGACCGGACCCATCCTCGACCTGCACGCGAAACGGAATCGCGAAAGCGACCCCGCTGTCGCCTGCGGTCGGCTGCTGGATCACCGCCAGCCGCTCGGCCGGCCCGGGCACGAACGAGAGCTCGATCGTGGCGGGATTCGCCAGCGTCGTCTCGACCCCGCCCCGCGAGACCGAGACCTGCAGCGTGACGGTGTTCACCACCGTGCTCGTCACCGCGAAGGACACCCGCCCGTCACCCCCGCTCGTCGCGGGGTTCGGCGCCGCGATGTCGGCCGTGCCGCCCACGATCCCGAGCGTGACCGTCGCACCCTCGAGCGGATCGCCGTCGGCGTCGCGCACGGTGACCGAGACGATCGAGGCGCTGACACCGTCGGCCGTGATGACCGTCGGTTCGGCCGACCACGACGACTCCAGCCCGCTCGGCCCCTCCGCTTCCACGTATTCGTCCATCAGCGACGCGATGTGGTTCGCCGACGAGTTGACGGTGACCCCGAGGGTCAGCGTGCTGCCGCCGAACATGAAGACGAAGTCCGGCCCGCCCGGGCTGGCGTTGCGGAAGCCGACGGCGGTGGCCTGGGTGGAACCGGTGGGCGTCCGCGTCACGACCTCGCCGGCGTGGGTCACCGGCTGCCCGCCCGCGTCGAGGTAGGTGAACGTCCCCGGCACCCGACCCGACTGCCGGGCCGTCTGGAAGCTGCTGGCGGACGGCGGACTGGTCGTGAAGCGGAACGAGGTGCCGGCCAACGGGGCGTCGGGTCGAATCGACTGCCCGCCCGGCCCGAGGGTCGCGCGATAGACGGTCACGAAAGTGATCGACGCCTCCTCGATCGACAGCTCGACGCCGTCGACGGTCACCCGCCGCCGGTCATCCTCGCGGGCCATCCGCGCCGCCTGCATCGGCTCGATCGTGCAGCCGAGCGTCTCCGCCGCAAACCGCTCGCCCTCGTCGCCGGGCGTGTCGTCCTCGCCGTTCAGGAACGAGTCGAACGCATGCCCGAGCTCCTCGAGCAGCAGCCGCGCCAGTTCCGCATCGCTCGCGTCGGGATACGGGAACGCGGCCTCGCCCGCGACGAAACCGGCGTTCAACAGGATCGTGGCCCGGCCGTCGGGTCCCCGTGCCGCAAACCCCGCCATCGCACCGCCGAGCGACTCCCAGGGCACGATGCGGATCGCGAGACGGAACGAGCCGCCCGCGAGCAACGCCTCAAGCGTTGTCGCCCGCTCGCGGAACCGGCCGTCCGCGACGGGGCAGGATCCCGGAAAGGCCGCGAACATCCGCTCGGCGAAGGGTTCGTAGGCTCCGGGGGCGGCGATCGACCGCAGCGCGAAGTCGGCCCGCGCGATGGCTCGCGCGACCGCGGAGTCAAGCCTCGCCCCTGTCGCAAGCCCATGGCCCACCCGCCACTCGACGGGCGATGGATCGAGCGGAAACGCCGCCCGAACGCCCGCCGAGGCAAGGCTTGCCGACGAGGCGACGAGGACCAAGACCACGAGAACGACGAGCGCAAGGATCGCGCGAGATGGGCCGGACATGACACACTCCTGACTCGGGTGAACGAAGCGAAAGACGGAACGGGAAAGAAACCGGCACCGGTGAGCGCCGGCTCAACCACCGCGACTAACCGAAGTCAAATCGCCTCGCCGACCCTTCTCGCGCGACGACCACCCTCGATGCTTCACGCCTGGCAATGCACGCCATGGAAATCCCCCCAACCCGGTCCGGTCGCGTCTCGGGATCGGACGTCCACACAGAGGGCGTCTTGCATCCGACCGTCATCCCCGCGACCCAGCCCGCGGCACGATGGTTCGCCGCGGCCCCGTCGATGTCCATCGCCTGCGAGGCGGATCGGCCCAATCGCGGTCACCGTTCCCGAGGATCGTTGATGCGGGACCGGGCCCGCCGCGAATCCGGCCCGCGGCCGTCACGCCCATGAAAAAACCTGGCTTCGAAAGGAGGCCAGGTCGTTCAGGTGCGTGAAGCGTGAGGCTCGCCGCGACTCAGCGACGCCGTCGGCGCCCGGCCGCGAGCAGGCCGCACGCGGCGAGGGCGGCGGCGCCGGGCAGCGGAACAGCCCCACCGCCGCCTCCGGTCGCACCCGCGAGGATCGTCACGCCCGCCGTCGATTCGTACGCGCCGGGCGGGATCGAGCCGGAGTCGGGCAGCGCCTCGGCGTGGAAGAGCCGCAGGCGACCGCTCCGCCCGGCCGGCACGTCGGCGAGGTCGATCGTCTCGAAATCGTGCCGATGTCCCGCTCGAACCTCGCGGCCGACGATGCCCCGGCTCGAGAGCGAGCGGAGGACCGTGGGCAACGGCTCGCCGTCGCCGAGGGGCTGGTGGCGCCGGATCCCCTCGACCTCGTGGTCGACCGCGACCGAGCGCCGCAGGATCGGCCACGGCAAGCCGGGCCGGGTGCGGGCGATCCGGTCAAAGAAGCCGGCGTTCCCGATCGAGATCCCGCCGGGACCCCTGCCCGACGCGACGAGCGACGCCGTGAGGCGGGTCTTGCACTGCACGCCGTACAGCTTCGCCATGCTTCGCGAGGCCGCCCGCCGGGCCTCGACGAGCACCCCGACCTCGCGCGAGGAATCGAGGCCGCCCGCGGCAAGGGCCCGCAGCACGAGACGCGTGAGCCGGCGGTCGCGGATGAGCGACTCAAGCCGCTCGACCGATGCCCGCAGCCCGTCGAGTTCGGGCGAGGCCCCCAGCCGATCCTCGAACTTCGCAAGGACACCCTTCCACGCCTTCGCGCCCGGCAACGCCCGCAAGGCCTGCGCCGGGTCGGCCACATGGGCCACCGTCCAGCACCGCCACGCCGAGGTGAGCTGGAGCCCGGTGCTCCGGCTGAACGAGCGCACGCCGTAGCCCTCGGGCATCAGGCGATCGAGCAAGGGACGGAGCCTATGACGCAACTCACCGAGGGCGTTCCCGACCTCGGACGCGAGCCGCCGAAAGTCCTCGGGAACGTCTCTTCCGGCCTTCGGGGATGACGGCCGGGCGGTCAATGCACCGATCCGAGCCCCATCGCCCGCCGCCACGCCGAGATCTGCCCGAGGTGCATCTGCAGGTGGCCGCCGAGCATGAAGTTCACCGCCGCGCCGACCGTGGGCATCAGCTCGCGGAAGCGGCCCTCGATCGGGTTCACCCGCTCGAAGACCGAGTCGTCGCAGCCGCGCACCGCGTCGATCACGCGGCGGTAGCCCTCGTCGAAGCTCGCCATGAGCACGTCCTTCGCCGGATACAGCCCGGGCTGGTCGACGCACGCGGCCCCCTGCTTGAACAGGTCGGCGCTGAACGGCAGCGGCTTGACGAGGTCGCCGCGGCCGATCATGCCGAGCACGTTGTTCGGGTAGGTCGCGAGGTGACCGATGTTGAACGCCGGGCTGTTGAAATCCTTCGACGGCATCTTGTTGAAGACGTCCGCCGGGATGGTCTTGCAGAGTTCGGAGGCGTAACCGAGGCTGAGCTCGGCGCCGGGAAGGACGACGGTGGAGAAGAGTCCCATGGGGCGGACAGG
>JBIKVN010000259.1:0-4289 GCA_044356865.1 Phycisphaerales bacterium | reverse complement strand
GGGGTCCGCGAACCGCTTCCGAGCTGGGGAAACCTCGCCGCCGACGGGCTGCCGGAGTTGAATCTGGTCCGGAGCCACTGGTGGCTGCTCCTTTTTCCCTGCGCGGGCATCGCGGGGGCGCTTCTCAGCCTCAACTTCCTCGGCGACGCCTTCCGCGAGCGGTTTGATCCGATGCGCGGTCGGACCTAGGCTGCACCCCCCCGGGACCGGTCCCGGGTTCGAGGAAACCGCATGCAGAACCGTTTCGGCGTCAAGGACTTCCTGCTGCTCGTGCTCGTGGCGGCGATCGGGGTGCTCGTGCTGCTTTCGATGAAGCAGCGGGATCGCGAGTGGGAACAGCTCATGAAGATCCGCGAGAAGCTGGCCCAGATTGAGTCCGCGGCGGCCTCGGGAGGGTCGAATGTCGACCTTTCCGGCGTGGTGAACGAACTGAAGCAGTTCGCGGCGTCGGCCGCCTCCGCGGGGGCCGCGGCGCCGGTCGGGCGCGAAGAGAGCTGGGCCCGGCCCGGCGTGCCCATCACCTGGCCGAAGCGGTACGCCTACGGCAACGATCCGAAGTCGGTCCCCGGCTTCAAGACCGGTGGCGAGTTCACCGAGCTCTTCGAGGCCCAGCCCCAGAAGATCACACCGTACATCTCGAGCGACGTCTACGGTCGGCGGGTGATCGACATCGTGGCCGAGACCGCGGCCACCCTCGACCCCGAGACCCTCGAGATGCGGGGCCTCCTCGCCGAGGCATGGCAGCTCGACCCGGACGGCCGTTGGCTGCGGGTCCGGATCGACCCGCGGGCGAGGTTCTCCGACGGCACGCCGGTGACCGCCGAGGACTTCCGCTGGACCTTCATGGACTTCGTGCGGAACACGGAGGTCGAGGCCGAGCGGACCCGCTCGACCATGGACATGATCGACGACGTGGTCGTGGTCGACGATCGCACCGTCGAGTACCGCTTCAACAAGTCGGTGTTCACCAACCTGACCTACACGCTGGGCCTGTACGTGCTGCCGAAGCACTTCTACGCGAAGTTCGAGCCGTCGCAGGTCAACTCGGCGACGGGGCTGCTGCTCGGCAGCGGGCCGTACAAGCTCGAGACGCTCGACCCCGCGAACCAGTGGTCGCCGGGCACCGACGTGGTGCTGGTCCGGAACGAGCGGTACTGGGGCAATTCGCTCGGGAACCGGCCGCCGCTCGAGCGGCGCCGCTTCAAGGTCGTGAACGACGAGCTCTCGCGGCTGGTCGCCTACCGCAAGGGCGAGGGCGACATGATGATGCCGAGCGCCCCGCAGTTCGTGAAGACCCGGACCGAGCCGGGCTGGGACGACGGGCACTTCTCGCTCAACTGGGTGAACATGCGGTCGGGCTACAGCTTCATCGCCTGGAACGCCGGGCCCCGAAACGGGAAGCTGACGCCGTTCCACGACCGGCGGGTGCGGCTCGCGATGACGCATCTCATCGATCGCGAGCGGATGATCCGCGACATCTACGAGGGGATCGGCGTGGTGGCCAAGGGCCCAACCAACCCCGAGAGTCCGGCGTCGAACCCGGCGATCCAGCCGTGGCCGTACGACCCGGCGCGGGCGAAGGAACTGCTGGCCGAGGCGGGCTGGACCGACCGCGACGGCGACGGCGTGCTCGAGAACGAGGCCGGCGACGAGTTCACCTTCGAGTTCACGCGGCCCTCGGGCGGCGAGATCGCCGAGCGGATGAGCAACTTCATCAAGGACGCCTGCACGAAGGCGGGCATCCGGATGGAGGTGCGGGTGCTCGACTGGTCGGTCATGCAGGACATGCAGAAGCGGCGTGACTTCGACGCCCTCACCATGGGCTGGTCGGCGACCGCCCCCGAGAGCGACCCGCGGCAGATCTTCCACTCGTCGTCGATCGAGGACCAGGGCGACAACTTCGTGCAGTGGCGGTCGGCCGAGGCCGACGAGCTCATCGACCGCGGCCGGACCACCATGGACACCGCCGAGCGGATGCTGATCTGGCACGAGCTCGACCGGGTCATGCACGAGGAGCAGCCGTACACCTTCCTGCGGGTCGTGCCGTGGCTGCGTTTCGTGAGCCGTGACTTCGGCAACGTGAACGCGTACAAGGTCGGGCTCGATCCGCTCGAGTTCGTGAAGGTCGGCCCGGCCGCGGCGACTCCGGCGAACTGACGGACCCCATGGGAACCTATCTCGCCCGACGCCTGATGCTCATGGTGCCGACGCTCGTCGGCATCACCTTCCTCGTGTTCATGCTCATCGCGCTAAGTCCGGGCGGGATCGGCGCGAGCCTGCGGGTGAGCGGGGGGCAGCTCGAGGCGAGCAAGGCGGCCCAGCTCGAGGCGTACCTCGAGGACCGCTACGGCCTCGACGAGCCGGCGCCGGTGCAGTATGTCCGCTGGCTGTCGCGGGTGAGCCCGGTGAAGCTCGGCACGCGGGCCCAGGTCGGCCGGTCGGGCGACCTGCTGCGGATGCCGCGCGAGGTGAAGAGCCCGCCGCTGGCGGAGTGGTTCCCGCGGCCCGAACGGGCGGCCGCCATGATTCCCGACTTCGCGGCGATGCCGACCGAAGCGCGGCAGGACGCTTTCCGCAAGGCCGCGAACGGGTACGCCCAGGCCCGGGCGGCGTCGGTCGCGGCGTCGCGGGCGATGGAGCGGGCCGCGATCGCCTACGCGAAGGATGCGGGCATCGAGGGCGCGGCGACCGTCGACAACAAGTTCCGGGCCAAGGCCTTCGCCGGCCGCGATCCCGACCGTTCGCTCGCGGGCTGGCAACCGCTCGCCGAGGCGGCGGCGGCGGCGCAGGAGGCGTGGGCCAAGGCGGTCGCGAGCCGCGACGAGCTCGAGGCATGCTTCCGCGCCAAGCCCTTCCCCGAGGCGGGCGTGCCGATCGTCCCGGGCTTCCTGAGCCTCGCCTGGCCCGACCTCGGCACGGCGTTCAGCCGCAGCCGGCCGGTCGGCGACCTGATCTCGGAAGCCCTGCCGGTGACGCTCCTCATCAACTTCATCGCGTTCCCGATCATCTACCTGGTCGCGATCCCCAGCGGCGTGCTGGCGGCGACGCGGCGCGGCTCGTGGTTCGACGTGCTGTCGGGGGCGACCTACGTCGCGCTCTGGTCGATCCCCGCGGTGTGGGCGGGCGTGCTGCTGGTCGGCTTCGTCGCCGATGCGGGGTACTTCCCGGTGAGCGGGCTCCACGACCGGGCCTCCGACGACTGGACCTTCCTGCCCTCGACCGCGGAGGACGGCACCTGGATCCGCGGCTGGCTGCTCGACACGGTCTGGCATCTCTGCCTGCCGGTCGCGTGCCTGGTGTACGCGGGTTTCGCGGTGCTCTCCAAGCAGACCCGGGCCGCGATGCTCGAGAACTTCAACGCCGACTACGTGCGGACCGCGACCGCGAAGGGCGTGCCCCGCCGCGACGTGGTCCTGCGGCACGTCTTCCGGAACAGCCTCCTGCCGCTCATCACGATGTTCGTGACGATCTTCCCCGCGACGCTCGCGGGGTCGGTGGTCGTCGAGCGCATCTTCTCGATCCCCGGCATGGGCAGCCTCATCCTCGAGGCGATCAGCCTGCGCGACCGCGAGCTGATCCTCGCGAACACGCTCATGATCGCCTGCGTGAACCTGCTCGCGCTGCTGCTCGCCGACATCCTCTACGCCGCGGCCGACCCCCGCGTGCAGTTCGAGTGAGACCCGCTTTCCGCACCCCATGAGCACCACCCCCGGCCAACCCGCGGAGATCTCCGGCATCGACGTGATGCGCGGCCTCGGCCAGGTCGAGGCGAAGGGCTTCTGGGCCGACGCGTGGAGCCGCGTGCTGCGACGGCCGATGGCGGTCTGCGCCCTCGCGTGGATCGGCGTGATCGCGACGATGGCGGTCTTCGCGCCGGTGCTCGCGAACGCCCATCCGTACCGCATGGTCCGGCTCGACCTGCCCGAGGGCGATCCGGGCCGCGTGACCTGGCCGCTCTTCGCCCACCTGAAGCCGACCGATCTCCTGCTGCTCGCGGCGGCGCTGGTGATCGGCCCGTACCTGGCGCTGCCGATGGCCCGGCCGCGGGCGATCCGGCTGCGCGACGCGTTCGCGCTGGCGTTGCAGGCCGGTCTCGCCGTGGTGGCCTGCTACGGCGTCTCGAGCTGGGCCAACGACAACGACGCCCCCGCTTGGCTCAAGGCGTGGAACGCGAACGCGTGGTTCCCGTACGCGGCGGCGGCGGCGGTCGCCGCGGTGACCTGCCTCGGCGGGTTCCTGCTCGTGCCGCCCGAGCGGTGGCGGGGGCGGCTGGTGATCGCGGCGCTCGT
>JBIKVN010000053.1:0-14877 GCA_044356865.1 Phycisphaerales bacterium | reverse complement strand
GACCGCCATGTGCGGCTCATGGTCGGCTTCCTCCGGAAGGGCTCGAAGGTCTTCGATTACGGGAACAACATCCGCCAGCGGGCCCTCGACCACGGCTTCGCCGACGCGTTCGCGTTCCCCGGCTTCGTGCCCGCCTACATCCGGCCGCAGTTCTGCACCGGCCGCGGTCCGTTCCGCTGGGTGGCGCTGTCGGGCGATCCCGAGGACATCCGCGTGACCGACGAGGCGGTGCTCGAGCTCTTCCCGCAGGACGAGTCGCTCCGCCGCTGGATCCGCATGGCCCAGAAGCGGGTGGCCTTCCAGGGCCTGCCCGCCCGCATCTGCTGGCTCGGCCTCGGCGAGCGGCATCGCGCGGGGCTCAAGTTCAACGAGCTCGTCGCGACCGGCAAGGTCAAGGCCCCGATCGTGATCGGCCGCGACCACCTCGACTGCGGCAGCGTCGCGAGCCCGAACCGCGAGACCGAGGCCATGAAGGACGGCACCGACGCGGTGAGCGACTGGGCGATCCTGAACTTCGCGGTGAACATCGCGAGCGGCGCGAGCTGGACGAGCTTCCACCACGGCGGCGGCGTCGGCATCGGCTTCAGCCAGCACGCCGGGCAGGTGATCGTGGCCGACGGCACGCCCGAGGCGGCCCGGCGGCTCGAGCGGGTGCTGACCAACGACCCGATGATGGGCGTCTTCCGCCACGCCGACGCGGGATATGGGCTCGCCAAGGAGTGCGCCCGCGAGCTCGGGGTGAAGATCCCGCTGCCCTGACGGCCCGGCCGATAGCCCCGCCGATAGCATGGGGCCCGGCGCCATGCGCTTCGACCCCGGACATTCCCTGCGGCTCGGCCAGAAGCTGGCGACCGAGATGCGGCTCACGCCGCGGCTCATCCAGTCGATGGAGATCCTGCAGATGCCGCTCGCCCAGCTGTCCGAGCGGATCTCGCAGGAGCTCGAGAAGAATGTCGCCCTCGAGGTGGTCGAGCCGGGCATGGACCTCGAGCTCGGCGACGGCGAGTCCGGCCCGCGGCTCGAGCTCGACCTTCCCCGCGACGCCGCCGACGACGAGGCGGCGGCGGGTTTCGAGCGGCTGCGGCAGCTCGAGCGCGGCTACGGCGAACTCTTCTCGCCCGAGTCGCCGCGGGCGTCGCGGCGCGACGACGGCGAACCCGACGGGAAGAGCCTGCTCATGGCGAACGCCCCGAGCCGCGGCGAGAGCCTCGTCGAGCAGCTGCGCCGGCAGTGGGCTTTCGCCGAGCCGCCGGCGGAACTGCGGGCGCCCGGGCTTCGCATCCTGGATTTCGTGAACGACGACGGGCTGCTCGACGCCCCGCTCGAGACGGTGCTCGAGCACTCCCCCGACGAGGCGAAGCGGCTCGGCTGGACCCCGGAACTGCTCGCGCGGGCGCTCGCCGCACTGCAGGCGGCGCTCGAACCGGTGGGGCTCGCGGCCCGCTCGCCGCAGGAATGCGTGCTGCTGCAGATCGAGGACCGGATCCGTCGGCTCGGGGCCGCGGGCAAGGACGCCGGCACCGCCGAACTCGCCGAACTCTCCGCCTGGCGTGACGCCCGCACCGTCGTCGCCGAGCGCTTCGAGGATCTCCTCCAGAACCGCCTGCCCAAGATCGCCGAGAACCTGCGGATCCCGCTCGATCGCGTGCAGCGGGCGAAGAACCTGCTCAAGCGGCTCGACCCGACGCCCGGCCGCGAGCTCGTCACGCCCGAGGAGCGGCCGATCGTGCCCGACGTGATCGTCGAGTGGGACCCGGCGAACGAGCGGTACGAGGCTCGCCTGCTCGAGGGCTCGCTGCCCTCGCTGCGGGTCGTGCCCGGCTACGAGAAGATGGTCCGCGACGTCAAGGCCGACCGCCCGACCCGCGAGTTCGTCGCGAGGGGCGTCCGCGACGCCCGCTGGATCATCGACGCGATCGAACAGCGGAAACTCACGCTGCTGCGGGTGGTGCAGGTCGTGCTCGAGCGGCAGCGGGAGTTCCTCGACCACGGGCCGCAGTTCCTCAGGCCGCTGCCGATGGTCGAGGTCGCCGACCGGCTCGGCGTGCATGTCGCGACGGTCAGCCGGGCGGTGGCCGGCAAGTGGATGCAGACCCCGCGCGGCCTCGTCGAGCTGCGCAAGTGCTTCTCGGGCGGCCTCGAGACCGCCGACGGCGAGGACCGCAGCTGGGACGCGGTGAAGGCGGCGCTGCGCGAGCTCGTCGACGGCGAGAGCAAGCGGAAGCCGCTCAGCGACCAGGCCCTCGCCGATGCCCTCGCCGGGCGCGGCATGACGATCGCGCGGCGCACCGTGGTGAAGTACCGCGAGCAGATGGGCATCCCGCCCGCGCGGCGCCGCCGCGAGCACGGCGGGTGAAGCCTCACCCCCGCTCGAAGCCCTCGACCCGCAGCTTCACTTCCGACGCCGACATGCCGCGGAACCCGCCGGTGTCGCGGCAGAGCCGCTCGAGGCGGGCGAGGGTCGCGAGGCGGCTCTCGGCGCCGGCGGGGCCGTCGAGCGGATCGCGGGCGAAGCGCTCGACGAGGTCGATCACGTAGCCGCGCAGCTCGCGCTCGACCAGCGTCCCCCGCAGCGACTCGGGCACCAGCGGGGCGACGATCGCGAGGGCCCGGGCCGGCCAGTCGCTCGAGCGGAAGTCGAGACGGGCCCGCTTGCCGAAGCCGGTGATCTCGATCCGGTTCAGGTAGCGACGCTCGATCCCGTCGCCGCGGGCCCGCCGCACCGCAAGCCGGCGCCGGGTGCGGCGGCGGTGCTCGAGGCTCGTCGACATGCGGGCCAGATGCACGAGGTCGCGGATGAGCAGCGCCTCGGCCAGGGGCCGCACCGCGTTCCGCGTCGCGTCCGGACCGAGGCGACCGAGGGGCGAGCGCTCGAGCTCGCCGAGCAGCGTGAGGTAGCGCTCGGCCATCGCGGTGCCGCCCCAGACCTGGCAACGCTGCAGCGCGACCAGGAAGTCCCGCCGCGCCGAACGGCCCTCCTCGCTCGCGTCGAGCGAGGGCAGCTCGCCGAACGCCCGTTCGACGAGCGCCGCAAGCCGCCGCGCCCGCCCCCGCCCGCCGAGGCCGGACGAGCGGGTCTCGAGCAGGAGCCGCCGGACCAGCCGCTCGCCGCCCGCGTCGGTCTCGATCTCGTCGTCCTCCTCGATGCGGGCCAGCCGCCGCGGATCGGCGGCGAGGCGGCGTCCCTGGTCGAACGCATCGAGCGAGCGGCCGAACCCGCGGGCCTCGAGACCGCGGACCGCCGCATCGATCGCCTCGAAGGTCACGGGCACGAGGCCCCGCTGGTAGGCGAAGCCGAGCAGGACGAGGTCGGTGACCCGCTCGGTCAGGAAGCGGGCCCGCGTCGCCGCGGCGAACGGCGCCGCCACGGTGTGCTCGGCCAGCGTCACGGAGGCGATCGTCTCCTGCAGGGCCCGGATCGCCTCGGCGCTCGACTCCTCGAACTGGTCGTCGAGCTCGCCGCGGTTCACGATCGCCGCGGTGCGTTCGGCCGACGCGACCCGCAGCGCCGGATCGGGACCGAGGGCCCGAAGCGACTCGACCGCGTCGATGCCCAGCACGAGATCCGCCTCGCCGTAGGGAATCCCCGCGGGAAACTCCGCGTGCGGATCGCGGGTGAAGAGGACCTGCGCCCACGCCCGCCGCCCCGGCCCGATCGGGGCGGCCGAGTGCACGCACTGCACGCGGTAGCCCATGAGGTATCCGGCCTCGACCAGGACCGCCGCGACCACCCCGGGGGCCTCGCCCCGCCACCCGGCCAGATGCGCCCGCCACGCCCCGCTCGTGCCGTGGACCGGCCGCGGCGGCGCGAGCCCGCCCGAGCCGCCCGGGCCGCCCGGGCCGATGAAGGTCGGCGGCCGCGTCCGGACGATCTCGACCTGCTCGAGGATCGGGCGGGCGGTGATGCGGATCCGCGAGGAACCGAACGGCATCGGCTCGACCGTCCAGCGGCCCTCGATCGTCTCGCCGCCGCGCTCGATCCCGCGCTCGATGAGCCACTCGGTGCTCGGGGCGTGGATCTCGCACGAGACATCCGCCGGCCAGAGCAGTCGCTGGAAGGGCATGAAGCCGAGCCGATCGACCTCGGCGAGCGAACGCTCGACCGCCGGCGGGTCGAAGCGGGCCGGCGGGCCGTCGCGCACCACGATCACCGTGCACGCCTCGAGCCCGGCGGCCTTGCGGATCGCCTCGCGAAGCCCGTCGCGGTCGGCGAGATTCGCCACCGTCACGCCCGCCCGCTCGGCCCGATCGGCGGGAATGGCCGAGCGCACCAGCCGCTCGACATCGAGGTCGTCGTCGGCGCCGACATCGGGCACGACCGCCACGCGGGCCCGGCCGTCGCGGCAGGCCTGCCGCACCGCGGCCACGCCTTCCGAGGCGAACCGACGGCGATCCCAGATCTCGGCCGAGACCACGCGGTCGAACTCGCCGAGCGGCATCACGCCGTCGATCGCGAGGGCCAGCGAGACCGTCTCGGGATCGGCCGCGGCCTGCGCCCGCAGGCCCTGGTCGACATCGACGAGGATCTCCCGCACCAGCTCGATCGCCCCGATCGCCCCGAGCCGCCCGCCCCGCCGCGGGCAGTCGAGCTGGCGAAGCTCTTCCGGCACGCTCGCCAGCCGCTCGGCCATCGGCCGGCCGGGCCGCAGTTCCTGCAGCAGGGGCAGGATCTTGCGGGCCAGCGTCGAGGGCGAGATCGCGTCGTCGGGGCCAAGCGGCTGCACCGCGATCTCGCCCTCGGCGACCGCCACGGCCGGATCGGGCAACGAGGTCGCGAAGACCGTCGCGAGCCGCTCGCCGCGGCGACGGGCTTCCTCGGCGCACTCGAGCACCAGGGCGGCGATCGCCCCCGGCCGCGACTCGAGCACGAGGGCCCGGTCGCAGCGGGCGAGCAGGCGCTCGACGCTTGCCCCGTCGACGGGCGAGGTCAGCCCGAGGCGAAGGACGGGCACGCGGCCGCCGAGACCCATCTGGTCGAGCAGGTGACCGACCGCCACCGCCGCCGGCCCGGCGGCGATGATCCCCAGCGGCTCGCGCTCGCCCGGGCTCGGCAGGCTGGCCAGCCCGTTCAGCTCGAGGCGGCGGGCGAGCCGCAGCAGATCGAGCTGCTCGCCGGCCTTCGGGCCGCGGCGCGGGCGATGCACGACGGTGGCCGCGTCGAGGGCGTCGAGCACGCGGTTCGGACGCGCCTCGAGGGTGTCGATCGAGCGCAGGAGCGACGCGTGGACGACGATCGCCGCCGGCCCGTGGGCGATTCGCGAAAGCCGCGCCGCGTGCTCGACCGCGTCACGCAGCCCGTCGACCGTCGACGGCTCGACGATCGGCAGCCCGAGCGCGGCCATCGAGCGCCGCGGGCAGATCGCCGGGCAGCCGAGGGGATCGTCCTCGACGACCAGCACCACGCCCGCCTCGGGCATCCGCCGCAGCGGCAGCGCGGCCTGCAGCGAGGGCAGGATCGACGGGAGCTGGTCGTTGCCGAACAGGGCGAGGCCGCAGCGGTTGTTGCGGGCCTGCCGCAGGGCGACCGCGAGGGCCCGCACCGCGTCGTCGACGAGGACGAGCTCGAGCCCGTGCCGCCCGAGCACCCGCTGCGTCGCCTCGTCGGGAGCGAGCCGGGCGAGCGAATCGAACGGGGCCCGCCGCGCCGCCGCGATCGACGCCACCGGCAGCTCGCTCTCGAGGGCTCCCTTCACGATCGTCTCGATCGCGCTCGCCGGCACGCGGCCCTCGGCGCGGACGAGCAATCCGGCGCGACGCCCCGCGGGAACGGGGGCGGGAACGCTCGGGATCGACGCGGGCACGGGGCCGATTCTACGGGCGGATCTATTGGTTGCCCGGGCCCGGCTCGCCGCGATGGGCCCGAAGCACCAGCTCGACCGCCTCGGCGAAACCGTCGCGGTCGTGATGCCCGACCGCGACCCGGGCCGCGGCGGCGATCCGCGGGTCGGCGTTGCCCATAGCGACCCCGAAGCCCGCCCGCCCGACCATCTGGAGGTCGTTGAGCCCGTCCCCGACCGCCGCGACGGCATGCGGGGCGTGGCCGCGGAGCTTGAGGAGATCCTCGACCATCGTCCACTTGTTGGTCTCGCGGGCGAAGATCTCGAGCAGGTGGATCCTCGAACCGATCGCCTCGTTCGGGGTCTGGGCCGACCAGTGCTGCAGGTGGACCGAGTCGCCGAGGTCCTCGCGCAGCTCGGCCGCGACGGCGGCGAGTTCCTCCGCGACCGCCACGGTTCCCGCCCGGATCGTCGCCTCGAGCGGCTTCGCCTCCTCGAGCGTCCGGCAGCGACGGATCGAGACCGGGTGCACGCCGAACCACCACTCGCTGGCCGGGTCGAGCGGAGCATCGCCGATGAGCGTGTAGTCGCGGCCGGCCGCCTCGGGATCCTGCAGGAGGTGGGCGAGGTGGCCGTGCCGGATCAGGCTCTCGCAGATCCGCTCGACCAGGTGCAGCTCGACGGTGCGTCGGGAGAGGATGCGGCCCGAACGCGAATCGTGCAGCGTCGCCCCGCCGGCCGCGATCATCACCCCCTCGCACCCGATCGCCTCGAGCGTCTTGCGGCTCTCGAGCCAGCTGCGGCCGGTCGCGACCACCACCTCGATGCCCGCCTCGCGGGCCTTCCGGACCGCGACGGCGTTCCCCGGCGAGACCCGCCCCCGGGCGTCGAGCAGGGTCCCGTCGAGATCGACGACCAGCAGGCGGATGGGGTGGGCGGGCAGCGGCGGCACGGGGAACGAAGAGGATACGGGACCTTCGAAAGCCCCACCCTTCCGGCTACCATGCCGCCCCTTATGGCCGACTCCACCGATCGCAAGCGTCTCAGCCAGGTCCAGGCGACCGACCTCTCCGAGAGCCGGATCAACGACGACTTCGTCCACTGGCTCAAGACGAGCGGGCTCAACTACCTGCTGCTGGTGCTGGTGGCGATCGCGGCGTTCATGGGCCTGCAGGCGTGGAAGAAGAAGGACCAGGACAAGCGCCAGTCCGCCTGGGCCGAACTGGGCGAGGCGACGCTGCCCCAGGCCCTCGCCGACATCGCCGAGCGGCATGCAGGCGTCGACAGCGTGTCGCTCGTCGCGTGGCTCTCGGCCGGCGACGCCCACCTGCGCGAACTCCAGACCGGCATGATCGGCGGCGGCGGCCAGAACCCGGACGGCACGCCGATCGTCGGTGAGCCGCTGACCGCCGAGCAGCGTTCCATCGCCCTCGATGCAGCCGACCGCTACTACCAGACGGCGCTGGACGCGACGAAAGACCGCCGCGGCGTGCCGGGGATGCAGCCCTTCGTGCTGTCGGCCCTCTTCGGGAAGGCCGCGATCGCCGAGAGCCGCGGCGACCTCGCGACCGCGAAGGCCGCCCTCGAGGACGCGGCCGCCCTCGCCGAGACGACCTACCCCCGCTACGCCGGCCACGCGAAAGTCCGCCTCGAGACGCTCGCCCTGCTCGAGACGCCGACGCGGATCCCGACGAAGGCCGAGTTGCCGGTGAAGGCGGCGCCGGCGGCTCCGGCGGCGACGAGCCCATCGCCGACGGCGACGAGCGTAGAAGAGGAATTGCTGCAGAGCCTCCAGGAGCAGCTCGGGGCGCCGATCACCGCCGATCCGCAGCCGGCCCCGGCCGAGGAGCCCCCGGCCGAGCCCGCGCCGGCCACGCCGTGAGCGGCCCCGACGCGCGTTCCCCCGACGACGAATATGTCGCCAGCGAACACGCGGGCCTCGTCGGCCCGGGCGGGGCGATCGACCGCGATGCGCTCTTCGCCCTCTACGAACAGCAGGCCGGCGAGGACGAGGCCCCGATCACGGTCACGTTCCGGCTGCTGCGCGACCTCGACAAGCGGCTCGACCGCTACCTCGTCGACCGCGTGCCGTTCCTCTCGCGCACGCAGATCCAGAAGCTGATCGAGGAATCCGCGGTCACCGTGAACGGCCGCGTGCCGAAGTCGAGCACCCACCTGCGGCGAGGCGACACGGTCGTGGCCACGCTGCCGCCCCCGCCGAGCGGGGCGATTGCGGCCGAAGAGATCCCGCTGGACGTGATCTTCGAGGACGAGCACCTGATCGTGCTGAACAAGCCCGCGGGCCTCATCGTGCACCCGGCGCGGGCCCACAAGTCGGGCACGCTCGTGAACGCCCTCGCCTGGCATTTCAAGCACGTCTCGGGCGGCGAGCTGAGCGGCGTCGGCAAGGACCTCGCCCGCCCCGGCATCGTCCATCGCCTCGACAAGTTCACCTCGGGCTGCATCGTCGCCGCGAAGGGCGACACCGCACACTGGCGGCTCGCGAAGCAGTTCGAGAGGCGCCAGACCGAGAAGCGCTACCTCGCGGTCGTCCACGGCGAGGTCTCGCCCGACATCTCGGTCATCGACTTGCCGCTCGGGAAGCACCCGACGGTGCGCGAGAAGTACGCGGTCCGGCAGGACGACAGCGGGAAGCCGAGCAAGACGACGGTGCGGGTCCGTGAGGTCTACCGGGGCTTCACCCTCGTCGAGCTCGAGCTGCACACGGGCCGCACGCACCAGATCCGCGTGCATCTCTCGCACCGGGGCTACCCGATCGTCGGCGACGACCTCTACGGCGGGAAGCATGTGAGCGAGCGGGACCTCGTGCCGGCCGACGATCCCGGGCGGGACTCGCTCGGCGACGCCCCCCTCCTCACCCGCCAGTGCCTCCACGCCGCGATGCTCGGGTTCCGGCACCCGATGACCGAGACGCCCATGCGCTTCGAGGCCCCGCTGCCGGGGGATTTCCGGAGGGCGGTCGAGGTGCTGCGGAGGGGGTTGAGGCGGGAGGTGAGTGCGGAGGGGGCGGAGTTGGGTACCTCGGGGCGATGACGCACGGACCGCGTGTTTCCGGCCAGTCCACCCGATTCGGGTGGCCGAGTGTCGGGCCGCAGTTCCGAAATCGCCATTCATCGAGCCCCGAACCGCAAGCGAGCTTACCCACATTTTGGCTATCTTGCGCACCCACTGTCCCCACGCCGAAGTGCGCCGCACCGCCAGGAGAAATCCCATGACCTTCCCCGGCAAGATTCCCGTCACGTTCGCCTTGGTCCTGTCGCTCGCCAAGGCCGCCTTCGCCACCGGCGGAGGGTTTGCCCGATTTGATTCCGACGCCGACACCATTCGAATCATCGGCAACACGAACTTCGGAACTTCTTGGACCTATGAAATGCGCATCTGGATCGATGCCGGAGCGCCTCGTCGACACGTGATCTCAGAGCAACGCGATACCTACGAGGATAAGTGCGTGCTGATGGGCGACGGCCAGTACTTCGCCTCCGTATGCTGGCCTCATCCAGAGTTGAATTCGCCGTCTTTCGCGCCCGGCCGTTGGATGCACATCGCCGACGTCAAGTCGGGCGCGACTCGAAGGGTTTTCGTGGATGGCGTCCAGGTCTGGTCCGGACAGATGACATACTGCTACGGCAATCCCAGCAGCTCGTGGATGTCCGTCGGAAGTTTTGTCTACGGCGCGGGCTGGTATCCCGGGCCGTTTTTCCCGAGCTTCCGCGGTCGGCTCGACTGGCTCCGAATCAGTAATACCGCGAGATACTCCGCAAACTTCACGCCTCCGAACGAGTGCGACATCGAATCCGATGTCCAGACCCAACTCCTCCTGAAGTTCAACGAGGGCCCGGGAGTCACGACGCTCATCGACGAGTCGTCGAACCATTTCACATGCCAGCTCGGGGTACCCGTCACTCCAGGCTATCCCGCCACGGCTCCCACTCTCGAGATCGGAGGCCCCGACTCGTATCCGCTCTGCGGCTCCCCATGCGAAGAGGACTCGGATGGTGACGGCACCTTTGATTGCGACGATGGATGTCCGAACGACGCGACGCGGGCCGCCCCCGGCCCTTGCGGCTGCGGCACGCCCGATTCCGACTCCGACGGCGACGGCATCGTCGATTGCCTCGCCGTCGAGAATGTCGCTTCGCTCGGACTCCTGCCCTCGACCAGTGCCCTCGCCGGCGACGACCTCGGCGCTTCCATCGCCACCGACGGCACCTTCGCGATCGTCGGCGTGCCGCTCGATGACGTCGGCGGCAAGGCCGACGCGGGCACCGCACGCGTCTACGCCCGCTCCGATTCGACCTGGTCGCAGGTCACCGAACTCACCTCGGCCCTCGCCGATGCGAAGAACAAGGACTACTTCGGTACCTCCGTCGCGATCCACGGCGATGTTGCCGTCGTCGGCGTGCCGGCGGCCGACGTGAACGGCACGGTCGATGCCGGTTCGGCGTACGTCTTCCGGCGCCTCGCGATCGGCAACTGGGTGCTCGAGCAGAAGCTCACCCGGGCCACTCCCGCCGCGAACGACCGCTTCGGCTCGGCCGTGGCCGTCCGCGGGAACTTCGTCGCGGTCGGGGCTCCCCTTGCGAACGCCGGCGGGCTGGCCGATTCGGGCGAGACCGCGGTCTTCGTCTGGGGCGGCTCGAGCTGGGCGCTCGCCGCGACCACGAGTGGTTCTCCCGTCGCCGCCGGTGACAAGCACGGCACTTCCGTTGCCCTCGGCGGCACCGCGTCTGCGCCCACCGTTGCGGCCGGCGCCATCGGCGACGACGAGACGGGCAAGTCCAACTGCGGCGCCGTCTACCTCCACGCGCTCGCCGCGAACGGCACCGTTGCCTCGACCACCCGCCTCGTCTCGACCGCCCCGCTCACGAACGCCGGCCTTGGCCAGTCCGTCGCGATCGACTCGGCCGGGGAACGCGTCGTCGCAGGCGCCCCCCTCGCCGACCCGGTCGGCGTGGGCACCGACGCCGGGGCCGCCACCGCCTGGCGGCGTGTCGGCGCGAGTTGGACCGGCCAGGCGCTCGTTCCGCCCTCGCAGCTCGCCGGCGAACGCTTCGGCCACTCGGTCGCCATCGACCCCGCCGGCGGGACCGTCGTCGTCGGCAGCCCGTATCGCACCCAGGGCGGCATCGCCCAGCGCGGCTCGGCCGTCGTCTTCTCGCGGCTTCTTGGCGGCACCTGGCGGCTGCACGACCGACTCACCGTCGATGGCGGCACCAGCGCCTCCCGCTTCGGGACCGCGGTGGCCATCGGCGCTGGCGGCGTCCTGATCGGCGGCCCCAAGCACACCCCGCCCACCGGCGGCGCCGTCGCCGCCTTCGCCCTGCCCGCCTCGTGCATCGCCGCCGATACGGACGGCGACGGCACCGGCGACCTCTGCGACGATTGCCCGCTGGATCCCAACAAGATCGCTCCGGGCATCTGCGGCTGCGGAACCTCCGACGCCGACACCGACGGCGACGGACGCAACGACTGCTTCGACTTCTGTCCGCTTGATGCGGCCAAGGTCGACCCCGGAACCTGCGGGTGCGGCGTGCCCGACACCGATTCGGACGGCGACGGCACTGCGAACTGCCTCGACGCCGACGACGACAACGACGGCTCGGCCGACGGAAGCGACGGCTGCCCGCTCGACCCGAACAAGACCTCGCCCGGAGTCTGCGGCTGCGGCGTCGCGGACACCGACTCGGACGGGGACGGCACGCCCGACTGCAACGACCTCTGCCCGAGTGACGCCGGCAAGATCGCCCCGGGGACCTGCGGATGCGGCATCGCCGACACCGATGCCGACGCCGACGGCCTCGTCGATTGCCTCGGACAGGGCAACCTGGCCGAGCTCGCGACGCTTTCGGGCTCGGGCCTCGTCGCTGGCGATGACTTCGGCGCGAGCATCGCCGTCGACGGTGACCGCGCGGTCGTCGGCGTGCCCGGCGATGACCTGCCCGGCAAGGTCAACGCGGGTTCGGCCCGCGTGCTCGAGCGGTCGGGCGGCGCCTGGACCGAGGTCGCGGTGCTCGCGGCCGGCGACGCAAAGGCCAACGACGGTTTCGGAAGCTCGGTCGCGATCTCGGGCGATCTCCTCGCGGTCGGCGTTCCCTTCGGAGACTTCGGCGCGACGCTCGACGCCGGGGCGGTCCATCTCTACCGACGCGACGGTGCGGGCACTTGGAACTTCGAGGCCAAGCTCGTCCGAGGCACCCCCGCCGCGAACGATCGCTTCGGGACGGCCGTCGCGGTCCGCGGCGACTTCGTCGCGGTCGGCGCCCCGCTCGCCAATGCCCTCGGGCAGGCCGACTCGGGAGAGTTGACCCTCTTCAAGCATGCCGCCGGCTGGGCTCCGACCTTCATCGCCACCGCGAATGCCGCAAGCGACCGCTTCGGAACCTCGGTGGCGATCGGCGGCAACGCGTCGACGCCCACAGTCGCGGTCGGCACCCCCGGCGACGACGAGAGCGGCAAGGCCAACTGCGGAGCGGTGTATGTCTACGCCATGACGGCGGGCGGTACGCCTTCGACCGTCACTCGCCTCATCGGCGCTCCCGCCCTCAAGAACGCCGGCCTTGGCGACAGCGTCTCAGTCGACGCCGCGGGCACCCGCATCGCCGCCGGTGCCCCCCTCGCCGACGTCACCGGCGTCGGCACCGACTGCGGCCTCGTCACCGTATGGACCTTCACCGGATCGTCGTGGTCCGGCGCGAACATCGCCCCCGCCGACCGTGTCGCCAATGAACGCTTCGGCACCGGGGTCCGCATCCGCCCCGACGGCCTCGCCCTTGTCGCCGGCAGCCCCTTCGACACCGTGGGCGGAGTCGCCAAGCGCGGCTCCGCCGCCGTCTTCACCTTCGACGGCACCGCCTGGCGAACCCACGACCGCCTCACGCTGCCCGCGACCGGCACCAGCCCGAGCGAGTTCGGCCGCGCCGCCGCCTGGGGCACCAGCGGCATCCTCGTCGGCGGACCGAAGCACACGCCGCCGGCCGGCGGCACGGTGCGAGGGTTCGTGGGGCCGTAAGTCGACCATGGCAACCATGGACTCGAGCAATCCTTCCTTCCGCCTTCTCCCGGCGCTGATCGCCTCGGCCATCGCATCGCACTTCGCGGCCACAGTTGCCGCGGCCTCGGCCGCGATCCTCCGCGTCCCCGCGGACCACGTCACGATCCAAGGAGCGATCGTGGCCGCGTCCCCGGGCGACGAGATTCGCGTCGCGCCCGGCACCTATGTCGAAGTGATCGACTTTCTCGGGAAGCGCCTGCACATACGAAGCGATTCCGGGCCGGCCGTGACGCGAATCGAGAAACCGCTCGCGGCGGGCACGGGGATCCCGGGAGGCCATCCGAGTTCACCGGTCGTCTTCTTCCGGACGGGCGAGACCCGCGACTCGATCCTCGAGGGATTCACGGTCGCAAAGGGAACCGGCGTCTTTTCGCCCCTTTGGGCCTGCAACTGCGATGGCTACCAGCTCGGAGGCGGGATCTTCATCGCCGGCGCGAGCCCCACGATCCGCGGCTGTCGCTTCCGCGACAACTCGTGCTTCACCTACTTCTCGCGGGGCGGCGGCATCTTCACCGAAGGCGGCAGTCCCCGCATCGAGCATTGCCAGTTCATCGCGAACCATGCCGGCGGCGCCTACGGCCGGGGCGGCGCGATCTGGGTCGGTTCCGGCGCGCCGGAGATCTACGACTGCGACGTCCGGCTGAACACGAACCAGTGCTACTGGTATGGACATGGCGGAGGCATCTGGGTCGAGGGCGGCTCGCCCACCCTCGAGCGGGTCCGCATCGTCGAGAACACGTCCAGCCACGGGATCGGTGGGCTCCAGTGCACACCCACGACCCGGCTGAAGAGCGTCTACCTGAGCGGAAACACCGTCCCGCAAGTCTCGGGCACCTATGTCGATCTCGGCGGGAACGTGACGGATGGCGATTGCAACGCCAACGGCGTGCAGGATCTCGTCGATCTCGCGCAGGGCACGTCTTCCGATCTCGACGCCAATCGAGTTCCCGACGAGTGCGATTGCCTGTTTTCCGGCACCGACTCCGACGGGGACGGGACACGCGATTGCGACGATGGGTGTCCCTCCGACCCGCTCAAGTCGGATCCCGGCCTCTGCGGCTGCGGGGCGGCCGGGCGTGACCTCGACGCCGACGGCCTTGAGGACTGCTGCCTCGAAGGAACCCCGCATTGCTGCCTCGGCGACCTTGACGGAAACGGTCAAACCGAGGCGGAGGACCTCTGTGCCGTCCTGTTCGCATGGGGCCCGGCGACCAAGGCGACGCAGGCTTTCGATCTTGACGGTGATGGCCAGGTGGGCGCGACCGATCTTGCCGTCGTCATCGGTGGCTGGGGCCCATGCCCCTGATTCCCTCGTCGGTTCCGCGACACCGCGCGGGATCGACGGCCGATCACGCCCCGAGCCCTACGCCCGGAAATCGACGCAGAGACCGACGCCCCGGGATCGCCCGTCCGCCCGACACGACGTAACTCGGGCATTTCCCGGATTTCCCGTTCAATTTCGCGGTTTCCTGGAGCACACTTCAGGTTCCGGCACGGCGTCTTCCGGGCTCGGCCGGTCCGCGAGGAACATTTCCATGGGGCACGATCGAAAACTCCGGTTCGCGTTCACGACCCTCGTCACCGCCGCCCTCGCCGCGCCCGCCCTCGCCGGCGACTCCGACGCTGACGGCGTGTCCGATGCGAGCGACAACTGCCCCGCCGTCGCGAACCCGGGCCAAGAGAATTCGGACGGCGACTCCGCGGGCGACGCCTGCGACGGGTGCCCTACGGATGCCGCCAAGACGACCGCCGGAACCTGCGGCTGCGGCGTGACCGATGTCGACGCCGACGCGGATGCGATGCCCGATTGCCTCGGGGCGGAAAGTCTCGCGGCACTCGCCTTCCCGGTCGGGGCGGATCTCGCCTCGGGCGACGACTTCGGTTTCTCGGTCGCGGCCGGCGGAACCCGCCTCGCGGTCGGCGTGCCCTACGACGACCACTCGGGCGTGAGCGACGCGGGCAGCGTCCGCGTGTTCCGCCGCGACGCGGCCGGCTGGATCCTCGAGGCGACGCTCGTCGCTCCCGCGC
>JBIKVN010000258.1:0-4314 GCA_044356865.1 Phycisphaerales bacterium | reverse complement strand
TCCAGTTCTCGAAGCGGCGCGGCGCCCCGCTCGTCGCGGCGGTGCTTCGCAGCGCCATCGCCAACGCCGAGGAGGGGAACGCCGACCCCGCCCGTCTCGTGGTGAGCGAGTCGCGGGTCGACGAGGGACCCACCATGAAGCGTTTCCAGCCCAAGGACCGCGGCCGGTCCCACCCCATCATGAAGAGGACCAGCCACATCATCGTGGCGGTCGACGTCCGCTGAGGCACTGAGAGACACCCCTATGGGACAGAAGACCCATCCGTTCGGCTTCCGCGTCGGCGTCACCGAGGCCCACAAGAGCCGCTGGTTCGCCCCGAAGGCCCTCTTCGGCGAGTTGCTCGTCGAGGACTACAGGATCCGCAAGTACCTCGACCGGCGTCTCAACCGGACGCCCCCGTACGCCGCGGTTTCCGACGTGCTCATCGAGCGCACCCGTGAGGAGCTCACGGTCATCGTGAAGACCGCCCGGCCCGGCACCGTCGTCGGCCAGAAGGGCGCGGGCATCGAGCAGCTCACGACCGACCTCCAGGCCCTGACCGGCCGCAAGGTCGCGATCCGCGTGATCGAGATCAAGAATCCCGAGATCGACGCGAAGCTCCTCGGCGAGACCATCGCCGAGCAGCTCAAGAAGCGGGCCAACTTCCGCCGCGTGCTCAAGCAGCGTTGCGAGACCGCGATGCAGAACGGCGCGAAGGGCGTCCGCATCCAGCTCTCGGGCCGCCTCGGCGGGGCCGAGATGAGCCGGACCCTCGACATGCGGCTCGGCTCGATCCCGCTCTCGACCCTGCAGGCCAATGTCGACTTCGCCCTGAGCGAGAGCCTCACGACCTACGGCGTCATCGGCGTCAAGGTCTGGGTGTTCAAGGGTCTCTTCACCGAGAACGAGGAAGACCAGACCCAGTCGACCGCCGCCGGCGGACGGGCCCGCGCCCGCGGACGCCGCTGATCCCGATCCGAACGCACCCGAACCCTGACCGAACGACGCGGCCCCGAGCCGCCGACCCCCGGAGAGACCGACCATGGCCCTCATGCCGAAGCGAGTGAAGCACCGCAAGGAGCAGCGCGGGAAGCTGCGCGGCAACGCGACTCGCGGCAACTACGTCGCGTACGGCGACTACGGACTCCAGGCCCTCGAGCCCTACTGGGTCTCGGGTCGCCAGATCGAGGCCGGCCGCATCGCCGCCCAGCACTTCCTCCGTCGCCAGGGGAAGGTGTTCATCCGCATCTTCCCCGACAAGCCCATCTCGAAGAAGCCGCTCGAGACCCGGATGGGTACGGGCAAGGCCGAGGTCGAGTACTGGGCCGCCCGCGTCAAGCCCGGCACGATCCTGTTCGAGATCGCCGGCGTCCCGGAGGACCTCGCCAAGCAGGCGATGGCCCGGATTGCCTACAAGATGCCGATCCGCTGCCGCTTCGTCGGCCGCCGGATGGCGGTCTGACCCCGTCGCAGGAGCCAATGCCCGTGAAAAACGCCACCGACCACAAGAAGCTCAGCGACGACGAGATCGCCCTCGAGATCGCCCGTCTGCGCCGGAAGGTGCTCGACCTCCGGACCCAGACGGTCACCGAGAAGGTCGCCGACAACAGCCAGTTCCGGAAGTCCCGCAAGGAAATCGCCCGCCTCCTCACCGAGGCGAATGCCCGTCGCAAGTCCCGTGAGGTGACCGCGTGAGTCCCGCCAAGCCCGCCGCTTCGAAGCCCGCCCGCACCGCCAAGGCCCCGGCGATCGCCGCCGCCAAGCCGGTGGCCTCCGCCCTCCCGACGATCACCGACCGCAGCCCGCGGCTCATCGGCACCGTCGAGGGCGACCGTCGCGACAAGACCCGCAAGGTCGTCATCGGCTACTCCGCCCGCCACCCGAAGTACGGCAAGTACGTCCGCCGCCGGACCGTGCTCCACGTGCACGACGAGGCGAACGAGAGCCGCACCGGTGACCGCGTCGAGATCGCCGAGTGCCGGCCGATCTCGAAGACCAAGAGCTGGATGCTCGTCCGCGTGGTCGAGCGGGGGCCCGGCGCGTTGCCGACCCTCGAGGGCGCCTGATCCCGCCACCCGAACCCCGAAACGGACCAACCCCCCATGATCCAGAAGGAATCCCGACTCGAGGTGGCCGACAACAGCGGCGCGAAGGTCGCCATGGTGATCGGCGTGCTCGGCTCGTCGACCGCCCGGGGCCGCTTCACCCGCCTCTCGATGGGCGTCGGCGACCGCGTCGTCTGCACCGTCAAGAAGGCCATTCCCAACGCCGACGTCAAGGCCGGCGACAAGGTGCAGGCGGTCATCGTCCGCACCCGCAGCCCCACCCGCCGCGACGACGGCTCGTACGTCCGCTTCGACTCGAACGCCTGCGTCCTGATCGACAAGGACGGCAACCCGCGCGGCACCCGCATCTTCGGTGCGGTCGCCCGCGAGCTTCGCGAGAAGAACTACATGAAGATCGTTTCCCTCGCCACGGAGGTGGTGTGATGGCCCGTCATGTTCGCAAGGGCGACTCCGTCGTCGTCACCGCCGGATCCGACCGCGGCAAGGTCGGCGAGGTCCTCCGCGTGGTCGAGGACGGCGCCCGCGTCGTCGTCAAGGGCGTGAACATCCGCACCCGCCACGTGCGTCCCACGCAGCAGCAGCCGAAGGGCGCCCTGCTCCGCCAGGAGATGCCGATCCACGCCTCGAACGTGAGCCCGGCCGTCGACGGCAAGCCGTCGCGGGTCCGGTTCACGGTCAAGCCCGACGGCTCGAAGGTCCGCGTCGCCGTCCGCGGCGGCCAGGATCTCGGAACCGTCAGCCCCGCGCCAGCGCCCAAGAAGGCCAAGTCCGCCACGAAGTGATCCCGATCCGGAGCAACGAGATGGTCGCCACCGCCAAGAAGTATCCCCGGCTCCACGAGCTCTACCGCGAGACGATCGCGGCCGAGGTCATGAAGGAGTTCGGCATCGACAACCCCAACGACCTGCCCCGACTCGCGAAGATCATCGTGAGCGTCGGCGTCGGCAAGCAGCTCGAGAACCAGAAGCTGAAGCCCGAGTTCCGCGACACGGTCATCTCGACCCTGACCACGATCACCGGCCAGAAGCCGATCATGATCGTCGCCCGCAAGGCCGTCTCGAACTTCCGCGTCCGCGAGGGCGCCCCCTCGAGCTTCATGGTCACCATGCGGCGGGACCGGATGTGGTTCTTCCTCGACCGCATGATCAATCTCGCGATCCCCCGCATCAAGGACTTCCGCGGCCTGAAGGAACGGTCCTTCGACAAGGGCGGGAGCTACTCCTTCGGCCTCACCGAGCAGGCGGTCTGGCCCGAGATCAACATGGCCAACTTCAACCACAGCCACGGCATGCACGTGACCCTGTGCTTCGAGAAGAGCGACCCCAAGAAGAGCCGCTTCGTCCTCGAGAAGCTCGGCTTCCCCTTCACCCGTCCCGACTCCGACGGCCGCCGCCGCTGAGCCGTCCCACCCTTCACCGAAACCGACCGGAATCACCCATGGCCAGCAAGCGAACCTTCAACCGGATGAAGCGGAAGCCCAAGTTCTCCTCCCGCCAGGAAGTGCGGTGCGAGATCACCGGACGCAAGCGGGGCGTCTACCGCAAGTTCCGCGTCAGCCGCATGCTCCTCCGCGAGCTCGCGCTCAAGGGCTGCGTGCCCGGCATGCGGAAGGCGAGCTGGTAAGAGGTTCACCCGAACGACCCGACACCCGACGGGGCCGCCGGCCCCGACCGGAGAGCGAACGATGTCCACCAACGACAACACCGCCGACATGCTGACCCGGATGCGGAACGCCCTCCGCAACCGCGAGAAGTCCGTGACCTGCCTGAGCAACAAGCTCAACCGCGGAGTCGCCCAGGTCCTCCAGGACGAGGGCTACATCCAGGGCTTCGAGCTCGTCGAGGACGGCCGGCAGGGCCTCATCCGCATCGCCCTCCGCTACGGCCAGCGCGGCGAGCACGTCATCAGCCGCATCGAGCGGGTCTCGAGCTCGGGCCGCCGCGTCTACGCGACGGTCGAGCGGCTGCCCCGTCCGCTGCAGGGCCTCGGCATCGCGATCGTCTCGACCAGCCGCGGCGTGATGAGCGACCGCAAGGCCCGCGCCGAGAAGGTCGGCGGCGAGGTCGTCGCCCTCGTCTGCTGAGTCCGCCGCCCCTCCGCTCCGAAGAACGATTTCCCCGAACGAGCCCCCGAGCAAGCAGGATCCACCGATGTCCCGAATCGGAAAGCAACCCGTGACGGTCCCCGCCGGCGTGAAAGTCGCGGTGAACGCGAACGCCCGCACCGTCGACGTCACCGGCCCCAAGGGCTCGGTGCAGGTCTCGTACCG
>JBIKVN010000257.1:0-4344 GCA_044356865.1 Phycisphaerales bacterium | reverse complement strand
TGCGGCCCGGGGCCGCCGAGAACGAGCTCGCGACCCGGCTCATGGCCTCGGGGCTCTTCGCCTACGCCACGCCGAACTGGCGGGTCTTCCCGTGCGAGACGCCGAACGACCCGCGGTTCGCCGAGCAGTGGCACCACGTCACGATGCAGTCGGCGGCGGCTTGGAACCTCCATCGCGCCGACGCGAAGGCCGAGGTCATCATCGCGGTCACCGATACCGGCATCGTCCCGCACGAGGATCTCGGGAACCGCGTGCCCGGGTTCAACGCGGTGACCGACGTCGCCGAGGCCGACGGCGGCGTGGTCACCGACATCCATGGCCACGGCACGCACGTGGCCGGTTGCGCCGCCGCCGCGGGCGACAACGGGGTCGGCGTGAGCGGCATGGGCTGGAATCTCCGCATCATGCCGATCCGGGTGAGCGAGGCCGCGAACGGCGGAGCGACGATGAACGACCTGCTCGAGGGCGCTCGCTGGGCGGCCGAGAACGGTGCCAAGATCGTGAGCGCGAGCTACTCGGGCATCGGGACTCCGGCCATCGAGACGACCGGCGAGTACCTGCGGTCGCTCGACGCGTCGCTCCTCTGGGCGGCCGGCAACTCGGCGACCGACCATTCCGGCTGGGATTTCGCCCACGTCATCGTGGTCGGGGCGAGCGATCCGTCCGACCAGCGGGCGGGCTTCAGCAGCTTCGGGCTCGGCGTCGACCTCTTCGCGCCAGGCGTGTCGATCCTGAGCTCGATCCGCGACGGCACCTACGGGAACGCCTCGGGCACCAGCATGGCGGCGCCGGTCGCGAACGGGGCGCTGGCCGTGATCCGCTCGGCGAATCCACTGCTGACCGCGGCCCACGCCGAGCACGTCCTCTTCCACAGCTGCGACTTCTGGGGCGACCAGGCGAACTCCGAGGCGCTCGGCTGGGGGCGGGTGAATCTGGCCCGCGCGGTCGAGCGGGCCCAGGCGGCCCTCGTGCCGCAGCCGCCGCTCGCACGCGACGATCGGGTCCGTGGCGTCGCGGGAGGTCCGGTCGAGATCGACGTCCTCGTGAACGACTGGGATCCGAACATGGATCCGCTGCGGATCGATTCGTTCGCCGCAAGCACCAGCGCCGGCCATCCGGTCGAACTCGTGCCGGGCGAGGGCGCGACGCCCGATCGACTTCGCGTCCCCTCCGTTGGCGGCGAGCCGGGCGAGCAGTGGTTCGCGTACACCATCGTCGAGCCGACCAGCGGGGCGACCTCGACGGCCACGGTGCGGATCGACGTCGACCTGCCGCGGCCCGCGGTCTTCCCGACCGGTACCGAGCCCGGAGTCGCGGTCGCGTACTACGAGCTCGTGGCCCCGAGCGTGCTGCCGGACTTCAACCTCCTCACGCCCTACCTCGATGAGGTCCGTGCGAACATCGACCTCGCCTCGACCGACGGCGCGTTTGCCGGCAGCGGACGGGCCGAGGATGTCGGTGCGGTTTTCGCCGGCTGGCTGGAGATTCCCGCCGCGGGCCATTGGACCCTCAGCCTCACGAGCGACGACGGGTCGCGGCTTCGCATCGGCGACGACGTCGTCGTCAACAACGACGGCCTCCACGGGATGGTCACCGTCCGCGGCACGCGGGCCCTCGCCGCGGGTTTCCATCCGATCCGCATCGAGTTCTTCGAGCGTGGCGGCGGCGCCGGCCTGATCTTCCGCTGGTCGGGCCCGGGGATCAGCACGCAGGCGGTGCCGGCCGAGCGACTCTCGCACGGCGGCACGCTGGAGCCGGCGGACCTCGACGGCGACGGGTCGGTGGGAAGCGCGGACCTGACGATCCTGCTCGGCGCGTGGGGGACCTCGGGACCGCTCGGCGATCTGGACGGCGACGGCCAGGTCGGCGCGGCCGACCTGACGATCCTGCTCGGTCGTTGGAACGCGTGAGGCTCAGGCCGCGGCCCGCGAATCGCCGGCGAGCCGCTCACGGCACTCGTCGAGCGCCGCGGCGATCACGCAGGCCAGGCCGCACCGCGGTCCCGCCTGGCGACGGCCGCCGAGCAGGGCGGTGAGTTCACGCATCAGGTGAGCGGCCCGGTCGCGATCGAGCACGATGCCGAACCCGGCGAGCCGCTCGCGGATCGCCCCGGACGGATCCCGCGACAGGCAGGGGGTCTCATCGAGCAGGCCCACGCACTCGATCGTCGCGTCGAGCAAGACCGCCTCCGGTGCCGGACGCTCGCTGCCGCACGCGGTCGCGCTCGCGGCCTTCGCCTGGTGCAGCCGGCCGAGCCGCAGGGCGAGCACCGCCTCGAGGAGGTGCAGCCGGGCCGTCGGTCGCGTCGCCGCGGCCAGGGCCTCGGAGGCCGCGTCGAGGTCGTTCCGCCGCAGGCCGATCGCGGCCCGCCGCTCGGCCACGGGTGCCTCGCCGGCGAGCGACTCGGGCAACAGCGTCGTCGCCAGCCGCAGGGCCGACGCGATCTCGTTGCGGTCGAGCTGGATGTCGATGAGCTCGAGCAGGTGGCTCGAGATGCCCGGCGGCAGCGTCGGCATCGACCGGGTCGCGTGGCCGACGGAGCGGACGTTCGTTTCGGCGCGGGGTTCGGTCGCCATGCGGCACCTCGGGCAGGAGGGGGAAATCGAGCAGGAAGCGTGACTCTTCCGCCGCCCCTCCGGCAGCCACTCGCGTCGCGGACCTCGGAAGGTCGGCGATCGCGCGGGCCGTCTTCACGGCCGGGACCGAATTCCCGCTCGATTCACGCACGAAGGCGTCCGCTCACCGCCGACGGCGGCGGCCGAGCCCCACGAGGCCGGCGGCCGCGAGCCCGGCAGCCCCGGGCAAAGGGACGCCCGAAACCGAGGCGGGAGCGAACGTGAGCGAAAAGTCATAGGAGTCGCCCCAGGTCGGATTCGTTCCTCCGGCGGCGAGCTCCCAGGTGAACGAGTGGCTTCCGGCCGCGAACACCTGCCCGACCGAGAGGGACGAGATGCCCGAGGACCAGGCACCCGGAAAGGTCAAGGGCGCGGCCATCGACGTGAGCGAGACCGAGGTCGCGAAGGTCACCGTCCAATCCACTCGGGCCGCGGTGAGGTCGGAGGTTGGCGGCAACAGCGTCGGGCTGCCGGTCTGGTAGCGGAGGAGGAGATGATCCCCGACCGTGCCGTGAGCACTCACGTAGACGGCTGCGACTCCCGACGTATGGAAATTGTTGGCATTGAGGTAGCTCGAAGGCAGGCCGGTGGCGGTGTAGCTGGTCGCCAACTGGGAGTACACGCTCGTGAACGAGCACGACATGGCGGTCACGGTGGTGAAGTTGAGCGGCGAGTTGCCGCCGGAGACCGCAGACGACAACGCCACCGAGGCCAGTGAGGCCCCCGCGATGAGGGACGGACGGATGGACATGTTCTTTCTCCGGGGGTCGGGACGGGGTCCAGCAGCAACGACTGCGAACGATATCGACTCGATCGTGCGGACGCCAACCGATCGCGACGGCGAGGCCCGGAAAGTGCCCCGAACCCCGCCACGGCCTCAATACGCCCGTCCGCCGCTGCCGTTGAAGTCCCAGTCGCCGCGGTGCTCGGGCATGGCGTCGTGGAGGCCCTCGATCGAGCCATGGCCGGGCCATCTCGCTCGCCCGCGCAGGGGCGGATCCCCACCGGGTCGCGGCGGATGAACGCGTCAGGCTTCCGCTCACCGCCGCCGGCGCCGACCGATACCCACGAGCCCGACCGCCGCGAGGCCCGCGGCGCCGGGCAAGGGCACTCCGGGACTCGCCGCCGCAGTGACCCCGAGCTGCATCGCGTAGTTCGTGCCGAGATTCGGCCACGCGCCGCCGTCGAGCGACCATCCGAAGGTGTGTTGTCCGGCGGTGAAGACCTGGCCGAGGGCGATCGGCGAGCTGCCCCACAGCCAGGTGCCGGGAAGTTCGCCGCTCATGCTCGTGACCTCGACCGTGTTCGTGAAGGTCACGGTCCAGCTGATGGTCCCGTGGGTCAGCGAGGGCGGCGGAAGGAATCCGGCCGCGTTCCCCGTCCGGTACACCACCCGCAGCAGGTCTTCGCTGCCCGCGCCGTAGGCCCGGGCCGTGACCGAGCCGACGTACGCATTGGTGAAGTTGCTCGCCTGGAAGTAGCTCTGCGAAAGGCCCGATTGCGTCATGGTCGTGTCGAACTCGGCGGCGAAACCGGGTTGACCCTTGAAGTAGCAGAACACTCCGTCCACCAGCGTGTGGCTCATCGGCGGGGATGGGCCTCCGAGCGCCGTCGAGGCGAGGGCGGTCGAGAGCAGGGCGGGGCCCACGGCGATGGTCGAGCGGCGTGACACGGTCTTTCTCTCCTCGGGACGGTTGGAATCGGGGACGGGAGCCGGTCCGAAGACCGA
>JBIKVN010000256.1:0-4362 GCA_044356865.1 Phycisphaerales bacterium | reverse complement strand
CCTCGGGCTCGCGGCGGCGGATCGCGTCGGCATCCCGCTCGAGCCGGGCGAAGAAGGCCGGGTCGCGCAGCAGCGCGATCTTGACCGCCTCGCTGAAGCCGCATCGCCACTCGTCGTCGGGCAGGGTCGCGAGAAGGTCCTCGTCGTTCAGCACCGCCCACGGCGGGGCGAAACTCCCGAGGAAGTTCTTCTTCCCGTTCCAGTTGATGCCGTTCTTCACGCCCATCGCCGCGTCGTCCTGGGCGAGCACGGTGGTCGGGATCCGCACCAGCCGCACGCCGCGGTGGGCGGTCGCCGCCGCGAAACCGACTGCGTCGAGCATCGCCCCGCCGCCGATCGCGACCACGAACGACTGCCGGCAGATGCGGTGGCGATCGATCTCGGCCAGCGTCCGCTCGACGGTCGCGAGCCCGATCTTCGCCGCCTCGCCGCCGGTGACGGTGAACGTCGCGGCGGCGTCGGGCACGCGGCCGGCGTGGGCCCGTGCATACGCCGCCCACCGCGCGGCCAGGTCGGGCCGGGCCCGATGCACGCCCTCGTCAATCGCCAGGACCAGCCGCGAGACGCCCCGGCCGGTGCCGTGCGGATCAAGCGCGTCGGCGAGGACGGGATTCGCCGGATCGAACAGGTTTCGCGTGCAGCGCACCCGGTGCGGGAACTCGACGCCGAAGTCGGCGTCGACGCGGCCGGGTCCGGTGAGGGTTCCGTCGATCGAGGATGCGCCGGCGAGGTTCATGGCGTGACGACCGCGGGACGGCGCGGAAGGGCAGAATAGACGGGCCTCGCGGCAAAAGGCACCACGGCGTTGCCGCCGTGGTGCTCGCTCCACTCCTGCGGTAACGCACCGCAGGATGCAGGGGGGAGTTGCCGAGGGTCCATGCGCCGGCGGTTGCGGCGAGTTCGGGCGGAGGAGGGGTCGGGGGATCCGCCCGTGACGGGCGTGGGTCGCCGGTTCCCGCCGGTCGCATGGTGGGTTGTCGCGTCGGGTTGGGCGACGCGAACGGAACTACGGCCGGCGATCGCGCGAGTTCTCGGCGTCGCACCGGATGCGGCGGATACCTGAGGGTCCCGGCGGATTCCGCGCGAACCGCTCACGCCCGTCCGCGGCGGCACGCCCGCTCGAGGCAGATCGCGGCGGCCACCGCGACGTTCAGGCTGTCGACGCCCGCGGCCATCGGGATGCGCACCCTCGCGTCGCAGAGCGCGAGCGTCTCGTCGCGCAGGCCGCCGAACTCGTTGCCGACGACCAGCATCGATCGCTCCGGCCACGCGAACTCGCCCGGCGAGGTCGCGCCGGGCCCGATCGCCGCCGCCACCAGGGTGATCCGGTGGGCGTCGCGAATCGCCCGCAGATCGTCGGGCCACGCCGCGCATCGCGCCGTCGGCACCGCGAGCGCATGCCCCATCGAGACCCGCAGTGACTTCCGGTAGAGCGGATCGTGGCAGCGGGGGCTCAGCACGATCGCGTCCAGCGCGAAGGCCGCGGCGATGCGGTAGAGCTGCCCGATGTTGTCGATGTTCGTCAGGTCCTCGCACGCCAGCAGGGTCAGCGGCCCGTCGCGCCGCGGGATCGCCCGCTCGGGCGTCCACGCCGCCGCATCGGGCCGCCGGCCGAGGGCCAGCACCCCGCGGTGCAGGTCGACGCCGGTCAGCCGCTCGAGCAGCGCGGCGGGAATCGCCAGCAGCGGGACCTCGGCGTTTCCCGTGCGATCCATGAGTTCCCGCATCGCCACCGCGTGACGGTCGGCGACCAGCACCGAGACCGTCGTGCCCGGACGCGCCAGCATCCGCTCGATGACCAGCGGCGTTTCGCCCATGAAGAGCCCGCCGCGGCCGTCGGGTCCGCGCAGGTCGCGGTCACGCAGGTCGCGGTATCCGGCAAGCCGCGGGTCGTCGATGTCGTGGAGGTCGAGGATCGTTCCGGGCATCGCCTCATTGTCGGGACTTTCGCGACGTCGGGGTACACTCGCCACGTGCACCCCGATTCGCGCGAGCCTGAATCCGCCCCCGGCGAGGTGCGCGTCGAGGATCCTTCGGTCGAGAGCCCCGAGGATCTTCGCGTCGAGGCGCTCCTGCAGCACGAGTTCGACGCCCCCGAACTCGCCCAGGCCGTCGAGGAACAGGAGCCGGCGGATGCCGCCGAGACGCTCGAGCGGCTCGAGCAGGGCGAGGCCGCCGACGTCCTCGAGGAGATGGGCGCCGAGTCGGCTGCCGAGGCCCTCGCCCACATGTTGCCGGCGCTCGGGGTGAGCGTGCTCGAGGACCTCATCGAGGAGGACCCCGCCTACGCCGGCCAGCTCATCGAGGAGATGGCCCCGGACGACGCGACCGAACTTCTCCGCGAGCTGCCCGACGGATACCGCGACCGCCTGCTCGGTACCCTCGGCAAGGTCGAGGCCGTGATGTACCGCCGCCTGCTCGACTACGGCGAGCACACCGCCGGCGGCATGATGAACTCCGAGTACCTCCACCTGCGCGATACGCAGAGCGTGGCCGAGGCGACCGAGATCGTGCGTCGCGCCGAGACCGAGTCGGAGTGCATCGAGATCTACGTCGTCGACTGGACCGGCAAGCTGCTCGGGAAGACCACCATGCGGGGGCTGCTGCTGGCGCGGCCCGACCAGCGGATCGCCGCGATCATGGCCACCCCGGTCGACGCGGTGCAGCCCGAGCTCGACCGCCAGAGCGTCGCCCAGGAGTTCCGTAAGTACGACTACCTGACGCTGCCGGTGGTCGACGACCAGGGACGGCTGCTCGGAGTGATCACGTTCGACGACGTGCTGGACACGGTCGCCGAGCTCGGCACCGAGGACGCCCAGACGATGGTGGGCGCCGGCAAGGAGGAGGCGGTCTTCTCGTCGACCCGCGAGAAGTTCCGCAGCCGTTTCCCGTGGCTGGTGGTGAATCTCTTCACCAGCTCGATCAGCGCCCTCGTGGTGCTCATGTTCGAGGGGCTCATCGCCCAGATCGCGCTGCTGGCGGTGATCATGCCGGTGATCGCGAACCAGAGCGGCAACGCGGGTCAGCAGTCGCTGGCGGTCACGCTGCGCGGCATCGTGCTTGACCAGGTGCGCTCGACCACCGCCCGCGGGCTCGTGCTGCGGGAGGCACTGGTGGGCTTCCTCAACGGCTCGATCAACGGCGTGCTCATCGGGGCGGTGGTCGCGGTCGGCGGCCACCTCCTGCACCCCGGCGAGGCGAAGTGGCAGCTCGGCGTGGTGGTGGTGATCGCGATGTCGGTCGCCCTGACCGTGGGGTGTGCGGTGGGGGCGTCGATTCCGCTCGTGCTGCGGCGGTTCGGTCTCGATCCGGCGACCGCGTCGACGATCTTCCTGACGATGGTGACGGATTCGGTCTCGTTCCTGGTGTTCCTGGGCCTCGCCGCGGGACTGGCGACCTTCCTGGCCTGACGGCGATAACCGCGACGGACTTGGTTCGCCGCCCCTTGACCGCGGGCCCGTCCCGCATACCGTTTCCGCCTCGCGGCCCGTCCTGCCGCGACGGACGATTTCCGGAGTTTCACGCATGAGCGACAGGATCGTGGCACGGGGTCTGGTCAAGCGATTCGGCCGCATCGAGGCCGTCCGCGGGATCGACCTGACCGTGCCGGCCGGCCAGGTGCTGGGCTTCCTCGGCCCGAACGGGGCGGGAAAGAGCACCACGATGCGGATGATCACCGGGTTCCTCGAACCGACCGCGGGCACCGTCGAGCTGTGCGGCATCGACCTCGCGTCTCGGCCGGTGGAAGCCAAGCGCACCTTCGGTTACTTGCCCGAGGGCGCCCCGGCCTATCCCGAGATGACCGTCGAGGAGTTCCTGCGTTTCGCGGCCAGCGTCCGCGGCTTCCGCGGCCGCGAGCTGTCGGATCGCGTCGGCCGCGCGATCGAGCGGGTCAACCTCGGCAGCGTGCGGCGGCAGTCGTTCGAGACGCTCTCGAAAGGCTACAAGCGGCGCACCGGCCTCGCCCAGGCCATCTTGCACGACCCGCCGATCCTCGTCCTCGACGAGCCGACCGACGGCCTCGACCCGAACCAGAAGCACGAGGTGCGGCAGCTCATCCGCGAGCTCGGCGGCGAGCGGGCGGTGGTGCTCTCGACGCACATCCTCGAGGAGGTCGAGGCGGTCTGCACGCGCGCGGTCATCATCAACCGCGGCGAGATCAAGTTCGACGGGACGCCCGCCGAGCTCGACGCCCGCGTGCCGGCGGGCGTCACCCGCAACCGGCTCGACCACGCGTTCCGCACGCTGACCACCAGCGACGTGCCCGAGGCCGGCCGGCGGAAGGGGGCGGCATGAGCGCCCTCGCCCGCATCGGCCCGGTCTTCCGCCGCGAGCTGCGGTCGTACTTCGCGACGCCGCTGG
>JBIKVN010000052.1:0-15071 GCA_044356865.1 Phycisphaerales bacterium | reverse complement strand
ACGCGGATGAAGCGATCCGCCGCCCGCTGCGTCGGCGACTTCTGGGCCTGCGCCTCGGCGACGAGGCGGATCATGCGGGCCATCGTCGACTCCGACGAGAGCTTCGTGACGCGGATGAAGAGCACCCCGTCGCCGTTCAGCGTGCCCGCGAAGACCGGCGAACCGGGCTCCTTCTCGACGGGAATGCTCTCGCCGGTGATCGGGCTCTGGTCGACCGCCGAGCGCCCGTCGGCGACCGAACCGTCGGCGGGAATCCGCTCGGCCGGCCGCACGATGACCTCGTCGCCGACGCGAAGTTCCTCGACGGGCAGCTCGCTCTCGATGCCCTCGCGCCGCACCCGGGCCCACTTCGGGGCGATCCGCCCGAGGGCCCCGATCGCCGACTTCGCCTGGCCCATCGCGTGCTCCTCGAGCGCGTGCCCGATGGCGAAGAGGACGAGCAGCAGGCCGCCTTCCTTCCACTCGCCGACCAGCGACGCCCCGACCGCGGCGACGACCATGAGCAGGTCGACGTCGAAATGGAATCGCCGCAACTCGGCCAATCCCGTCCGCACCGGCCCGATGCCCGCGACGAGATAGCACACGGTGTAGGCGGGAATCGCCGCCCCCAGCCCGATCGACTTCTCGAGGATGAAACCGGTCGCGAGGGCCACACCCGAGACCGCGGGAACCGCGAACTCGCGACTCCGCTCCCACCAGGTGGGCGCGGGCTCGGGGTCCCCCGGGCGGGAACGGGCGGTGTGGGAAGCAGGAGCGAGCGCGGCGATGAGGACGATTGTATCGGTCGGTTTCCCGGTCCCGGTCGAACCGGAGCGTGACCCTTCGGTCATGATGCGTCGATGCGACACGCACTTCCCATCCTGGTCGTTGCCTCGATCGCGGTGCCGCTTGTCGCCGAGGTTCAGGTTCCCGCGATCTTCTCGCCGCACGCGGTGCTGCAGGCCGACCGGCCGCTTCCGGTCTTCGGCACCGGCACGCCCGGCGAGGCGGTGACCGTCGAGTTCGGCGACGCCCGCGGTTCGACCGAGGTCGGGGCGGACGGCCGCTGGCTGGTCGACCTGCCGCCGCAGAAGCCTAGCGCGACGCCGCGGACGCTGGTCGTCGCGGGCAGGAACCGCATCGAGATTCCCGACCTGCTGGTCGGCGAGGTCTGGCTCTGCTCGGGCCAGTCGATCATGGAGTGGCCGCTGGTCGCGACCGCAAAGTCGGCCGAGTTCATCGCGGCGGCGACCGATCCGCTCATCCGCGTGTTCAAGGTGCCGTACGTCGTCGCGAGCGATCCGAAGTCGGACGGTCCCGGCCGGTGGACGGTATCGAGCCCGCAGACTGCGGGGAACTTCACGGCGGTCGGCTACCACCTCGCGCGGCGGCTGCGGAGCGAGCTGAACGTGCCGGTCGGGATCCTCGACATCAATTGGGGCGGCACCCGCATCGAGCCGTGGATCCCGAAGAAGGACGCCCGCGGCGACGCGACGCTGGCGGCGGCGATCGACGCGTGGGACGCGCGGGTTGCCTCCTTCCGGACAAGGTCCGATGCGGAACGCAAGGCCGATGCAGTCGCACGCGAGAACATCTGGCGAGCGGAAGCCGCCCGTTGGCTCGACGCGGGCCTCCGCGAGGATCCCGGCGTGTTGGGCCGTTGGATGGACGGTGGAAGCGACGAAGGATGGCAGAACGAGAACTTGCCCGGCGAATGGAGTTTTCTCGATGCGTCGCTCCGCGGCTTCGACGGGACGGTCTGGTTTCGCCGCAACATCAGGATCCCGTCGGCATGGGCGGGAAAGCCGCTTGAGCTGCGGCTCGGCGCCATCGATGATGCCGATCGAACGTACTTCGCCGGCACGGGCGTCGGCGCGACCGGCGTCGATTGGACATCGCGGCGCCAGTACACCGTTCCCGCTTCGCTCGTGAAGGGCGGTCCGATGACGCTCGCCGTCGCGTGCGTGGATATCTCGGGCGCCGGCGGCCTGCTCGGCCCCGCCGAGGAGATGTGGATCGCCCCGACGGGCGCGGCGGCGTCCGAACGGATCCGACTCGACGGCGCCTGGTCGTGGCGGCGAGGCGGCGGCGTGCCCAAGGGAAACCCGCCCGTGCGAACCGAGCCCGACCCGACCGAACCGCCGCCGTCGCACCCGTCGGCGATCTGGAACGCGATGGGCGCGTGGGTCGCCCCGTACGCGATCCGCGGCGCGACGTGGTACCAGGGCGAGTCGAACGCGGGCGAGGCCGAGGCGTACCGCGGTCACCTCACGCGGCTCGTCGCGGCGTGGCGGTCGGCGTTCCGAGATCCGCAGCTGCCCTTCGGCGTGGTGCAGCTCGCCGCGTTCATGAAGGAGAATCCCGACAGTCCCGTCGAGGGCGGCTGGGCGAACCTCCGCGAGTCGCAGCGGCTCGTCGCGGCGGAAGTGCCCAAGGTCGGGCTGGTGGTCGCCCTCGACATCGGCGACGCCGACGACATCCATCCCCGCGACAAGGACACGGTCGGGCAGCGGCTTTTTCTCTGGTCGCTCGCCGACGCCTACGGTCGCGAGGGAACCGCCGAGGGTCCGGATTTCCGCGCGATCGAGGTCGACGGCGGCGAGATCGAGATCGAGTTCGCGAACGCCGACGGTCTTCGCACCCGCGACGGCAAGCCGCCCGCGGGCTTCGCGATCGCCGGCAAGGACGGCGTCTTCCGCTGGGCGATTGCCCGCATCGACGGTGACGCGGTCATCGTGTCGCACCCCGAGGTGCCCGACCCGGTCGCCGTCCGGTACGCCTGGCAGAACAACCCGGCCATGGCGAACCTCGTGAACGGGGCGGGCCTGCCGGCGTCGAGTTTCCGGAGCGATGCGTAGTCCCTCTCGTGGGGCATCGCCGGTCCCGCTACGCTTCCCGCCATGGGACCATCTGGGGAATCTCGCGGGGAACCTCGCGGCGACGGAAAGTCGCGCAATCCGGGCGGCAAGAAGCGGGTCTTCTTCGCGCCGCGCGATCCCGACGCGCCGCGCTCCCGCCCCGGCGGCCCGCGGCCGCAGGACCGGCCGAAGCTCGGCGTCTTCACCACCACGCTCTGGGAGTACCCGAGCCAGCACTACACGAGCGAGCGCGTCCTCGAGCCCGAGGAAGTCGCCGAGGGCCGCACCCGCTTCATGCAGGGCAGCCGCCACTACGAGGGGGCGACCCCGTCGTGGGTGATCTGGCAGGTGCTCAAGCGGTACACCCGCGAGGGGCAGGTCGTGGTCGATCCGTTCTGCGGCAGCGGCACCACGCTCGACGTCTGCAAAGACCTCGGGCGGAAGGGCCTCGGCTTCGACCTCAACCCGCAGCGCGAGGCGATCGTGCGGGCCGACGCCCGGAAGCTGCCGGTGGCCGCGTCGTCGGCTGATCTCGTCTTCCTCGACCCGCCGTACTCGACGCACATCGAGTACTCGGATGACCCGCGTTGCATCGGCAAGCTTGACGCGGGGGGCGACGACGGCGGTGCGGCCTACTACGCGGCGATGGACGCGGTCTTCGCCGAGCTCAACCGCGTCCTGCGTCCGGGCGGCACGCTGGCCCTCTACGTGAGCGACTCGTGGCGGAAGCGGAAGGGGGGCGGGCCCGGCGAGGGCACCTTCATGCCGATCGGCTTCGAGCTGTTCGCACGGCTGCGGACGCGCTTCACGCCGATCGACCTCGTCGCGGTCGTGCGGCAGAACCAGAAGCTCGACCGCGGCAACTGGCACAAGGCGGCCGAGGAAGGGAACTTCTTCCTCCGCGGGTTCAACTACCTGTTGCTGTTCAGGAAGGCGAAGCCGTGATTCGTCGGGCGTTCCGGTTCCACGCCTGACGGGCGAGGCGACGAAACTCGCGCCCGGCCTCGGCACGCCCCCCACCCGGAACGACGAGACATGGCCTCGTCGCCCCGGGCCCAACCCAGTGACCGGCCTCAGCCGCCCGAGCCCGCCATCGGCTTCAGCGTCAGCGGGTCCTTCAGCGGGAGCTCCGTCGCCGGCCTGTCCGCCGGGAAGAGTTCGTTCGCGTTCTCGCCGGCGTTCCCGTAGATGTCCGCCCAGTTGCCTACGACCAGCACCGCCATCCGCGACGGGTCGAGGTACTTGTTGGCGACGCGGGTGATGTCCGCCGGCGTGACCGCCTGGACCTTCTCGCGGAAGGTTTCCCAGTAGCCCTCGGGCCGCCCGGTCCACTCGTCGCCGACGAAGATCTGCAGCATCTGGTCCTTGCTCGCGAAGTTGCCCGGGAAGGTCTCGATGAACGAGGCCTTCGAGGTCGCGAGTTCGGCTTCGCCGACCGGTTCGCTGCGGATCCGCCGGAACTCGTCGTCGATGAGCTTGATCGCCCGCACCACGGTCGGGCTCTTGCTCTGGAAGCTGGCCTGGAACATGCCCGCGTACCAGGGATTCGGCTCGAGCCGCGAGCCGGCCGAGTACGCGAGTCCCTCGTTCGACCGCACGCTCTGCATGATGCGGCTGCTGAACCCGCCGCCGCCGAGGATGTCGTTCATCACGATCATCGCGATGTAGTCGGGATCGTCGCGCTCGAGGGTCCGCAGGCCGATCGCGACGCGGCCCTGCGGGATGTCCTTCTGGACATACCGCACGCCCGGGGCCATCTCGGCGGTCGGGGCGGGCGGATCAGGCACCGGCTCGCCCTTCGGCCAGCCGGCGAACGCCCGCTCGAGCGTGGCCAGCATCGCGGTCGGGTCGAAATCGCCGCTCACCGCGATGATCACGTTCCCGGGATGCATGATCCGGGCGTGCATCGAGCGCATCGCGTCGACGCCGATCGCGTCGAGGCTCGCCGCGGTCATCTGCCGGGCGTCGGGGTGGTCCGGCCCGTTCACGATCGCCGCCCACTCGCGGGCCTGGATCGACTCGGCGTTGTCGTTCCGCTGCTTCATCCCCTCGAGGGCCTCGCCCTTCTGCACCGCGAGCCGCTCGGCGTCGAAGCCGGGGTTCCGCAGCATGTCCATGAAGAGGGCGAACGCCTCGTCGAAGTTCGAGCTGAGGGCGTTGAGGCTTGCGGTCACGGTGTTGCCGCGGGCGCCGACGCCGGCCCGGGCCGCGAGGAAATCGAACCTCTCGTCGAGCTCGGCCGGCTTCACCGTCGCGGTGCCGCCCGCCCGCACCATCGCCGCGGTCATGCCCGCAAGCCCGACCGCGTCGGCCGGGTCGAGGAACCCGCCGCCCTTGAAGGTCATGGTGAGGTTGACGAGCGGGAACTCCTTGCTCGGCGCCAGGTACACGGCCGTGCCGTCCGACAGCGTCGTGCGGTAGTCCTTCGCCTTCGGGGCGGTGAACTGGAGCGGGGCGAAGGTCAGGTCCTCGGGGCGCTTGGGCAGGGTGTCCTGCGCGGCCGCCGGAGCGGCGAGTGCGAGAGCCAGCGAGGAGGCAAGCAGCAGGGCGGGTCGGGTGGCGGTTCGTGGCATGGGATTCACCGTTCGGTGCGTCGGTTCGGGAGCGGAGGGATCAATCGTCGGCGTCGTCCGCCGCGTCCTCGAGGGTCTCGAGCCGGGCTTCGAGCTTCGTGCGGAGGAAATCGAAAACCGGCTTCATCTGCGGCGGTACCTGGGCGGCTTGGGCGTCCATCGCCGCGAGCTGCTGGCGAAGCAGCGCCGGATCCGTGATCGACTCAAGCTGCTTCAGCGCCTGCCGGGCCATCGCCTGCATCGGGGCGGGCAGGGCGGCGAGTTCGGCGTCGCCCCCGGTGGCGGTCCCGGCCTTGCGGAGGTAGGTCGCGACCGCGCGGTTCTTCTCGCCGAAGTAGGTGCGGGCGACCCGCTGGAGGTCTTCCGGCGTCACCGCCTGGATCTTCGCATTCTCGGTGTTGATGTCCTGCCACGAGCCCATCGACTCGTACATCCCGAGCTGGATCATGAGGAAGAGATTGCTCTGCAGGCGGCGGTACTGGTCGGCCGCGGCCTGGTTCTTCACCTTCTGCAGCTCGCGCTCGGCCACCGGCCCGTCCTGCAGCCGCTTGAGCTCGGCGTACCACGCTTCCTCGAGCTTCGCCGGCGTCGCGTCACCCTTGGTCTCGGCGGTGAAGGCGAAGTACCCGGCGTACTTGCGGGCGTCCTGTCCGGACGCGGCGCTCGAGGCGATCCCGGAACCCTCGACCATCGACTTGTAGAGGCGGCCGGTGCGGCCGTTCAGCACGCTGGCCAGCACGTCGAGGGCGTAGGAATCGCGGTGGCCGTAGGGCACGGTGTGGTAGCGGATCTCGACCGACGGCTGGGCCTCGACCTCGGCGACCATCCGCATCTCGGCCACCTGCTTGTGCTCGAGGGTCACCACCGGCGGCGGTTCCATCTCGCCCTTGCGGAGCCGGCTGAAGTACCGTTCGATCGTCGCCCGGGCCTCGGCGGCGTCGAAGTCGCCGACCACGAAGCCGACCAGGTTGTTCGGGCGGTAGTAGATGTCCCAATACCGCATCGCCTCTTCCATGGTGTAGGAGTTGAGGTCGCTCGACCAGCCGATCACCGGCCACGAGTAGCCGCTCGACATCCAGAACATCGCGTCGAACTGCTCGTCGTAGATGCCGGTCGGGGTGCTCTCGGTCCGCAGCCGCCGCTCCTCGTGCACCACGTCGCGCTCGGCGTAGAACTCGCGGAAGACGCTGTCGGCGAGGCGATCGCTCTCCATCCACGCCCAGAGCTCGAACTTGTTGCTCGGCACGGTGATGAAGTAGAAGGTCAGGTCGTGGCTCGTGAAGGCGTTCATGCCCGAGCCGCCGTTCTTGGTGTAGACGGTGTCGAACTCGTCCTTCACGATCGACGCCGCCTCCTTCTGGGCCGCCTCGAGGCGGGCGATCTCGTCCGAGATCTTGCCCTTCTCGTCGTCGTCGTTCACCTTCGCGAGGGCCTGCTTGAGCGAGCTGATCGCGTCGCCCTCGAGCTTGCCCTGCTGCGAGTCCATCAGTGCCTTGAGCTCGGCGCGGGCCGCCCGCAGCTCGTCGGTGTCGTTCGCCGGATTCCACGGGTCATCGATCTCGCCGGCGAAGTAGCGGGCGTACTGGTCGCGCCAGGTGAGCCCGTTGATGCGGTCCCGCACCTCCTTCTGGCGAAGTCGGTACTCGGCGTCCCGCTTCGCGTCGCGGGTCCCGATGGTGTTGGTCCCCTTGAACATCATGTGCTCGAAGAAGTGGCTGATCCCGGTGATGCCGGGACGCTCGTTCACGCTGCCGACCTTGGCGAGCCACCCCGCGGAGATGGTGTTCGGCTGGTCGCGACGGGGGACGAGGACGAACTTCATCCCGTTGGGCAGCGTGAACGCCTCGGCCTCGACCTGCTGGGCCCGGGCTTGGGCGGGCAGGGCGAGCAGGGCGGCGGCGAGGGCGAAGACGGCGAAAAACGGTCGGATCGGGGAACTTCGCACGGCGTGCTCCGAAATGGTGTCCGGGGAAAGGGAGAGTTTATACCGGACGAGGGCCGCGACCACGGCCGGCGGGTCCGCGGGCTGCCGCAATCCGCCGGGAAACCGCTCGCCTGCGGCGGAGGTCGCTCTACATTGGGGACGGTCGCCGGTCGGAGATGCCAAGGACCGATATGCCGCGAAGAAGCCTCTTCCCAGTCCTGATCCCGGCGCTCGTGTCGGCGGCGCTCGCTTCGGCGGCGGCGGCGCAGTTCCGGGTCATGACCTGGAACGTCGCCCGGCTCTTCGGCGACGATGCCGCGGTGGCCGCGGTCTTCGCCGCCGCGGCCGATGACGACCGCCCGGGCTTCGCGGTCGCGCCCCACCTGGTCGTGCTGCAGGAGGTCCGGGCCGTCGACGTGAACGCGATCGAGGCGATGCTGGATTCGATCGAGCCCGGGCTCGGCTACGCCCGCGCGACCTTCACCACGAGTTCCACCGAGGACGGCGCCGGCGGGGCCCAGGCGCTCTTCTACCGGTCCGATGCGTTCGCCGAGATTCCCTCGGGCCACCAGGACCTCAACACCGGCGCCAACCGCAAGAGCGACCGCTGGCTGCTGCAGCCGCTCGGCTACTCGTCGCCCGACGCCCGGATCTACGTCTACTCGTCGCACCTCAAGGCCGGCAACACCTCGGCCGACGCGGCCGAGCGGCTTGCCGGGGCGCAGGTCATCCGCGACAGCGCCGACGCCCTGCCCGCCGGCACGAACATCGTCTACGTCGGCGACTGGAACGTCTACTCGAACACCGAGGCCGCTTACCTCGAGTTCCTCGCGACCGGGAACGGCCGCGGGTTCGATCCGCTCGGGGCCGGCTCGTGGAACGGAACCGCGAACGCGTTCAAGCACACCCAGTCGCCCCGCGACATCTCGGCCGGCAGCCTGATCGGCGGCGGCATGGACGATCGCTTCGACTTCCAGGTCTCGACCGCGGCGCTGCAGGACGGGGCGGGAATCTCGCTGATTTCCGGCACCTACCGCACCATGGGCAACGACGGGGCCCACTACAACCTCGCGGTGAACGCCGGAAACAACGCGTACTTCCCCGGCCAGCTCGCCCGCTCGAACGCCCTCGCCGACCTGCTCTTCGCGGCGAGCGACCATCTGCCGATCCTGTCCGACTTCACGGTGCCGGCGATCGTGGGCGCCTCGCTGAACGCGAACTTCGGCCGCGTGATCCAGGGGGCGTCGTTCGCGGTGACCCTGGGCGTGACCAACGCGGCCGAGGTCGTGACGCCGGTCGGCGCCGATCCGCTGGCCTTCTCGGTCGCGACCTCCGGGGCGTTTCTCGGTTCGTTCGCCGGCACCGCGCCGCTTTCGCCCGCGACGGCGAACGTGAACATTCCCGTGGCGACCGCGACGGTCGGCGCGGTGACCGGCACCGCGACCGTCACCACCGCGAACCAGGCGGCGCAGAACGCGACGACGGTGCGGAGCGCGAGCGGCACCGTCGTGCGCCGTGCGAATCCCTCGTTCTCGGCGAAGGCCGACGTGAACGCTCGCACCGTGGCCGTCGCCGCGACTTCGGGCGGCCCGCCGGTCATCGTCGAGGTTCCGGTCGCCAACCACGGGTTCACGGCGCTGCAGGCGACGCTCGACCTCGATGCGGTGGCCGGTCTCGGGGCGGGCGTGACCCTGGCGGCCCCGCTGCCGCGGGCGATCGGGGCGACGCCCGGCACGCTCGCCCTCCGCATCGATCCCGCTTCGATCGCTCCCGGCACGCTCGTCCGCGACCTGACCGTCGTCACCAGCGACGAGGACCTGCCCGGCGAGGACTCGGCGTCGCTCGCCCTTCGGCTCGAGGTGACCGTTGCGGCGGGCGGCAACCCCGCCGATCTCGACGGGAACGGCGTCGTCGACGCGGGCGATCTCGGACGGTTGCTCGCGAATTGGGGCGGGTCCGGCGAGGGCGATCTCGACGGAAGCGGCTCGGTCGGGGCTGCCGACCTTGCGATCCTGCTGGCCGCTTGGGGTTGACCGCATCCGAAACCATCCGCACCGACGAACCGCCACCACCATGAAGCCGCTTGCCTCGATCTTTCAGTCCGCCGTCCTTCCCGTCGCCCTCGCCGTCGCGTGTCCGCTCCCCGCGGTGGCCGACACCGTCACCTTCACGCCCGCGAAGGACAACACGCTGATCCAGGATCCGACCGGGGCGTACTCGAGCGCCCTCTCGGCGTACTTCTTCGCCGGACGCGTCGGCGCCAACGGCGGCGGGAGCTTCCGCCGCGGCCTGGTGCGGTTCGACCTCTCGTCGATTCCCGTCGGCTCGACGATCAGCTCGGTCTCGCTGCGGCTCTACTGCTCGGCGGCGGGCGTGAACGCCCAGCATCCGGTCGCCCTCCATCGCCTGCTCGCCTCGTGGGGCGAGGGCACGTCGCTCGCGTTCGGCGGCGGCGGCGCGGCCTCGACGCCGGGCGACGCGACCTGGATCAACCGTTTCCATCCCGGGCAGCCGTGGACCACCGCGGGCGGCGACTTCGCGGCGACGGCCAGCGCGACCCGCAATGTCGGCGGCCAGGGCTTCTACACCTGGACCTCGACCGCGGGTCTGGTCGCGGACATCCAGCAGTGGGTGAACGAACCGACCACGAACCACGGCTGGCTCTTCAAGGGCAACGAGGCGACGCAGCAAAGCGTGAAGCGCTTCGACTCGCGCGAGGCCGGGGCGTCGACGCGGCCGCAGCTCACCGTCGTCTTCACGCCTCCGCCGCCGCCGAACCCGGCAGACCTGAACGGCGACGGCGTCGTGAACGCCGCCGACCTCGCGACGCTGCTTGCGAGTTGGAGCACGCCGGGCCCGGGCGACCTCGATGGCGACGGCACGGTGGGTTCGAGCGACCTCACGATCCTGCTCGCGGCGTGGACGGCCTGACGTCTCGTCTCACCCCACGTTCGCCAGCCAGTCGCGGAACCGCGCCGTTCCCGCCGAACCGTCGCCCTTCTCCACCGCCAGCGTCGCGGCGAAGTGCGCCTCGGTCGAGCGTCCCAGCATCGTTCGCCAGCACGCCAGCAGGAAGTACGCGTCGGCCGTCGCGGCGGCCTGCCGCGTCGTGACCCGCGCCGCCGACTCGAGCGATTGCAGCCGGCCCGCGAGCTCGGGTGACACCGGCAGTCCGCCAAGGATCGACGCGTCGATGGCCAGCGCCCGCCGCAGCGTCGCCGCGGCACCGGCGGTGTCACCGAGGTTCGCGAGGGCGATCGCGTAGCCCGCCAGCGGCCGCGGATCGTCCGGACGGTCGTCGTGCAGAGAGGCGAAAAGCCCGGCCGCGGTCTCGGGGAATCCTTCCGACAGGAGTGCCCACGCCTCGCTCTCGACCGCGCCCATCGGGGCGATCGGGGCGAGTGGCGAAACAAGCATCGGCGCGGGCTCGACCACCGTCACCACCGTCGCCGGCTCGACCGGCACGGTCACCGCGACGATCGTCGGATACGGCGCCCACGCCGCGTACGACGACCACGCGTAGCCGCCCCACCACGGGCCGCACGGGTTCCAGCAGGGAATGCTCGGGTACCAGCCGCAGTTCACGAGCGAGATCGACGCGCCCCACCACGGATTGCAACCGCCGTACCAGCTGCCCCACGCCGGACCGCATCCGTTCCACCCGTACCACGGCCCCGGCCACGCGTAGCCGCCCCAGCCCGACGAGTATCCGAACGACAAGCCGAAGCCGCCCGAGCCGAAAGCGAGCCCGAGGCTCCAGCCGTTGCCCCAGCCTCCACCCCAGCCTCCGCAGGTGTTCCACCACGGGCCGGCCCACGAGCTTCCGTACCAGTTCCACGCCGGAGAGCCGCAGTTCCCCGGATACCACCAGTTCCCGTAGCCGGGTCCATTCCATACGTTGATGGTCCCGTTGTTCACGAAGACATCGCCGTTCACCACGATCGTGTCGCCGTTGCCGACGGGGTCGCCCGAGGGACGATCGCGCGGCGGCGGCTGGCCGCGACCGCTCGAGAGGTCGGGCCGGTCCGACTTGATCGTCGGCGGTCGCTCGGCCCTGAGGTCGCCGCCGGTCACGGGCGGCAGCGGCGGAAGCGAATCGGGCGAGCGACCGGTCGGGAAGATGTTCGCGCGACCGTCGCCGCGGGCAGTGCGATCGCCCGTACGACCGGCCCGCGGGGTGCGGGCGAGATCGCCGCCCGGCTTGCCCGGCGTCGCGACATCGACCGGCTTCGGCAGCGGCTTCCCGCCGTCGAAGGTTCGCGTGCGGGTGGCGGTCGTCGTCTTCGTGGGCGTGCCGTTCGTCGTCGGCGGCGCGGGCGGAGTGCGCGGCGGGATTCGTCCTCCCGCATCCGGAAGCGGGCTGGCCTTGCCGGACGGGCCGCTTCTCGAACTCGGCGAACCGCGGGGCGGTTCAGGCGTGCGAACCCGCGGCGCCGGCTTCGGCGGATCGGGCACGACCACCGTCGGCGGACGAGTCGATCGCGATCCGCTGCCGACGCGGCCCGAAGGCGGGGGAGCGGAAACGTTGGGCGGTGGGGCTTTCGGCGGAGCGGCGACGCGCGGCGGTGCCGCGCTCGGTGGAGCCACCCGCGGCGGCGCGGCCTTCGGCATCGAGGGTGCCGACACCCTCGGCGAACCGCCCGAGGTCGGAGCGCTTCCCTTCTGCCCAAAGGCCGGGGCGGCGATCGCGGCCAGCGCGACCGCGCCGGCGATGAACCGGGTGCGAACGGTTTCCGACAGTGCGATGCCGTCGGCATCGACACGACGAGCGGTGTTCCGACGCATGACCGACCCCTTGGGGCGTTGCCCGGGCGAAGGTGCGAGCCTTCGCAAGACGCGAGGCGGCGGCTTCCGACGCCTCGAAGCCACCATCATTCCCGGTTTCCGGCGGGAAGGGAAGGGTGAAGCCGCCGAAAACGACCGCGACCCCCGCCCTTGGTCGAGGGGCAGGGGTCGCGAAGGCCGGAGCGGGATTTGAACCCGCGAATAACGGATTTGCAATCCGTCCCCTTAGGCCACTTGGGTATCCGGCCGAACGGGTGACCGTGAGCGGTTGGCCGCCCGACGGGGAGGCATCTTGGCAAGGAGCCCCCCACGCGTCAATCGGCCGTGAGGGTTTTTGGTCGCGAGGGGAAAGAGATCATCGGCGATTTTCGTCCGCCGCTGCATCCCGATCGGCCCGTTACCCTTCGCCGAGTGAACCGCGTCCGGTCGAACCTGAGGTCGAGGGCCGCTCATTTCGGGGCGGCGTTCATCATCGTCATCGCGGCGACTTCGCGGGAATTGCCGGCCCAGGCCCCGGCGGCGTCGCCTGCGCCGGCCGCCGCGCCTCCGCTCCGCCGCCCCGCGCTCCTTCGCGAGGGCACGATGCTGTTGTTGGCCCGCGGTCGTGCCGAGCCGATCGAGGGCGGCGGCTGGCGATTCGTGCCTGAGATCCGCGGCACCGGCGGGCTTGAGCGCGACTTCATCCTGCTGCCGAACCCGGTGCTCGAGGATGTGGTGCGGCTGGCCGGGCGGGCCGATGTCGCGCCGGGATCGATCGAGGCCAGCGGCGAGGTCCTCACCTATGGCGGCCGGAACTGGCTGCTCTTGTCCTACGCATCGCCGCTCGGGCCCGTGGCGACTCCCGAGCCGGCGAAGCCTGCGCCGACGCCGACCTCGGAGGACGAGGAAGAGATCGCCGACGATCTCGAGCGACGGCTGCTCGAGGCGGTCGGGAACGTTCCCGCGTCGCTCGCCCCGACCGAGGCGGAGATCGCCGCCGCCGGTTCGGGCCGTCCCGCCCCGATCGCCCATGGCTCGCTGCTCCAGTCGCGCCGCGGCCGCCTCGTCCGCGACACCGTGACCGGGGGCACGCGATTCGTCTTCACGCACCAGCGCGAGGCGATCGAGCCCGCCTCGCTCGTCGTGCTGCCGTGTCGCCTGCTCGAGGTGGCCGAATCGCGGCTGCGCCGCACCGAGGGGAACCCCGCCCTCGTCGTCACCGGCACCGTGGTCTCGTTCGCCGGCCGCAACTACCTGCGGCCGACCGCGATCCGCTTCGCCGCCGAAGGCAAGGGCCTCGACCCGTGAACGAGTCCGTCCGCTGCGACCATTGCGGCCAACCGCTCGAGGTCGTCCAGGTCCACGGGCACGGCCAATGCCGCCGCTGCGGGATCAACATCGATCCCTGCTGCGGGGGCGAGTGTGCGATGAGGCCGGACGAGCGGGCCGAACGGCCCCGCGACGTCACCCGTTCGCGGTGACCTTCACCATCTTCGGGGCCTTCGCGGGCGTCCCGGCCCGGGGGTCCTTCAGCGGCGTCGCGGCGATCTTCTCGATCGCGTCCATGCCCGAGGTGACCTTGCCGAAAGCCGTGTACTGCTTGTCGAGGTGACGGCAGTGCTCGCGGGTGAGGCAGACGAAGAACTGGCTGCCGGCGCTGTCGGGATGCGCCGAGCGGGCCATCGAAAGGACGCCCGGAACATGCTCGCGGTCGTTGAATTCGGCCTTCACCGTCCAGCCCGGACCGCCGGTGCCGGTGCCCTGCGGGCAGCCGCCCTGGATCACGAAGCCGGGAATGATGCGGTGGAAGGTCAGGCCGTCGTAGTAGCCCTGCTTCGCGAGCTTCAGGAAGTTCTCGGCGTGCTTCGGGGCGACGTCGTTCCAGAGCTCGACGGTGACGGGTCCGAACTCGGTCTCGATGGTGGCGGTGGGGTAGGCCATGGGGCGGAAAGTGTACGGGAAGGAACTGCGGGGTTCCCGAGGTTCAACGATCCGGACCCGAAGCCTGCGGTGCCGCCCCGCTCGCCGTCACCCGCCCGTCCGGTCGCCCCCGCCCCGGCACCCGCGGCGGCGCGGGCACGAGTTCGGCCGAGATCACCTTCACCGGCTGCTTCGGTCGCCCCGTAGCGAGGTCGGCGATCTCGACGTCGCTGATCCGCAGGATCGCGTCGCCGCCCTCGACCGCCCAGCCGAACGCGCCGTACTGCGTGTCGAGCCGCGCGGTGCCCTCGCGCGACAGGCCGAAGAAGAACTGGCTGCCCGCGGTGTCGGGCTGGTCGCCGCGGGCCATCGAGATCACCCCGAAATCGTGGGCGAGGCGACTGCGCTCGAACGGCAGGTCGTAGCCCGGCCCGCCGTCGCCGGTGCCGGTCGGGTCGCCGCCCTGGATCACGAACGGACGGCCCTCGCGATCGAACTTCACCACCCGGTGGAAGACCGTGCCGTCGTAGAGCCCGCCCGCGGCGAGCTCGCGGAAGTTCCAGGCGGTGTTCGGGGCCTGGTCCGGGGCGAGGGCGACGCGGATGTCGCCGGCCTCGGTCCGCAGCCGGACATCCCGGTCGGGGTAGATCCGCAGCCCGCTTCGCACGATCGGTTCGCCGGCGGGCCAGAGCGACTTCAGCCGCTGGTGTTCGGGGTTGTCGGGTTCGAGCAGCTCGTCGCCCCAGCCGATGATCCGCGTGTACGGGGTCTTGCCGTCGGGCCGCAGGGCGGGGGCGGTGCGCACCGCGGGCCGGCCGACCAGCGGCTGCACCACCCACGGGCAACCGATCGGCACCTCGCCCTTCGCCAGTTGCAGCCAGCGGACGTCCTCCATCGAACCCAGCGCCGGCAGCGCCGCGGCCAGGTCGACATGCTCGTCGCCGCGGGCGGTGGCCCGCTCGGTCACCGTGCCCGTCGCGTCAAGCAGCAGGAGGTCGAACTCCTGGTCGGCGGAGGCACCCTTCACGAGGGCGATGACCGGCTGGCCCGGTG
>JBIKVN010000255.1:0-4375 GCA_044356865.1 Phycisphaerales bacterium | reverse complement strand
CCCGCCGCGCGATCCGCCGCCGGCCCCGACCGCGGGCGGTAAGCCGCGGGTCGTCGGCCAGCACCGTGCCGATCCCGGTGACGATCGCGTCGACGCGGCCGCGTTCGCGATGGACCAGGGCCCGGCTTCGCGGGTTCGAGATCCAACGCGAGTCGCCGCTGGCGGTCGCGATCTTCCCGTCGAGGGTCTGGGCCCACTTCGCGACGATCCACGGCAAGCCGGTGGTGACCCGCTTCAGGAAGGGGCGGTTCAGCTCGTCGGCTTCCGGCAGGGAGAGCCGTTCGACCGCGATTCCCGCCGCCGCCAGCCGCGCCGCGCCGCCCTGGGCCTTCGGATGCGGGTCGCCGGTCGCGTAGACCACCCGCGCGACGCCCGCCGCGATCAGGGCCTCGCTGCACGGCGGCGTGCGTCCGTGGTGGTTGCACGGCTCGAGCGTGACGAAGGCGGTCGCACCGCGGGCCGCGGGGCCGGCCTGGCGAAGGGCCATCGCCTCGGCGTGGGCCTCGCCGCAGCGGCGGTGGAAGCCCTCGGCGATCGTGCGGCCGTCGCGGACGATCACGCAGCCGACCGTCGGGTTCGGCTCGGCGCCGCCGTGGCCGCGCAGGGCCAGTCGTACCGCCCGCCGCAGGAACCCGCGGTCGTCGCGCTCGCTCACGCCATCGCCTCGGCGGTTTCGAGATCGGGCGGGAAGTCGGGCGCCGGTTCCGGATTCACCGGCCCCGCGAACCGCACCGTCGCCACCAGGATGTCGTCGTCGATCACCCCGCGGGCGTGGTTGTCGACGAGGGTGAGGATGCCCGCGGCGTTGGGGCCCTCCCGCCGCAGCACCTCGCGCAGCCGCTCGAGCCCGAGCTTGCGGCCCTGCCGGTCGCGAGACTCGAACGCCCCGTCGGTGTAGAGCAGCAGCGTGTCGCCGGCCGCGAGCCTCAACGACAGTTCGCCCACGCCGAACTCCCCGGGCGGCAAGACGCCGAGGATCGGCTCGGTGCTCTCGAGGTCGTGCACGCGACCGTCGGCCGAGCGATGGAAGACCGGCGGGTGCCCGGCGTTCGCGCAGGTCAACTCCCCGTTCCGCGGATCGAGCCGCAGGTAGATCGCGCTCGCGTGGATCCCGTGCGGGGCGAGCGTCAGCAGCACATAGCGGTTCAGCAGCCCGAGGACCTGCCCCGGCCTCAGGTAGGGATGCTCGAAGCGGATCCGCTCGAGTTCGCCGTAGAGCCGGTTCACGGTCATGGCGCTCGCGAGCCCGTGGCCGGTCACGTCGATCAGGGCCACGTGCAGCGTGCCCCGCCCGTCGACCCAGGCGTGGACGAAGTCGCCGCCGATCTCCTGGGCCGGCCGGTAGCGGTAGTCGAAGGCGAAGCCCGGGGCGGCGAACGGACGGGGGAAGAGGCTCTCGTGGAGCGTCTTCGCCTGCTCGATCTCCCGCCGCATCGCCTGGAAAAAGCGGTTCGCGACCGCGCGTCGGAACTGACGCCGGTGCCGCGAGAGCCGCTGCCAGGCGATGAGGACGCCGGGCACGAGGACGAGCGGAGCGACCAGCGTGCCGAGGACACCCGCGGGCAGGCCCTCGAGACCCTCGCGGGCGAAGGCGATCGCGAGGTGGTAGATCGCCCACGCCCCGAGCAGCCACGCCATCGGCCGCAGCGATTCCCGCGGCGACCACGGCAGGAAGAGGCAAGCGGTCAGGTGCCAGAACATGAGGGCCTGGAGCGGCGAGTTGGAGGCCCCCGGATCGGCCCAGTGCAGCCCGATGTTCCAGGCCAGGTTCACGCCGCCGAGCCAGAGGATCAGCCGCGTGGCCGCCTCGACCGCGTCGCCGCGGGTGTCGATCCGCTTCGCATCGACGAGGAGGAACCGCGAAAGCACCCCGAGCGTCACCACCGTGCCGAGCAGGGCGTAGAGATGGCGCCCGAGATCGCTCGCGGCCGCCCCGGCCGTGCCCTCGAGCGGGAACGCGGGATCGATCGCCGTCGGGGCCCCGGTGAAGAAGACGATCTCGCCCGCCAGCACCAGGATCGAGACGCACTCGTAGAGGGCATACGCGAGGCAGAGCCAGCGGAACCGCCGGCGGAACCATTCCTCGAGCTCGAGCTCGTACTCGCCGCGTTCGCGGAACCCGCCGAGCTCGGGCTCGTGGCTCGCGGGCGGGGTTCGGTCGTCGTCGGCCATCGGGGCGGTCATGGTAGGGCGGGGGCAAAACGGAAACCGGGTCGCCCGGCGGAAGCGCGGGCGACCCGGGGTTTCGCTGCGGAGGTCGGCAATCAGCCCTTCGTGAGCACCGCGTCCTTGAGGCGGTCGGGCATGAGCCGGTACTCGGCCGGCTCCATGGTCGAGGTCGCCCGGCCCTGGGTCATCGAGCGCAGGCTCGTGGTGTAGCCGAAGAGTTCGGCCAGCGGCACCTCGGCGGTGATCAGCCGCACCACGCCGCGCACCTCGCTGTCGACGATGTGGCCGCGGCGGCTCGAGATGTCGCCCGAGACGTTGCCGAAGAACTCGTCGGGCGTCGTCACCACGAGCTTCATGATCGGCTCGAGGAGACCGATGCCGGCCTTGGTGCACGCCTCGCGGAAGGCGAGGGCGCCGGCCTGCTCGAACGCCACCTGGCTCGAGTCGACATCGTGGTACGAGCCGAACACCAGGTCGACCCGCACGTTGATGACCGGGTAGCCGCCGAGCACGCCGCTGGCCGCGGCCTGCCGCACGCCGTACTCGATGCTCGGGATGAACTCGCGGGGGACGACGCCGCCGGCGATCTTGTCGACGAAGACCACGCCGTCCTCCATCTTGAGACCCTCGGCCTCGGCCTCTTCCTTGGTGATCGAGCGGACCGAGACCACCGCGTCGCCGTACTGGCCGCGGCCGCCGGTCTGCTTCTTGAAGAGCCCGCGGACGTCCTTGGCGGCGCCGGTGACCGTCTCGCGGTAGGCCACGCGGGGCCGGCCGACGTTCACGCCGATCTTCATGTCGCGGACGAGCTTGGTCTTGATGATGTCCAGGTGCAGCTCGCCCATGCCGGCGATGATCGTCTCGCCGGTCTCGTCGTTGTAGGTCGAGCGGAACGACGGGTCCTCGCGGCGGATGGTCTGCAGCGCCTCGCCGAGCTTCTTGCGGTCGTCGGCCGTGATCGGCTCGATCGACATCGAGATCACCGGCTCGGGGAACTCCATGCGCTCGAGGATGATCGGGTGGTCCGGGTCGCAGAGCGTGTCGCCGGTGTAGGAGTTCTTGAGGCCGACCACCGCGACGATGTTGCCGGCGCCGACCGAGTCGAGCGGCTCGCGGTCGCGGGCGTGCATCTCGTAGATGCGGCTGGCGTTTTCCTTCTTGTTGTTGCCGGGGTTGATCACGCGGCTGCCCTTGTCGAGCTTGCCCGAGTAGATCCGGACGTAGGTCAGGTCGCCGTGGGTGTCCGACACGACCTTGAAGACCAGCGCCGAGAACGGCGCGTCTTCCGAGTGCGGCCGGCTGAGCTGGACGCTCTTGTCGCGGGGATCGGTGCCCTGCACGTCCTCGCGCTCGGTGGGGTTCGGCAGGTAGTCGATGACGCCGTCGAGCAGCCGCTGCACGCCGATGTAGTTGAGGGCCGAGCCGCAGAAGACGGGGTTGCACGCCCGGGCGATGGTGCCCTTGCGGACCGCCGCCCGGATCTCGTCGGCGGTGATCGCCTTCTCGTCCATGATGAACTTCTCGGTCAGGCTCTCGTCGAGCTCGGCGGCCTTCTCGACCAGCTCGTGCCGCCAGAGCTCGGCCATCTCCCGGTACTCCTCGGGGATGTCCTTCTCCTCGACCTTCGCGCCCATCGAGCCCGGGTCGAAGTAGTGGGCCCGCATCTCGAGCAGGTCGATGATGCCCACGAAGTCGTTGCCCTTGCCGATCGGGATCTGCACGGCGATCGCGTTCGCGCCGAGCCGCTGGCGGATCGAGCCGAAGCTGAACTCGAAGTCGGCGCCGAGCTTGTCCATCTTGTTGATGAAGCAGCAGCGGGGCACGCGGTACCGGTCGGCCTGCCGCCAGACCGTCTCGGACTGGGCCTCGACGCCTTCCTTGCCGTCAAACACCGCGACCGCGCCGTCGAGGACGCGGAGGGACCGCTCGACCTCGATGGTGAAGTCGACGTGGCCGGGGGTGTCGATGAGGTTGATCTTGTACTCGGCCCCGTTGCGGGTCCACGGGCAGGTCGTCGCGGCCGACTGGATGGTGATGCCGCGCTCCTGCTCGTCCTGGAGGAAGTCCATGGTCGCGGTGCCCTCGTGCACCTCGCCCATCTTGTAGGTCTTCCCGGTGTAGTAGAGGACGCGCTCGGTGACGGTGGTCTTGCCCGCGTCGATGTGGGCGCAGATGCCGATGTTGCGGACCTTGCTGAGATCGGTGG
>JBIKVN010000254.1:0-4379 GCA_044356865.1 Phycisphaerales bacterium | reverse complement strand
TTCAGTTCCCGCCCGCCGCCTTCTGCTGGCGACGGATCTCGGCCAACTGCTTACGACGCTGCTCGATCTCGCGCAGCAGATACTCCTTGGGCGGGATCCCGTATCGGCCGTACTGGACCATCATGACCTGCTCGCCGAGCTGGTTGCCCCAGCGGAGGATCTCCTCGAGCACCTGGATCTGGGCCCCGAGCTGAGCCGCCGGATCGCCCGAGCCGGCTCCCTTGAAGTCCATGCGGGCGACCAGCTTGGGGACCTCCTGGTCGGCCCGCTCGAGCAGCCGCTGCCAGTTGGAGGCCATCCGGCGACCGGCATCGCTCGCCTCCTTCCACTCGGGAAGGCCAAGCTGCTTCGCGAGCTCGTCCTCGGTGTCGGCGATGCCGTCGGCCCAGCCGCTGTGGAGGGCCTGGTCGGCGTTCAGCGTGAGCATGGTGTCCTTGGTGTCGAGGACAAACTTGCCCCGGAGGTCGTTGTAGAAGACCGCGTCCTTCGGACCGCCGCCCTCGGGGATGTCGTAGGAAACCTCGAGCGGCTTGGTCACCATGCACTTGGCGACCTGGGCGTTGCGGCCGCCGAGTTCGGCCACCTCGCCGATCTTCACGAGCCAAGCGTCGAGCTCGGAGCCGGAGATCGCGGTCTGGCCCGCGAACATGGTGATCGAGCCGAACGCCCCGACCCGCATGAAGTAGATCTCGTCGCAGTGCATCGCCGTGAACGCGGCGGCGGAGATCGCCTCCTTGATCCAGGCGACGACGCGGTGGCGCTTCTTGAGTTCCTTCAGCGTCTCGTGGATGCGGTCGCCCTCGAGCACGAGGCCGCCGCCCGACTCGATGAGCAGCACGATGATCTGGCCCGGGCCGGCCTTGTCGGCCTCCTTGCCGATCTTCTCGATCTCGTCGTGGCGGAGCCCGACGCCCACCATGCCCTTGAGCGGCAGGACATAGACACCGTTGAAGTTCTGCGTGACCTTGGCCGGGGTGCCGTCCTTCGCGGCGACCGCAGGCTTCGCGGCCGGGGCGTCCGGGGCGGAGGGCTTCGCATCCGGAGCCGCATCGCCCGCCGGCGCCGCGGCGGCCTCGACGGTGCGGATCCCGCGGACATCGCTGTAGAAAATCGGCTTCTTCCCGGCCTTGCCGGCGACCGCGGTCTCGACCACCACCATCGTGGTGTCGGCGCGGAGGATCTTGCCTTCGAGCTTCTGCTCGCGGCCGTTCTCGACGAAGGTGACCTCGACGATCGAGTTCAGCTCGCCGCGCCAGGTCTGGCCGCCCTTCAGCCGGAGTTCCACGCCGGCGAGGGTCTGGGTGGCGAGGGCCAGGGAAAGTCCGAGGGTGGCGATGAGGTGGTTTCGCATCGGGTGTCGCCTGCTTGGGTTCTCGAGGGGAAAGGGTCGCGGGTCGCTTCGCTCAACGGGCGCCCGGGCCGCCGCCGGGAGCGCTCGCGCCGCCGCCACGGCCGCCGCGGCCGCCGGCGGTGCCGCCGGAGTTCCTCGCGCCGCGGATCTGCTCCTTGATCCGCTCGATCTCGACCTCGAGCTGGAGCCGGCCGGGCAGCCGCTCGCTGCGGAACCGCTGCTCGATGGCGGGATACTGCTTCATGGCCGCCACCACCTTCTCGTAGGCGTTCTTGATCTGCCCGAGGCCCTTCACGCCCTCGTCGGAGGTCTCGGCGTCGATCATCCACTCCTTGCAGCGGTCGAACATCCGCCGCCAGTCTTCCTTGTACTGCTCGAACCTCTTCTCCCCGGAGTCGAGCTTCTCGTACTCGCGGTAGCCGAGGAGGAACATGAGGTCATCGAGGCTGTCCGCGAGGCCGTCGCAGAGGCCGGTGTCCTCGGCGAGCGTCGCCGAGAAGTTCGCGGTGCTCTTGTCGCTCGAGTCGACGACCCACTGGCCGTCGGTGTTCGCGGCCCACTTCACGGCCCGTCCCTCCCAGTCGGCCGAGAGGACATTCGTCGGGGTCATCATCGCGTCGCCGAGCTCGACCGGGTAGCCGCCCTGCTGGAGGAAGCCCTTCCCGATGCCGGTCCAGGCCGCCATCATCTTCGCGGCGACATCCGGGTCAGACCAGCCTTTCGCGACATCGGACACCCGCGAGAGGCCCCAGAGGCGGGCATCGCTCTTCATGTACATGTCGGGCCAGGAGAGGGCCATGAGCGAACCGAAGCCGACCGAGTCGTGCACCCACATGACCTGCGGGGCGTCGAGCTTCTCGCGAAGCATCTTGATGAGATCGCGGTACTCGTCGAGCTTCACGACGCCGGCCTCGCGGGCATCGTCGTTCTTCAGGTAGAAGTTGTTGTCGATGTCGGCGCTCTCGAGCTCGAACACCACGATGTCCGGCTTCGCCTTGCGGGCGTCCTCGATGATGTCCTCGTAGGGCTGCTTCGAGATGTCGGTGCCCATCTGGCCGTTCATCGGGATCACGTAGACCTTGGGGGTCGTGGTGGTCGCGGGCAGCGGCTTCCCGGCGGCCTGGGCCGCGGCGACCGGGGTGATGAGCAGGGCGGCGAGGGGGAGGATGGCAAGTCGGGTCATCGTCGGGGACCTCTTCGGGATGGCGGGGCCGGCGGCGGCGATCGCCGCGGGCCGGGTCGGACAAGCATACGGGATCGGCCCTTCCGGGCGACTCGCTTTCACGGCCGATTTCCACCGGGATCGCACCCGAAGGATGCGACCGGAGGGACCGCCGAGGCCCGGAAATCCTCGCCTCAACCGTCGCGGGCGATGGCGGCGAGATGGGCAAGCGCCTCCTCGCGGGTCCGGACCCGGCCGTCGAGCTGGGCGTCGAAGGCGGCCTCGAGCAGGATGCGGAACCGGGGGCCCGGCCGATGGCCGAGGCGGACGAGGTCGTCGCCGGAGACGAGGGACGCCGGCCAAAGCTCCGCGGGCGGGACGCTTGCGACCCAGCGGTCGATCGAACCGCCGAGGCCGGGTCGCTCGAGCTCGAGAAGCCCGATCGCCACCCCGCTTCCGGCCGCGGCGAGAAATCGCTTGCGGGCGGCAACCGGGCGGTCGTCCCAGGGCCGTTCGATCAGCTCGCGGCGGCGGGCGAGAATCGCGGCGAGGCGTTCGCTCTCGTCGTTGCTCAGCGTGAGGGCGTCGCGGACGCGGGCGACGGTGGCGGCGGGGACTTCGGCGGCCTCGTCCGGCCCGGCCCGGTCGAGGAGCCACGCGGCGAGGGCGGCGACCGGCTCGCAGGTCTCGGGAAGACGGTCGAGGCGACGGCCGATCCGCGGCGAGGGCGGCCCGCCGAGAGCCGGCGCGTCGAGCCCGAGCGACTCGAGCTCGCCCACGGCCCGCACCCGGCTCGGATGGGCGAGCATCTTCCGCAACTCGATCCCGATCCGCTCGCGGGCGATGCCGGCCAGTCGCGGGGCGTCGCGGAGCATCGCGGCGCGGGTGCGAGGTTCGATCGCGAGTCCGTGGCGGGCGGCGAAGCGGACGCCCCGGAGCAGGCGGAGATGGTCCTCGGCGAAGCGGGCGTCGGGATCGCCGATCGCCCGCAGGAGCCGGGCCTCGAGATCGGCCTGTCCACCGACGAAGTCGACGATGCCGCCGGTGAGGGGATCCTCGAAGAGGCCGTTGATCGTGAAATCGCGCCGGAGGGCATCGTTCGCGGCGTCGGTGAAGGACACCGACGAGGGGCGGCGGCCGTCCGAGTAGGCGCCCTCGGTACGGAAGGTCGCGACATCGAAGACATGCTCGCCGCGGCGCACGAGGACCACGCCGAAACTCTCGCCCACGCCGCGGGCCCCCGGGAAAAGCCGCTGGATCTCCTCGGGGCGGGCGTCGGTGGCGAGGTCGAACTCATCGGGCTCGAGTCCGAGCAGGCGGTCGCGGACGCACCCGCCCGCGAGGTAGGCGACATGGCCGGAGTCCCGAAGCCGGGCCGCGACCGCCGAGACCGCTTCGCGGGCCGATTCCGCCGGACGGGTCATGGGGCGGTCCCCGGCGGGACCGGATCGGCCGGGGCCCGCTTGAGCGGCCAACGACCTCCGGTCCGACGGCGAAGTTCCGCATTCGCCTCCTCGAGGAGCCGGGCGACCTCGAAGCGGATCCGCTCGAGGGCCGCGTCGGAACCGAGCGAGGCCAGTTCCGAAGCCGGGATCGGCGCCCCGACCTTCACTTGGATGCGGCCGAAGAGCCCGGGCAACGATTGGCCCTTGGGCCAGGCATCGATCGACCCGGCGATCGCCATCGGAACGACATCGGACCCCGATTTCCGCTGCAACAGCATGAAGCCGCGACGAAAAGGCTTGAGGCGGCCGTCCTCGCTGCGGGTTCCTTCGGGATAGACCAGCACGCACCGACCCGCCGCGAGCTCGGCCAGGGCGGCCCGCAGCGACTCCGCCTCGCCCCGCTTCTCGTCGATCGCGATCG
>JBIKVN010000051.1:0-15154 GCA_044356865.1 Phycisphaerales bacterium | reverse complement strand
CCCCGCTTCTGGTTCTCGAGGTAGAGCATCTGCATCATGACGCGGGCCGCCGAGGCCTGGTTGATCTCGCCGATGAGGAAGACCACCCGGTTCTCGAGCAGCAGCTCGTCGATGGTCATCTCGCGGGTCCGCTGGTAATTGATCGCGGCCAGCAGGTCGTGCGAGTGGGGACCCGCCGCGGGGGCGGGCGGAACGTTCAGGCGGAAGAGGTCGCTCATGGGCATTGCGTCCGGTGCCGTCGACACCGGGAGCGCCGGATGCCGCGAGGGGGGCCGGGATGATACGGCCCGGGGGGTCATCGGCAATCGAGCCCGCGGACTTTGTCTTGCCGGCACATTCCGCGCCGGGACGCTCGGATCACTCCTCCGGCGCGAAATCGATGCCGAGATCCTCCTCGCTGACGCTGCGCGGCGCGCGGGTGCGGTCGCGGTCCTCGGGAATCCCGCGATCGGGCAGCACGAGGCGCATCGAAGTCCCCTCCGGACCGCTGGCGGCGATCTCGAGGCGTCCGCCGTGCGCCTCGGCGATCGCCCGGCTGACCGCGAGTCCGAGGCCCGTGCCCCGCTGGCCCTTCGTCGAGACGAAGGGCTCGAACGCAAGGTGGCGGATCGCGTCGGGAAAGCCGCCGCCGCAATCGGTCACGGTGATTTCGGCCTTCCGTCCGGCGGCGTCCCAGCGGGTGGCGAGCGTCACGGTGCCGCGATCGGGGCTGGCCTCGAGGGCATTCGCGACGAGATTCAGCAACGCCTGGTGTACGGCATTGGCGTCGAGCTCGATCGGTGGAAGGTCGTCGGCGAGGGCCAGCTCGATCCGGATCGAGCGCCGTCCGGCCGATCCGGCCAGCAGCGTCGCGACCTCGCGGACGAGCTCGTTCAGTGCGATCGGCTCGGGTTCGAGCGGGCGATCTTTCGCGAAAAGCAGCATGTTCCGCGTGAGAAGCTGGATTCGATCGAGATTCCTTCCCACGATCGGCCACGCCTCACGGGCGGTGGCGAGGTCGCCGCGCCCGAGGGCGAGTTCCACCGCGTCCGCGCCCCCGCGCAGGGCCTGCAGCATGTTCCGGACCGAGTGCGACAGGTTCGCCACCGTCTCGCCCATCGCGGCGAGTCGTTCGCGGGCGGTCGCCCGTTCGGCGGCTTCAGCCGCCTCGAGCACCGTGGCGAGGTGGGCCGCCATCGCCTGGGCGAGCCTCAGATGCCGCTCGTCGAAGGCGCGGCGGGCGATCTCGGCCTCGATCCACAGCAGGCCGTGCCGGCGCCCGCGCGACTCGATGGACGCGACGAGCCCGCTGAGGGCCACGCGGCCTTCGCTGACCACGACAGCGCCGCGACCGTCAGCCAGCGTCTCGCGGCGGATCGCCTCGGACAGCCCGCAGGGAGCCGCGTCGTTCGCGAGCCGGCGGGCGACCGCCGCCAACGGCGGCCCGAGCAGCTCGACGGCCGTCCGATCGGCGTCGAGCTCACGCCTCACGAGTTCCGCGGCGTCGCGCACGATCGCGGCCCGGTCGCCGCCGCGCCCCGCGAGCGAGGCGAGTTCCTGCAGCAGGCGTACGGTGGCGTCGGCCGCGGCGGGGGCGCCGGGTCCAAGCCGGCTCTCGACCGCCGAACGGATCGGTTCCTCGCGGGCGACGCCGGGGGCCGGCAGGTCGGCCTCGCGGGCCACGACCATCCGCGTGTCGCCGCATTCGATGGTGTCGCCGGGCCCGATCTCGATCGCGTCGAGGGCGATCCGCCCGTTCACGAAAGTCCCGTTGTGGCTCTCGAGGTCGCGGATCCGCCAGCGGTCGCCGTCCGGCGTCAGTTCGGCATGCCGTCGGCTGACCGACGGATCGGTGACGGGCAGGGCCTCGCTCGACCGCCCGATGAGCTGCGGCTCGCCGCCGGGCAGCGGGAAGCGGCGCCCCGCATCGGGGCCGGAAAGCACATGCAGGATCAGCATCGTTCTTCCTTCGGTTCAGATGCTACCCGGGCGGATACTCTCCACTTCCATGGCCAAGGCCGCGACCTCGACCGCCCTCGATCCCGGCATGCGGATCGCCGTCCTGCACGGCAAGGACGCCTACCTCCAGACCGAACTCACCCGGCGGTTCCGGCAGGGGCTGCGCGAGAAGTTCGGCGAGATCGAGGAGGTCTCGTTCGACGGTGGGGCGACCGGCCTCGCGAACGTGCTCGACGAGGTGCGGTCGTACGGGCTGCTCCAGGTCCACAAGCTGGTCGTGGTCGACCAGGCCGACCAGCTGGTCGCGGGCGAGGACCGCCGCCGCCATCTCGAGCGCTACGCGGCCGCCCCGATGGCCGAGTCGACCCTCCTGCTGCGGGCCACGACCTGGCGGCCCGGCAACCTCGACAAGGCGATCGAGAAGGCCGGCGGGGGCATCGTGAAGTGCGAGCCGCCGAGCGAGGATCGGGCCATCGACTTCTGCCTCCGTCGCGCGCCGAAACAGCACGGGGTGCCGATCGACGAGGACGCCGCGACGCTGCTCGTCGAGCGCATCGGCGCGGACCTCGCCCGGCTCGATGGCGAGCTGGGAAAGCTGGCCGCCGCGGTGTGCGATCGGCCCGAGCCGCGGATCGGCCGCGCCGACGTGGCCGCCCTCTGCGGAGCCAGCCGCGAGGAGCAGTCGTGGATCATCCAGGACGCGCTCCTGTCGGGCCGGCCGGGGGTGGCCCTGGCGAAGCTGCGCGAACTCATCGACGTCTCGCAGGTCGAGCCGCAGACGCTGGTCTGGTCGACGGTCGAGGTGGCCCGCAAGGTGCACGATGCCTCGCGGCTGCTCGCCCGTGGCGAGCCCGAGATGGCGGTATCGAAGGCCCTCAAGCTCTGGGGTTCGACCCAAGGTCCGATCCTGCGGGCCGCCCGTTCGATCCGGCCCGAGGTCGCCGCCCGCCTGCTCGACGCGGCCCTTGCCATCGATCTCGGCGTGCGACGCGGCGTGACCCGCTCGCTCGAACGGACTCTTGAAGGCTTTTCGGTGCGAATGACCGATACGCTCCGGTGCCGGTGACTTCGCGCCGGCCGGAGGTCCTGCCGATGCATTCCACCGGAACCCGTGCCCGCCGGGCGATTCGCCGTCGCCTTTTGGCGCTATCCGCCCTGTCCGCCGGCGTCGCGATCGGTGCGGCGGCCCCGCCGGTCGAGTGGGACGATCCGGCTCCGCGGACGCCGGCCCATCGCCCCGTCGACGCGCCTCGCCCGATCGCCACGGCCCTCGTGCGGGCGTCGCTGGCCATGCGGGAACCGGGGCAGACGCTCGAGGAGGCCGATCTCGAGGGCCTTTCCGAGTCCGATCGGCGGTTGGTCGCGGCCTTCCATGACGCGTGCCGCCGCATCGGCCGCGATCTCGAGGACGGCAAGCCGGCCGGCGAGGCGCTGCTGGCCTTCGATCGGGTCTTGACCCTCGCCAGCGAGGGCCCTCCGCTGGTCATTCCCCGGGTCGAGCTGTGTTCGCGGGTCGAGGCGCACGGGAAGTACGCCACGCTGCCCTCCCGGTCGTTCGCGGCCGGAAAGACCACGCCGCTCCTTCTTTACACCGAGTTGGTCGGCTTCAGCAGCGGCGAGGTCGCGGGGCGGTGGCGGACCGAGGTCGCCAGCCGGGCCCAACTGCTTTCGAAGGACGACGGCTCGGTGGCCTGGAGTCGCGACTGGCTGCCTTTGCGCGACGAGAGCGATCGTCCTCGCACCGAGTTTTTCCTGTCGGAACGCATCGACTTGCCCGCGACGCTTCCGCCGGGCCGGTACGTCCTGAAGTCGACGGTCCGCGACGAGGCGACCGGCCGGGTCGCCGAGCGGAGCGTGCCGATCGAGATCGTCGCACCCGCGGCGTCCGAACGCGCCGCGGTCGCGCCGTCCCGACCCGAGTCCGCCGGCGACTGAGCTTTCCCTTCCGGCCGGCGGCTATCCTCGGGGCATGCCGACGGCGGTTTCCCGTGATTTCCTGGCGATCGAGGGGCTCGACGGCGACGCGATCACCGCCTGGCTCGACGCGGCCGAGGCGATGGTGCCGTTCGCGGCGGGCGAACGGTTCCTGCCGCATCCATTGCCGCTGGCCGGGCGGGTCGTCGCGAACCTGTTCTTCGAGGACTCCACCCGTACCCGCGTCTCGTTCGAGATCGCCGGCAAGCGGCTGGGGGCCGAGATCACCAATCTCTCGGCTTCCGGCTCGAGCGCGAGCAAGGGCGAGACCCTGCTCGACACCGCCCGCAACATCGAGGCGATGGGCGTCGACGCGATCGTGGTCCGAAGCGGCGTGTCCGGCGCGGCGGCGATGCTGGCACGGCACCTCGAGTGCCCGATCGTGAACGCCGGCGACGGCCGGCACGAGCATCCGACGCAGGGGTTGCTCGACCTGCTCAGCCTTCGACGCCACCTGGGGACGATCGCCGGCCGCCGTATCGCGATCGTGGGGGACATCGCCCACAGTCGGGTCGCGCGGTCGGTCACGCATGGCCTCGCGGCCCTCGGGGCCGAAACGGTCCTCGTCGGCCCGCCGACGCTGGTCGATCCGTCGCTCGAGCGGTTGGCAAAGGGTCCGGGCCGGATCTCGGTCGGGTACGACCTCGATGCCATCCTTCCTTCGGTGGATGCCGTCATGACCCTCCGGATCCAGCTCGAGCGGGCGGCCGGCACCGGGATTTCCTCCGACTATCGCGCGAACTACGGCATGACGCGGGCCCGACGCGACCGGATGCGCGAAGGTTGCGCGATCCTCCATCCCGGTCCCGTCAATCGAGGCATCGAGATCGACGACGATGTCGCCGACGACCCCGCAAGAAGCCTCATTCTCCGGCAGGTGACGCACGGGGTGGCGGTGCGGATGGCGGTCCTCCGCCGCTGCGTGCTGGGTTGAACGCGCGGCGGGCGTTCCGGATCCGGTGATCCTCCCGTGGTCGGAAACCGTCCCTCGTGGGAGGTTTGCATCGGTGTTTCCTCAACGTACCGGCCGCTACGGGCCGATAGCGGGTCCACGGCGGGACCGATAGTCCGCGCCGAGATTGGTCTCGAATGAGGTATTCACGCATGCGAGCGCAGAAGCGTGCCGTTCCGGCCGGAGTTTCCGGCCTCCTGATCACGACCTCGTTCCTCGCCCTGCCCGGGTGCGAGGTCGATTCGTGGTTCGACCCCAGCCGAACCGGCTATTTCGAGACCACTCCGACCGCGATGCCCATCCTCCGCCGCATCGACGTGATCGAGCGCGAGGCGTCGGGTTGGGGACCGATCACCGAGCCGACGCCCGAGGATCTCGAGCCCGGCGACCTCGAGTACCGCCTTTCGGCGGGCGACCAGGTCCGCATCGAGGTGTACGAGCTGGTGACGGCGGGCCAGACCGATGTCTCGGTCCGCACCGTCGACCCCAGCGGCAACGTCCGCCTGCCGACCCTCGGCGAGATCCCGGCCGCGGGCCTGACGCCGTCGGAGCTCCAGGCGGAGATCGAGGTGAAGCTCAAGGATCTCATCAACGACCCGATCGTGGCCGTCGTGCTCGAGCGGGGACAGGGCTTCAACTTCACGATCTATGGATCGATCGGGAACACCGGCATCTACTCGCTCACCAAACCGGACTTCCGCGTGCTCGAGGCCATCGCCCTCGCCGGCGGCACCATGAACACCACGCAGCGGGTGTACGTGATCCGGTCGCAACCTCTCGAGGACAAGTACAAGGACTCCTTCCGCGACCGCGGCGGCCAGACCCCCGCCTCCGACGGTTCGGCCGCTCCGGCCGAGCCGCCGGTCGACATCGACGAGCTCATCCGGCAGCTCGAGCAGCCGGAAGGCCAACCGGTCATGGACCAGCCGATCATGGACGACGGGGTCGGCGAGGCCGAGATGGGCACTCCGAATCCGCCGGCGATGGGAGCGCTCGGGAGCGCGGCCCAGGAAGCCCCCGTCGAGCCGCCGCCGATCGACATCGACGTGACCAACCCGATGTCCCCGGCGGTCGCGGCCCCGTCGCCGAGCGCCGGCGGATCGGGCGGCGGCTGGCGATTCGATGCCGAAAGCCAGACTTGGGTGCGCTCCGAGGCCTCGACGGCCCCCGGTGTGCCCTCCACTCCGGACGCGACGCCGGCCGAACCGCGGGCCATGTTCGCGGTTCGCGTCATCGAGGTCGACTACCAGGCCCTGGCCCGTGGCGACAAGAACTACGACATCGTGATCCGGCCCGGCGACAACATCTACGTCGATCCGCCGCTCGAGGGCGTGGTCTACGTCGACGGCGAGATCAACCGGCCCGGCGTCTTCCAGCTGCCGGCGGTCGGTGAACTGACCCTGAGCCGGTTGGTGGCCGCGGCAGGCGGCTTCGGCGCCCTCGCCATCCCCGACCGGTGCGACCTCATCCGCCGCATCGGCCCGAGCCGAGAGGCGACGGTCCGGGTGAACCTGAAGGCGATCCGCAACCGTGGCGAGCCGGACATCTTCATGCGGCCCGACGACCACCTGATCATCGGGACCAACTTCTTCGCCACGCCGCTGGCGGTCATCCGCAACGGCTTCCGCATGAGTTACGGGTTCGGGTTCCTGCTCGACCGCAACTTCGGAAACGACGTCTTCGGCGCTCCGCCGGAGAACCTGAGCGTGTCCCGATAAATTTCGCGAGTCTTCCGCTCGTCGGCGAACCGGATCTCGGCGGAACCGTAGCCGCCGCTTCGCGCGCGATGGTGGTGTCGCGCGGTTTTCGCCGAAGCTGACGCCGGACGAGGAAGACATGGACGCCGCTCACCCGCCACCCATCGCTGGACGATAAGGGTGCCCATGGCGAACGCCATCGACCAGACCCCACCCGGCGCCCGGACCGGCGGCACGATGTCCGTGCCGACTCGGGTGGCGATCGCGCTCGGGTCACTGCTGCTGCTGACCTTCGGGGCGGTCTTCTGGTTCTTCCTCTCCGCGCAGTTCCGCGCCGCGATCCGGCTTCCCGCCGACTGGGGGCACACCCTCCTGGTCCCTTTCATCGTGGGCTTCCTGATCTGGCAGCGGCGGGCCGATCTCCTGAAGTGCCAGCCATTCCGGCCGGCGTGGACCGGACTGCCGCTGCTGGTCGCTGGCCTGGCCCTGTACTTCGTCGCCTACCTCGGGCCGAAGTCGCTGATCATCCACCACAACGCCCGCGGCATCGGGGTCGCGATGTCGGTGTTCGGCATCGCCCTCCTGCTGTTCGGGTGGCGGGCGATGCGGTACCTCTGGTTTCCCCTCGCGTACCTGTGCATCTTCGGCCAGTACGTCAGCGACGGCATCATCAAGCCGATCACCGAACGCCTGCAGGACCTCTCGGCGATCTGTGCGTGGGGGCTGCTGAACCTGATCGCGATCGACACCGACCGCGACGGCAACGTGCTGACGGTCTGGAAGGACGGCGTGGCCCATCCGCTGAACGTGGCGGAAGCGTGCTCGGGCATGCGGATGCTGTTCGCGTTCGTGGCCCTCGGCGTGCTGATCGCCTACGAGGGCCTGCCCAGGCTTTGGCAACGCACGATCCTGGTCGCCATGAGCCTTCCGGTGGGCGTGGGCGTGAACGTGCTGCGCATCGCCACGCTCGGCATCCTCGCCACCTTCGACATGAACTTCGCGGCCGGCGAGTTCCACAACTTCGTCGGGCTGGTGTGGCTCGTGCCCGCCCTCTTCGTCTACCTCGGGATCCTGTGGATCCTGCGGAACCTCGTGGTCGAGGTGCCCACCGCAGCGCCGGGAGGTTCCCGTGCGGTTTGAGCGGGGCGTCCTGGTCACGTACGTCGTGGTGTTGGCCGCGATGCTGCTCGGGGCGCTCGGTTTCCGCGCAGCCGTGCAGCAGCTCGATTACTACCTCGTGAAGGATCCGGTCGAACTGCGGGAACCCCTCGACTCGATCCCCACCACGCTCGGTCGCTGGCGTCGGGTGGGCGAGGACCGCCTGTTCACGGACGCGGTGATCGAGGAACTCGGCACCCGCAACTATCTCGACCGCACCTACGCGATCGACGGCGATCCCCGCAAGGGTGCGATCGGCGTGCATCTGGCCTACTACACCGGCACCATCGACGACGTGCCGCACATTCCCGAGCGGTGCTGGGCGGTCGCGGGCAACCTCATGACGTTCGCGCCCGCGGCGATGCCGCTCGAGGTCGGGCTCGGGGAGTGGCCGGAGACCGAGGTGCGGAATCGCGCCACCGGCGACGCGTACCGGCGGGCCACGGTTTCCGACCCCATCACCGGACGGGTGTCGGACGTCTCGCTTCCCGTGGGCGAGCTCGAGCTCACGGTGACCGAGTTCCAGAACCCGAAGTTGCCGCGGCAGCGGACGGTCGGCGGCTATCTCTTCGTCGCGAACGGCCGGCTGACCCGCTCGGCCTACGGCGTGCGGGCTCTCGCCTACGAGCGGACCGAGCGGAAGGCGTTCTACTGCAAGGTGCAGTTCAACCTTTCAGGCTTGGTCTCCTCGGACGAGGAGAGCATCCTTCCGCAGTACCGGAAGGACGTCTCCGAGCTCATGTCCGAGCTCCTTCCCCATCTCATGCAATGCCTGCCCGACTGGCCGTCGGTCGAGGCGGAATCGGCCGGCCCGGCCTGAAGGGCGTGTCTGGAGCGAACACCATGGCGACCCAAGTCAACCGGAAGCTTCTCTTTGTCGTCGTCGCGGGCGTGACCGTCGCGGTCGGCGTGGTCGGCGGCGTGCTCGTGCTGCAGTACCGGGCCGATGCCACCCGCCACATCCGTCGCGGCGATGCCGCGCTCGCCGAGGGCGACGCCAAGGCCGCGGTGTCGTACTACGGCCGCGCCATCGGCAAGAAGCCCAACAACACCGAGTACTACACGAAGTTCCTGGAGGCGGTGCGGACGATCGTTCCCGCCACCGCCGAGGAAGCCCGCGAGCGTTACCAGCAGTACGTGTCCTCGATGGTCAAGCGGGCCCAGGCCGGCCGCGACGTGGCCGAGTACTGGAAGCCCGTGTTCGACGAGTTCCGCTACCAGGCCGCGGTGACCGACGCCCCGGCGAACTGGCAGCAGCTGGCGTCCATCTGCGACGACGCGATCGCGGTCCTGCCGACCGACGATCCGCTGGTGACCGACCTGGTCGCGGTGCGCGAGTATGCCAACGCCCGTCGGGTCCGCGGGCTCGCTCCGGAGGAAGTGCGGAAGTCCGAGGAGAACCTCGCTTCCATCAAGGGAGCGGTGCGCGGCGAGTTCCGCGACCTGGCCTTCGCGGCGCTGCTTCGCCTGCAGCTGGATCGCGGGCGTCGGCTGGACGGATCGGGCCAGTCGAACCTCTCGCAGCAGGCGCTGACCGACTTCGATCGCACGCTGGCCGAGGCGAAGTCCGGCGACTTCGGCCCGGACGTGCTGTCGGTCGAGCTCACCCGGCTTTCGAACGATCCGGTCGCCAACGCGGCCGCGATCGAGGAGGGCATCGGCCAGCTCCGTCGCCTGGTGCTCGAGTCGGACGACCGGCGCACCGTGCTGGATGCGGTCAAGGCCATCGGCGGGTCGGGTACGGCCGACGGGCCCCGCATGGCGGCGGACATGCTCGAGACCTACCTCGATGGGCATCCTGACGCCATCATCCATCGACGGGCGTACGCGTTCTGCCTGCAGTCGCTCGATCCGGCCAGCAGCGAGGCGGAGGCCCGGAAGGTGCTCGATGCCCCGCGGATGGGCGTCGCCCTCGAGAGTGCGGCCCAGCAGGACATCCGCGTGCTCGCTTCGCAGCAGCTTTTCGACGCCGAATTCACCCGCATCAGCCGCCTGAGCGACCCGGCCGAGATCCAGGAAGGGATCAGCCGACTCGAGAAGGCCCGTGACCGGATCGCCGAGGAGATCCGCGGCGCCACCGACGACTCGTCGCTCGTGAAGGCGGAGGGCAAGCTGCACCTCGCCCGCAAGGACGCCGGGCAGGCCCTCGTGAAGTTCAACGAGGTGATCAAGCGGGCGACCCTCCAGGACCTCGACCTGTACATCTCGGCCACCGTCGCGGCGATCGAGACGCGGCAGCTCGGGCTGGCCCTCCAGTACGTCGAGCGAGGCCTCGAGCTTTCGGGCGGCAACTCCGCCCTCTTCGAGATGCGAGCACGCATCGAGCTCGAGATCGGCCGCTTCCCGCAGGCCCTCGCGACCGCCCAGACGATCCTGTTGCGCGATCCGGACAACGCCACCGCCAAGCAGATGGTCGAGGTGGCCCAGGCCGGCATGCGCGGAGCGGTCGCCCTCGACGACAAGGATCCCGTGATCGTCGCGATGAAGGCCGCCGAGGAGCGGTTCCAGCGGAAGGACGTGGCCGGGGCCCGGGCCCAGCTGGTGCCGCTGCTCGAGAAGCATCCCAACGACGTTCGCGTCTTTCGCACGCTGGCCCAGCTCGAAGCCGCCGCGGAGAACGCGCCCAAGGTCATCGAGTACGCCGATGCCGGCCTGAAGCTGGTGCCGAACGACCCGTTCCTGATCCGTCTCAAGGCGTTTGCCGGTTCCGACGATCCGGCGGCGCGGGTCCTGGCCATGGTGCAGGAGGTGCACCGCGCCGAGCCGGAAGCCACCATCTACTCGTTCATCCGCCTCTCCGAGGCGGCCCGCGCGACGACGCAGGAGGCCGAGAATCGCGATCCGGCAAGCGAAGAGGCCAAGCGATTGCGGGCGGCTTCCGAGATCCTCGATGCCGCGGCGGGCGAGTGGCGGGCCAAGGCGCTGCAGGCCTCGCCCAACCATCCGGCGGTCATCGAGTTCCGGTTCGCCGAGGCCCTGGCGGCCAAGGATCGCGCCGCGGCCGAGGCCATCGTCGCCGAGGCCGAGCGTTCGAGCCGTGAGCCCTCGTTGCCGCCCTCGCTGCGGGCGCGGCTGCAGCTCGACGCCGGCGATCCCCGGGCGGCCATCGTCACGCTTCGCCGCGCGATCGACGGCAACGTCGACTCCGCCGAGGTCTGGCGCCTGCTCGGTTTCGCCCACGAACAGCTCGGGGAGCTCGCCGAGGCCATCCGGTCGTTCCAGGCCGCCTACGAGCGTCGCCCGACCGACATCGCGACGATCCGCCTGTACGTCCCGACGCTCGCGAAGGCCGGCGATCGGGGACGGGCGCTCGAGCTGCTGCGGGAGGCCCGTCGCATCGCGCCGAACGACGAGGACATCAACGATCTCTGGCTGGGTCTCGAGTCGGAGATCGGCGACCGTCGCCTCGCCCGCACCGTTCGCGAGGCCCGGTTGCGCATCCTCCCGGATGACCGCCGGAACGCGCTGGCACTCGCCCAGGTCTACGCCCGGACCGCTCCTGACCGGCTCGACGTCCTTCTCGACGAGAAGCCCAAGTTCACCGAGGCGGAGTGGCGGGCGGTCGGTGACGAAGTCCGCAATCGTGAGCTGGTCCGCGTGCAGAAGGAGTGGTTCGACCGTGCCGACCGGATCTATCGCGATGCGCTGAAGTCGGATCCGACCAGTCTCGAGTATTCGCTGGCCTTCGCCGGCATCCTGCGGCAGCAGGGCCGCGACCGCGAGGCCGAGAAGGTGGTCAGCGACGTCATCGCCGCGGCCGGCGACCGGGTCACTCCTTCCATGTGGGTGGCGGTGGGAGTCAACCGTCGCGAGTCGGACGATGTCGACGGGTCCGAGCAGGCCTTTGCCGAGGCGGTCCGCCTGCAGGACGACACCAAGCGCGAGGCGGACATCGCGATCGGCGAGTACCACTTCCAGCGAAGTGCATGGCCGCTGGCCGCCGATCGCTACGACCGGGCGCTCGAGCGTCAACCGAGCCGGCCGTTGACCCTGCGGGCGGCCGAGGCCAACATCAAGTGCCGGCGCTTCGACCGCGCCCGGGCCCTGGTGACGGCGGCCGCCGCGATGGAGGGCGGGCGGGATACCGTCGTCGCGATGCTCGAGGCGAATCTCGACGAGTCCGAGGGCGACGTCCTGCTCGAGTCGGGCCGGAATCCCGAGGCCGAGCAGGCATATGCGAAGGCCAACACCGCACTGGACGGCATCATCGCGACGGTTCCGCTCTCGGCGAAGCATGTCGTGCTGACCCAGCAAGCGAACGTCTACCGGAAGCGGTTCCTGGCCGGCGGCGGCGAGGAGAATCTCGACAAGGCTCTCGCCTCGGCCGACCAGGCGGTCGCGACCCGCGGTGATTACTGGCCCGCGGCCGACAGCCGCTTCGAGACGCTCGCCGGCCGCGGCGACATTCCCGGTGCGCTCGCCGAACTGGATCGCTTCGTCAAGGCCGTACCCAGCCACTTCCCCTCGCGGCAGAAGCAGCTTCGCACCCTCATGGGCATGGGCAATCCCTCCCAGGCGGCGGAGGTGGTGAACGAGGCCATCCGGCTGTTCCCGACCTCCTCCGACTGGCGGATCGCCCTCGCCGACGTCGAGCTCCTGCGGGGCCGGCCCGAGGCGGCGGTGACGGCTCTCGTCGAGGCGGACCGGCTCAGTCCCGACACCTCGATCCTCTCGCGGGCGATCGAGATGCAGATGCGGATCGACCAGCCGAACTGGAACGGCCTCATCACGATCCTCCGGGATCGCAGCGACGAGGTTCGGATCTCGCCGTTCCTCCAGACCTGCCTCGGCGTCTGCCTGATGAAGACCGACGACCCGCGGCGCGGCGTCGAGTCGATCCGCGAGGGCTTCCTGCGGGCGACCCGCTCCGCCGAGGAGGGGAACGGCGGTGATCTTGACAACGTCTACCGGGCGCTCTTCATCCTCTATCCGCCCGACCGGACCTCGGAACTGCAATCGTTGGTGTCCGGCTTCCGCTCGGGCACGCTGCTGGCGCGGGATTGGCGCTGGATCGGCGACCACTACCTCTCCCGCGGCGAGTCCGGGTACCGCGAGGCCATCGAGGCGTTCGGCAACGCGGTGGCGGTCGATGACGGGAAGGACCCGATCCTCAGCGCGGCCGTGCTCAACGGGCGCGGGAGCGCCCAGTACCTCGGGAACGATTGCCCCGCGGCGCTGGCCAGTTTCGAGAAGGCCGTCGAGAAAGACCCGACCGATCCGTCGATCCTGAACAACCTGGCATTCCTCTGCGGCGAGTGCGGCAACGACCCGAAGCGGGGGGTGGGTTACGCGGTGCGTGCCGTGCGGCTCGCTCCGACCGTCGCCGACTACTACGACACCCTCGGATCGCTGCTCTACCGAACCGGCGACGACAAGAGCGCGCTCGAGGCGCTGCTCCGTTCCCTCAAGTTCCGCCCGACGGCCTCGGCGAACTACCACCTCGCGCAAGTCTTGCAGCGCCAGGGGCGCAAGGATGAGGCGAAGAACTACCTGCGGACGGCGCTGGAACTCCGTCCCATCTCCTCGTTGCAAGCCAAGATCAATGCGCTCATGGCCGAGCTGAATTGACCGATATTCCCCGGACGCCCGCACCCGGTCCGAAGTGCGGAGCGAGGGACAGACCATGACCACCAACGCTTCCCGGCCTCCCGTCACGCCCGATCGTCCGACCGCCGCTCGCCCGCGCCCCGCCTCGGGTGGCGGCGGATCGGTGGCGGCCCGCATCGACCCGATCCGCGTCCTCCGGCAGAACCAATGGAAGCTGGCGTTCGGGGCAGGGCTCGGCCTCGTGACGGGCGCGGTCCTCACCGTGGCCTTTTCGTTCCTCTACCCGCTGTACTCCGGCCAGGTGGTGTTCGAGCTGCGGCCCGGCCTCGCCGACGCCCGGGAAGTCGTGAGCCAAGACACGCGTTCCGAGGAGGCGGTCGAGCGGATCGGCCAGACCGAGGCGGGCCGCATCACGAGCCGCAACGTCCTGCAGAAGGCGATGCAGAGCCGGGACATCGAGGAGACCGAGTGGAGCCGATCCCGGTGGCTGCGCGACGAGAACGGGCGATTCCTGGTCGACGAGGCCGTGGACGAGCTCGAGAAGGACCTGCGGGCCGGCCACCGTCGCCGCACCCAGTACTTCACGCTCGGCTGGTCGTCGCACGTCGCCAGCGACGTGCCGGTGGTGCTGAACGGCATCTCGCGGGCCTACCTCGAAGTCCGGCGGGCCCAGGATGACGCCCGTTTCGCCCAGAACCTCTCGGTCTACAACGAGCAGAAGCAGAACACCGACAACCAGCTCACCTCGCTCGCGAACGAGATCGGCCAGTTCATCAAGGACCGGAACATCACCAGCCTCAACGAGATGGCGAACGACGCCTACCTCGCGCTCGAGGACACCGGGCGTCGCCTCAACGAGGCCAAGGGACAGCTCTCGATGATGCAGAGCCGCAAGTCGGTGACCGAGGACAAGCTCGAGGGCAAGCTCGAGCCGACCTCCGAGGACGTGCGGACGGCCGAAGATGACCCGGTCGTCATGCGGGTCAACGGCGACCTGCGGCAGCTGAGCATGAACGCCGAGGTGGTCAAGAACAAGTTCGGCGAGAACCACCCGGCCTACCGTGATGCGTTGAAGCAGTTTGCGGCGGCGGAGAGCGAACGGAGGGCGTTGCTCAAGGAGATCATCGAGCGGAACCTGACCGCCGACTTCAAATCCTACTCGGATCAAGTCGAGAGTCTCGCCCAGCTCCAGACCCGTTTCACCGAGGACTACAACAAGCAGGAGCTTCGCCTGCGCGACTTCGCGGCGAACATGAGCCAGCTGGAACAGCTGAAAGACCAGCGGGCGCGGCTGCAGGAGCAGCGCTCCCGCCTGCTGGACCTCATCAACGACCTCAACTCGCTCAAGATCCGCGAGGACGCGAAGGCGGTCAGCGTCGCCCAGCCGGCGACGACGCCGCGCGAGCGGTCGTTCCCGCAGTGGAAGGTCATGCTGCCGCTCGGCGGGTTGCTGGGCATGCTGCTCGTGGCCGGTCTCGCCTTCCTGCGGGAGTTCATGGACCAGCGGGTCCGGTACACAAGCGACCTCGCGGGCATCCCCGCCCGGCTGCTCGGCATCGTGCCCGACGCGACCGAGGATCCGACCGGCGTGAAGAACGTCGAGTTCGTGATCCGCGACCGGCCGGAGAGCGTGCTGGCCGAGACCGCCCGGCAGATGGCCGCCCATGTCCAGAAGCAGATGCTCCACGGGGGGCATCGCACCCTCATGGTGGCGAGCGGCCTGCCCGAGGCCGGGACGACCACCATGGCGACCAATCTCGCGGCCGCGTTCGCCGCCGGCGATCGACGCACGCTGCTGCTTGACGCGAACTTCCGCCGGCCGGCGGTCGCCCGCGTCAGCGGACTCGATCCGGATTCGGTCGGCTTCGGCGACGCGCTCGCCGGAACC
>JBIKVN010000050.1:0-15182 GCA_044356865.1 Phycisphaerales bacterium | reverse complement strand
ATGAAGATCCCGGTGCGGAAGCTCCAGGTGATCCGCCGGGCGATGAAGGCCCTCGGGGCCCCCGCCCACGCCCCGACCGGCGAGAACGGCGAGGCGATGGACTTCAACGACCTCATCGAGGACAGCCGCCACGGCAACCCCGAGGACCATGTCGAGCGGCGCGAGGACTTCACCCTGATCGTCCAGCTCCTCGAGTCGATCGATCCCCGCGACGCCGAGGTGCTTCGCCTGCGCTTCGGCCTTTCGGGCCGGGCCCCGCTCACCCTCAAGGAGATCGGGCAGGTCGTGGGTCTCACCCGCGAGCGGGTCCGGCAGATCGAGGTCGACGCCCTGCGGCGGCTCCAGCAGCAGCTGCTCGACGACCGGCCGACCCGGTTCCTGCGCCGCGAAGGCGAGCCGCGCCCCGACGGCCCCGGTCCCGGTCGCGGTGGCCCCGGCCGCACGCCCGGCCGACCGTCGGGACCCGACGGCCCCGCCCACGGGAGTCCGGGCTTCGCCGGCCGACCGGCCTCACGCCCGGTGAACGGGACGCCGCGGACGGGCATCGACCGCTCGCGCCGCGCCGCCGGCTGAGGCCGCTCACTCCGCCCGCTTGTAGAACGGCAGCGGGGTGACCCGGGCCGGAATCCGCTCCGATCCGAAGTCGATCTCGAGCGAGGCCTGCCCAACGCCGGCCGGCACATACGCCATCGCGATCGGATGCCCGAGCGTCGGGGCCAGGCAGCCGCTCGTCACCGCGCCCACCGGCTTCCCGTCGACGAGGACGGCCATGCCCTGCCGCGGGCTGCGACGGCCCTCGAGCGCGAGGCCGACGAGCGTTCGGGTCGGGCCCTCCTTCGCGATCCGCTGGAGGGCGTCCTGGCCGATGAACCGGCCGGCCCGCTCGTCGTCGTCGCCCTTGTCGAGCTTCACTGCGAAGGCGAGGCCCGCCGACAGCGGATCGACCGTCTCGTCGATCTCGTGGCCGTAGAGCGGCATGCCCGCCTCGAGCCGCAGGGTGTCGCGGGCGGCGAGGCCGATCGGCTTCACGATGCCGGCCTGATCGCCCTTCTCCTTGAGCAGCATCGAGATCGCGTACCGGGCCACGGTCGCCCCGAGGATGATCTCGACGCCGTCCTCGCCGGTGTAGCCGGTGCGGCTCACCACCATCTTGAGGATGAGCAGGTTCTTCTCGGCGAAGCGATATCGCTTCAGCGTCGGGATCTCCCGCGACATGCCCGCGATGACCGACATCACCTTCGGGCCCTGGAACGCGGCCATCGCGGTCGAGAGGGTCTCGTCCTCCATCTTGAAGACGAGGTCGCCCTTGACCAGCGCGAAGTGCCCGAGCAGCTTCTCGCGGTTGGCCGCGTTGCAGACCATCAGGTACTCGTCGTCGTCGAAGCAGTAGACGATGACGTCGTCACGGCAGCCGCCCTGCTCGTTGCAGACCAGCGAGTAGCGGCACTGGCCCTTGGTCATGCCGAGGATCTGCCGGGTGCAGACCCGGTCGAGGAAGCGGCGGGCGTGGCGGCCGCTGAAGCGGATTCGGCCCATGTGCGAGACGTCGAAGAAGCCCCCGCTCTCGCGGCACTGGCGATGCTCGTCGAGGACCGAGCCGTAGCGGAGCGGCATGTGCCAGCCCGCGTAGTCGACCATCTGGGCGCCGTGGTCGAGGTGGTGCTGGTGGAACGGGGTCTTGCGGAGCGTGGTCGGGGTCGCGGCGGCGGAGCTCATGGGATCGGGAGGGTAGCCGCGTTGCCTTGTTGGGGTTTCCGGGCGCGGCTATCTTCCGCCCCCGACGCCCGATGGCCGAGCCGCGTCCCACCTTCCGGCGTGCCGTCGCGCACCCCCTCCGCCTCGCGAGCCTGCTCGCGGCGCTCTTCGCGCCCTGGCTTTCCCCCGCGTCGCCCGCCGCCCGGGCCCAGGATGTCGACACCGTCGAGGTCGAGGACGACCGCCTCGCCGACCGCCCCGTCGCCGAGGTCGAGGTCACGGGCCTCGTGCGGGTCTCTCCGCAACTGGTCCGAAACAACCTCCGGGTGACCGCCGGCCAGCCCTACGACGCGAACGCGGTCAAGGAGGATGTCGCGACCCTGTACCGGCTCGGGCAGTTCGCGACGGTGAACGCCCGGGCGACGCTCCGCCCCGACGGCACGGTCGGGCTGGTCTACCTGCTCGAGGAGCAACCGATCGTCAAGGCCGTCCAGGTGGTCGGGAACAAGATCCTGACCGACCAGGAGCTCGTGAAGAAGATCCCGCTCTTCGCCGGCGGTCCCCGCGACGACTTCCTGCTCGAGCAGTCGGTGCTGGCGATCAAGGCCCTCTACAAGGAGAAGGGCAACTATCTCGCCGAGGTCACCGTCGACGAGAGCCGGCTCACCGAGACCGGGATCCTCATCTTCCGGATCATCGAGGGGCCGCGGGTCAAGATCAAGGAAGTCGAGTTCGTCGGGAACGACACCTACGACGCCGACCGGCTCTACCAGCAGATCAAGACGCGGCCGGCGGTGCCGCTGTTCCGCAAGGGCAACCTCGACGAGGAGCTCCTCGTCGACGATGTCGCCAGCCTCGACAAGTACTACAAGGGCCAGGGCTTCGTCGACGTGCGGATCGACCGCCGCGTGCAGCTCTCCTCCGACAGCAAGGAGGCGAAGGTCACGTTCCTCATCGAGGAGGGCCGTCGCTACCGGCTGCGTGGGGTGACGGTGCGGGGGATCGGCCCCAACGGCCCCGTTCCGCTCAAGGTCATGTCGGGCGAGCAGGCCGCGGCGACGCTGGCCATCCGGCCGGGCGACTGGTTCACCGAGCTGCTCGTCGAGCGCAGCGTCAAGAACCTCAAGGACAGCTACCTGCTCATGGGGTACGTCGACGTCTCCGTCGACACCGAGAGCCTCCGGGTCGGCGAGGAGCCCGAGGTCGACCTGGCCCTGTCGATCCGCGAGGGCCGCCGCTCGATCGCGGGCCTGGTCCTCGTGCAGGGCAACTTCATCACCCGCGACAAGGTGGTGCGGCGGCTGGTGCGCATCCAGCCCGGCCGCCCCCTCGACGGCCGGGAGCTCGAGTTCTCGAAGGTGCGCGTCCGGGCCACGCAGCTCTTCAACGATGTCCGCATCACCGCCCAGCGGCCCGCGACCGGCGGCGAGGGCGAGGCGGGCGTGGCGGCCGCGACGGGCGAGGGAACCGGCGGCGGCGACGCCGACGCGGCCGGCGACCCCGACGAGCGGGCCCGCATCGACCGGCAGGTGCGGGACATCCTCGTCGAGGTCAAGGAGAAGAACACCGGCAGCGTGAACTTCGGCGTGGGCGTCGGCACCGACAGCGGCGTGTTCGGCTCGATCTCGCTCTCGCAGCGGAATTTCGACGTCGCGGACGTCCCGGAAAGCTTCGACGAGTTCGTCGGCGGTCGCGCCTTCCGCGGGGCGGGCCAAGGCTTCAACATCGCGGCCTCGCCCGGAACCGAGGTGAGCCTCTACACGATCAGCCTCTCCGAGCCCCACCTCTTCGAGACCGACATCTCGGGCCGGGCGAGCGGCTTCTACCGCGACCGCTTCTACGAGAGCTACAAGGAGAACCGCTACGGCGTGGGCGGAAGTTTCGGGCGGCGGCTCGGCGACCTCTGGACGGTGTCGCTCGACCTCAACTTCGAGCACATCGAGCTGACCGATTTCTCGGGCTCGACCGCCATCGAGGTCTACGAGGACCGCGGCCCGTCCGACCTGTTCAGCGTCGGATTCCGGCTCGTCCGCACCGACACCGACAACCCGATCCGGCCGACCCGCGGTTCGCAGCTCGAGCTCGCGGCGAGCCAGTACATGGACGCCACCAACGGCGAGCCGTTCCTGGTGGCCCGGGCCGGGCTCACCAGCCTCTTCCCGCTCTACGAGGACTACATGGGCCGGACCACGGTCCTCAAGATCACCAACGACATCGGGTGGATCGAGGGCGACGCCCCGGTCTACCAGAAGTTCTACCTCGGCGGCCGCAGCTTCCGCGGCTTCGAGTTCCGCACCATCAGCCCGAAGTCGGTCGGGACGCTCGCGGCCCCGACCGTCCCCGACAACCAGGACCCGATCGGCGGCAGCTGGCTCTTCTTCGCGGGGGCCCAGATCGAGCAGCCGGTCGTCGGCGAGCTGCTGAACGCGGTGGCCTTCATCGACAGCGGCACGGTGACGGAGTCGGTCACGCTCGGGCAATACCGCGTCGCGGTCGGGGCCGGCGTGCGGATCTACATCGAGCAGCTCGGCCCGGCCCCGCTCGCCTTCGACTTCGCGGTCCCGCTCAAGGAGGTCGAGGGCGACCAGACCCAGGTCTTCTCGTTCTCGGCGGAACTGCCCTTCTGACCGCGGCCGGCGGGGTCCGGGCGAACGGGCGGGACGCTTCCGACCCACTACAATCTCCGCCTTCCCCCCGGGAGCCCCCATGCGCACGGATCGCTTCACCCTCCTGCTTGCCGCCGCCGTCACCGTCGCGGCCCTCGCCACCGCCCGCGAGGCCGATGCCCGCCGGGTCGCCGCCGAGGCCCACGCCGCGGCGATGGCGGCCCCCCCCGTCGCGGTCGCGACCGTCGATGTCGCGAAGGTCTTCGACAAGCTCAACGAGAACGCCGACTGGCAGATCCAGATCCGGACCCTCGCCGCGAGCTACACCGAGGAGCTCCGGGCCCGCCAGTCCGAGCTCGAGAAGCTGCTCAAGGAGCTCGAGGCGATGACCGACGCGGGGCAGCGGGCGGCGCTCGCCGACGACATCGCGATGAAGCGGCTGCGGCTCGAGGAGTGGGCCCGGCTCAAGCAGGGCGAGGTCGACCGCGAGCGCAGCCTCATGTGGCAGAGCATGTACCGCTCGATCCGCGACGAGGCCCGCAAGGTGGCCGACAGCGAGGGCTACCAGCTGGTCCTCGTCGACGACAGCCAGACCGAGGTGCGGGCGAGCCGCGAGATCAAGGCCCCGCTCGAGGAGCAGGTCAAGCAGCAGATCGCCTCGCTCCGCATCCTGTACGCGGCCCCGAGCATCGACATCTCCGACAAGGTCGTGGTCCGCATCAACAACCTGAAGGCGACCCGCAACGCCCAGTGACCCCCGTGCCCCCGTGATCGGAGCCCCCGCATGATGCCTCGCTGTCTCGCCTCGCCCCTCGCCTCGGCCCTCGTGGTCGCCGCCGCCCTGCTCGGGGGCGCCGCGGTCCTCGCCCCCCGCCCGTCGACGGTGGGAACCGTCAATCTCGAGAAGGTCTTCAACACCATCAACCTGCAGGCCGCCCGCGAAGCCGACCTCAAGGCGATGGTGACCCGGATGAAGGCCCGGGAAGCCGAGCTCGAGAAGGCGGTGAAGGATCTCGAGAGCGAACTCGACTCGTTCCAGCCCGGTTCGAAATCGGCCATCGACGCCCAGAACAAGGTGCAGGCGGCGGTCGGCGAGTACCGCGCCTACGGGCAGTACACGCGGCTGAAGCTCGAGGCCGAGGAGGCGAAGTTCATGCGCGAGACCTACCTCGCGATCCGGGATGCCGCGGGCCGCTACGCCCGCGGGGCGGGCATCGACATCGTGCTGCTCGACGACTCGATTCCCGAGTTCCAGAGCGGCACCGCCGACCGCACCGTGCAGCAGATCTCGAACCGCCGCGTGCTCTTCGCGAACGCCGAGCTCGACCTTTCCGATGCCCTCATCGCATTCATGAACACGGAGGGGGCGGCGGCCCCCGCCGTCACCGCACCCGTCGCGGTCGAGCCCAAGAGCTGACCGTGAACAGCGGAACCGCACACGAACCCCGCTTCACCGCGGCCGAGCTCGCCGCGAAGGTCGGCGGCGAGCTGCTCGGCCCCGGCGATGTCGAGATCCGGGGCCTCGACACCGTGACCGAGGCCGACGGCGCCACGCTCACCTTCGTTGGCGACCTCGCCCACGCCCGGGCCCTCGCCGCGAGCGCCGCGGGGGCCGCGGTCGTGACCCGCACCTTCGCGAAGGAAGTCTCCCCCGGCGAGCGGCGGGCGATCATCCTCGTCGACGACGCCGACCGGGCGATGATCGTCGCCCTCGAGCTGTTCGCGCGGCCCGAGGCGCTTCCCCCGCCGGGCGTGCACCCGACCGCGACCGTCGAGTCCGGGGCGAAGCTCGGCGCCGGCGTGCGGATCGGCCCCGGCTGCTGGATCGCCGCCGGGGCGAGCGTCGGCGACCGAACCTCGCTGTTCGCGGGCGTCTCCATCTATTCCGGCGCCTCGGTCGGCGCCGACTGCACCTTCCACTCGGGCGTCTCGATCCGCGAGCGGTGCCGCGTCGGCAACCGCGTGATCCTGCACTCGGGCGTCGCGATCGGCACCGACGGCTTCGGCTACCGGCCGGCCCCGGGCGGCCGCGGGATCCTGAAGGTGCCCCACCTCGGCAACGTCGTCCTCGAGGACGAGGTCGAGATCGGCGCGAATTCCTGCGTCGACCGCGGCAAGTTCGGCTCGACGACGATCGGTTTCGCGACCAAGCTCGACAACCTCGTGCAGATCGGGCACAACTGCCGCATCGGGAAGTGCTGCGTGATCTCGGGCCTCAGCGGCGTCGCGGGCAGTACGGCCATCGGCGACGGCACCCGCATCGGCGGCGGCGCCGGCCTCGCCGACCACCTGACCATCGGCCGCGGCGTCTCGATCGCGGCCATGAGCGGCGTCATGAACGACATCCCCGACGGCGAGACCTGGGGCGGCTACCCGGCCCAGGAGATCCGCCGCACGAAGATGGAAGTGCTTGCGGTGCGGCGCCTGCCCGAGCTGATGCGGAAGTTCAAGTCGATGATCCCGCCCGAACCGAAGGCCTGAGCGGGGCCTACCGCGGGGAACGCCGAACGGCATGACCGGAGAGACGCGATGAGCGTGAACGAGAAGCAGACGACCGCGACCGGGGAGAGCGACGGCCTCGCCCGCCGCAATTCCCCGCTGGCCTCGCCGACCGCCGCCGACCTGGCGGCCGCCCCGCGGCAGCGCACGCTTGCCTCGGTCGTCCGCATCAGCGGCAAGGGCCTGCTGCTCGGCGAGGACGCCGCGATCGAGATCCACCCCGCCGAGCCCGACACGGGCATCGTCTTCGAGCGGGTCGACCTCTCGCCGCCGGTCCGCATCCCCGCGACCGCCGACTGCACCGTGCAGCGGCCGCGCCGCACGACGCTCAAGATGGGCGACGCCACGATCGAGACCGTCGAGCACCTGCTCTCGGCGGTGGCCGGCCTGCAGGTCGACAACGCGGTCATCCGCCTCCGCGGCCCGGAAGTCCCCTGCGGCGACGGCAGCTCGAACCTCTTCGCCCGGCCGATGGTCGATGCGGGCTTCGTCGCGCAGGCCCCGGCTCGCCGCACCTTCCGCCTGCGCGAGCCGGTGATGGTCGAGGACGGCGACGGGATGATCTGCGCGATGCCCTCGGACGCCGAGGGCATGCGGGTGGTCTACGACCTCGACTACGGGCCGAACGCCCACCGCATCCGCTCGCAGACCTTCGCGTTCAATCCGGCGAACGGCGACTATCTCGCCGACATCGCGCCGTCCCGCACCTTCAGCCTGCGGGAGGAGGCGGAAGGCCTGTGGAAGGCCGGGATGTGCCGGCATCTCTCGCCGAAGGACGTGCTCGTCATCGACGAGGACGGCACGCCGATCGACAACGCCTACCGCTTCGAAGACGAGCCGGTGCGGCACAAGATCCTCGACGTGATCGGCGACCTCGCCCTCGTCGGCTGCCCGGTGCAGTGCAACGTGCTGGCGATCCGCAGCGGCCACGCCCTGAACCGCCGCCTCGCCGCGAAGCTCCGCGAGCAGGTGAAGGCCGTCGACCTCGCCCGCACCGTCGCGACCGGCGAGGTCATGGACATCCGGGCGATCCAGAAGGTGATGCCCCACCGCTACCCGATGCTGCTCGTCGACCGCGTGGTCGAGATCGAGGGCGACCGGCGGGCGGTCGGCATCAAGAACGTCTCGATCAACGAGCCGTTCTTCCAGGGCCATTATCCGGGCGTCCCGATCATGCCGGGGGTGCTGCTCGTCGAGGCGATGGCCCAGCTCGGGGGCCTCCTGATGAGCAAGACCATCGCCCACCACGGGAAGATCGCGGTGCTGCTGAGCCTCGACAAGGTCAAGCTCCGCAGGCCGGTGACCCCGGGCGACCAGGTGGTGCTCGAGGCCGAGAACATCCGGGGTTCGAGCCGGACCGCCCACCTCCGGTGCCGGGCCCGGGTCGGGGACCGGATCGCGGCCGAGGCCGAGATCCGGTTTATGATGGTCGATGCGGACCAGACCTGACCCGGCCGTCCCGGGCCGGGGAAGGCTCCCTGACTCACGATGCCCCGCATCCACCCCACCGCGGTCGTCGACCCCGGAGCCCGTCTGGCCTCCTCCTGCGTGATCGGTCCCTTTTGCGTGGTCGGCCCCGAGGTCGAGATCGGCGAGGAGTGCGAGCTGCGGTCCCATGCGGTGATCGAGAGCCACACCCGGATGGGCCACGGGAACGTGGTCTTCCCGTTCGCGACGATCGGCGGAACCCCGCAGGACCGGAAGTTCCGGGGCGAGGCCACCTGGTGCCTGATCGGCGACCGGAACCACTTCCGCGAGAACTCGACGGTCCACCGGGGCACCGCCAACGGCGGCGGCAAGACGGTCATCGGCAACGACAACCTGCTCATGGTCGGGGCCCACATCGCCCACGACTGCACCGTCGGGAACCAGGTCACCATCGCGAACGAGGTGATGCTCGCGGGCCACATCCACATCGAGGACCACGCCAGCATCGGCGGCGGGGCGGGCATCCACCACTTCGCGACGGTCGGCACCTGCGCCTTCGTCGGGGCGATGGCCCGCATTCCCCGCGATGTCCCGCCCTACATGATCATCGAGGGGAACCCCGCCGAGGTGCGGGGCGTGAACTCGATCCAGATGTCGCGGCGGGGCTTCTCGGAGGCCGACATCGACGCGATGAAGGCGGTGTTCCGGCGGCTGTTCGGCTCGCGTGCCGAGCGGAAGGACCGCAGCTTCACCGATGCGATCGCCGCGATCCGGGCCGAGTTCCCCGGCGTGGCCCCGATCCGCAAGCTGTGCGACGACCTCGAGGCGAGCGCCGCCGGGGTACACGGTCGGCGGCTCGAGAGCGCCCGGCCCGACAACAAGCGGTCGGCGATCGAGCGGACTGCCGGGGCGGCGTCGATCGGCGTCCGGCCGGCCTGAGGCCCAGGAAGGCGTTCCGCCGCCCTTCGCCACTTTCCCTCAACCCCCCGCCGGCGCGGCCCGATAAGAGCCCTCATGTCTTCCTCCGGCGCCCGAGGTCTCGTGAATTCGCTCCAGCAGGCGATGGAGAAGGCCTCGGCCGCGCTCCGCCGCAACCAATGGTTCGAGGCCGAGCGGCTCGCCCAGAAGGCCCTCGAAGGGGCCCGTTCGGCCCGCGACTTCGCCCTGATGGCCCGCATCACGCTGCCGCTGCAGGAAGCCCGCCGTCAGCGGCTGCAGGCCGCGCTCGACAAGACCGGCGTGAAGATCGTCGACGAGCCCTTCGGCGAGGCCCCGAAGCTCAAGCCCGGGTGCCACCTGATCCAGCCGCCGCTCGTCGGGGCCGACGCGCGGCGCCTGCGGCTCTTTGCCCTCGAGCAGGAGATCCCGGTCGCGGTGATCTGCCGCGAGCCGCGGACCAAGACCGGCCTCTGCCCGATCGTCTGCATCGGCGAGGTCACGATCCGGGCCCGGATCGCCCCCCCGAAGAACTGGGACAAGCCCACCGTCGCGTGGTTCGCGGGGGCGATGGAAGCCCTCGGCGACGCCGCGATCGAGACGCTCGACCGCGCCGCCCTTCCGGTCAAGCAAGTCGACGAGTTGCTGCGGCGGCTTGATGCGTGTCCCGACCACGAGAAGCTCCACCAGGCCCTCGCCGCCGCGTGCGAGGCGGCCGACCGCTGGGTGCTGGAGGGCGGCGTCCTGCCGCCCGAGGAGACCGAGGCCGATCCGCTCGAGCGGATCGAGGATCTCGAGGATCCCGAACCCGACGGCGAGGAGTGAGCGGCGCCGCGGTGCTCACCGCCAGTCGAGGCCCTCGGGCAGGCGATTGAAGTTCTCGTGCCCGGTCGCGGTCACCGCGACCATGTCTTCGACCCGGACGCCGCCGATGCCGATCGCGTAGAGCCCCGGCTCGACGGTGACCACGTCGCCCGCGACAAGCGGCGGGCCTTTCGGGGCGAGCAGCGGCGGCTCGTGCACCTCGAGGCCGATACCGTGGCCGGTGCCGTGGCTGATGGTGGCGACGCCGGGCAGCGCGGGCGGGCCGAAGGCGAAGCCTGACTTCGCAAGAGCCGCCAGCGTCGCCGCGTTCACCGCCTCTCCGGTCACGCCGGGCCTGATCGCGGCGATCGCGTCGCGCTTCGCCGCGACGACCGCCGCGTGTATCGCCCGCACCGTGTCGGGAATCTCGCCGTGGACGACGGTCCGCGTGCAGTCGCCGCAGTAGAGCGTCTTCCGGTCGCGGGGGAAGATGTCGACGATCACCGGCTCGCCGGTGCGGAGCGCCCCGTGCCCGTGGTCGTGGCAGTCGGAGCCCTGCGGGCCGCCGGCGACGATCGACTCGGGGTTCTCGAAGCCCCGGCTGAGCAGGAACACGTCGATGCGGGTCCGGAGCGACTCGCTCGTGAGCGGCATGCCGTCGACCGCGAGCGTGCCGTCGCGGCCGGCGGTGGCGCGGGCGACGGTCTCGCAGGCGAGGCGCATGGCCTCCTCGGTGACGGCCTGCGCGGCGCGGAGCCAGTCGAGTTCCTGCGCGTCCTTCGCCCGCCGCTCGGCCACGCCGAGCTCGGCGTCGTAGCGGACGGCGATGCCCGCGAGCCGCAGGTGCTCGGCAAAAATCAGGGGCAGCGTGCGGTCGGCCCGCGCCTCGGCGATGCCGCGGCGGCGGAGGCACTCGGCGAGGGCCTGCGCGGTCGCGGTCTCGCGGTCGCCCGAGAGCCCGCCCTCGGGCGTGAAGTCGGCCGGGCACGCGACCTCGTCGGCCCGGGCGTGGCGGCGGGCCCGGTCCATCTCGATGTCGCGGACGAGAAACAGTCGCTTCCCGTCGGGCAGGACTGCGAGGGCCGCCGGGTCGCCGACCTTGAAGCGGACGGCCCGGTAGAGGGTCATGTTCGTGGCGGGAATGCCGGCGTGGATCGTCGCGACGGAAGGCATGGGAAGCGGCGATGGTACGCTTTCCTGCGGAGGATCCGCATGACCAAGCCATTCGTGACGACCGCGGCGCTCGCCGCACTGACCGTCCTGTCCGCCTGCAGCTCTCCCATCGTCGGCACCTGGCAAGGCCAGGCCCCCGCCGCCGACGCCCCGCTGACCTTCGGCCGCGTCTCGTTCGTCGGCGACGGCACGTTCACCGCCGACGCGACCTACACCGCGAACGGCGAGGCGAAGAACCGCGTGCAGAGCGGAGTCTGGAGCGAGAAGGGCGACACCGTCACCATCGACGGCGGCCGCGAGTACCGCTTCAGCCGCGAAGGCGAGACGCTGACCTTCACCGACCCGAAGACCGGCCGCAGCATGTCGCTCACGCGGGTGCCGCCGGTCGGGACGGCGCTGCGGCCGTCGTGAGCGGGAGGCGGGACGCGGAACGACGAGGCCGTGCGGAGGTTGGTCGCGCGATGGGCGTCGGCCGCAGGCCGACGCTCCACGCTTCGCCCCGTCCGACGCCCAACCGGGAACGCCGGCCTTGGCCGGCGCGGATGGACGCCAGCGCCGTGCGATGGTCAAGCTCGCGATGGACGCCCGTCGCGTCAGGCGTCGGCCGCAGGCCGACGCTCCCAGTGTTGAGTCACGCAGCCGGTCGCGCGACCGGCGTCGTGCCGCTCACGCCCTCGTCAGCTTGCGGTACTTGATCCGCGTCGGCGTCAGGTCCTCGCCGAGGCGTTTCCTCCGGTCCTCCTCGTACTCGCTGAAGTTCCCCGGGAAGAAGTGCACCTTGCCGTCGCCCTCGAACGCCAGGATGTGCGTGCACAGCCGGTCGAGGAACCAGCGGTCGTGGCTGATGACGATCGCACAGCCCGCGAAGTTCTCGAGGGCCTCCTCGAGGGCCCGCATGGTGTTCACGTCGAGGTCATTCGTGGGCTCGTCGAGCAGGATCACGTTCGCCCCGCTCTTGAGCATGCGGGCCAGGTGCACCCGGTTCCGCTCGCCGCCCGAGAGGTTCTCGACGAGCTTCTGCTGGTCGGGGCCGGTGAAGCCGAAGCGCGACACGAACGCGCGGCTGTTGACCTTCACGTCGCCGAGCTTGATCTCCTCGTCGCCGTCCGAGATCGCCTCCCAGACGTTCTTGCCGCCGGGCAGCGAGTCGCGGCCCTGTTCGACATAGGCGAGCTTGACGGTGTCGCCCACGCGGAACTCGCCGCCGTCGGGCTTCTCGCGGCCGGTGATCATGCGGAAGAGCGTGGTCTTGCCGGCGCCGTTCGGGCCGATGATGCCGACGATCGCGTTCGGCGGGATCGAGAAGGTCGCGCCGTCGAGGAGGCCCTTGTCGCCATACCCCTTCGCGATGCCCTTCGCCTCGATGACGAGGTTGCCGAGCCGCGGGCCCGGCGGGATCCAGATCTCGATCTCCTTCGCCCGCGCCTCGCCCTTCTCCGACAGCATCCGCTCGTAGGCGGCGATGCGGGCCTTGCTCTTCGACTGGCGGCCCTTGGGGTTCTGGCGGATCCAGTCGAGCTCGCGGGCGAGGGTCTTCTGGCGGATCGACTCCTGCTTCTCCTCGACTTCGAGCCGCTTCTTCTTCTGCTCGAGCCAGCCGGTGTAGTTGCCCTTGTAGGCGATGCCCTCGCCGCGGTCGAGCTCGAGGATCCAGCCGGCGACGTTGTCGAGGAAGTAGCGGTCATGCGTGACCGCGATGATCGTGCCCTCGTACTTTTGCAGGTGCTGCTCGAGCCACGCGACGCTCTCGGCGTCGAGGTGGTTGGTGGGCTCGTCGAGCAGCAGGATGTCGGGCTTCGAGAGCAGCAGCCGGCAGAGGGCGACGCGGCGCCGCTCGCCGCCCGAGCAGGTGTCGAGCGGCTGGTCGGCGGGCGGGCAGCGGAGGGCCTCCATCGCCATCTCGAGGCGGGCGTCGATGTCCCAGGCGCCGACGGCGTCGAGCTTCTCCTGGATCTCGCCCTGGCGGTTAAGCGTGCGCTCCATCTCGTCGGGCTTCAGGTCGCCGCAGAGCTTCTCGTTCACGCGGTCGAACTCGGCGAGCAGGTCGAGGATCTCCTTGGCCCCTTCCCGCACGACCTCGATGACGGTGCGCGTCTCGTTGAGCAGCGGCTCCTGCTCGAGGTAGCCGATGGAGTAGCCGTTCGCGGCCCAGACCTTGCCCTCGAAGTTGCGGTCGACGCCGGCCATGATCTTGAGCAGCGTGCTCTTGCCACTGCCGTTCAGGCCGAGGACGCCGATCTTCGCCCCGTAGTAGTACGAGAGGGAGATGTCCTTCAGGATCACCTTCCGCTCGATCGTCTTCGAGACGCCGAGCATCGAGTAGATGACCTGGGTGGTGTTCGCCGGGGTGCCGCCGTTTGAAGCCATGGGCGGGGATCGTAGGGGTTGGCGGCGGGGTTTTCCGGCTTGCGGGCCGGGGGGCGGGCTGCGAGCCGGACCGGTCGACGAGCCGGTCGCTTGACCCCGAAGCGGCCCGGCCCTACTCTTCCGATCTCGACTGCGGGGTAGAGCAGCCTGGTAGCTCGTCGGGCTCATAACCCGGAGGTCACTGGTTCAAATCCAGTCCCCGCTATTCGTAATCCGACCCCGGTCCGCCGGGGTCGGTCGGTTTTTCCAGCCGGCGGGCCGGGAGGCCGACATGATGGTGCGAGAAATGGCCACGCCTCCGGCACCCATCCCCCGGCCGGTTTCCGAACACGCCGATGCGATCCGCTCGGCGTGCGCCCGGCACTCGGTCTCGACGCTCGCCCTCGTGGGATCGGCGGCGCGGGACGATTTCGATCCCGTGCGGAGCGACATCGACGTGCTCGTCGATTTCGTGGACGGCGACATCAACTACTTCCGGGCGTTCATGGGGCTCAGACGCGAGCTGGCCGAGATCCTCGGCCGGAAGGTCGACCTCATCTCGCGCCGCGGCGTGCAGAACCGGCTCTTGCTCGAATCGCTCGAGCGGGATGCGATTCCGATCTTCCCGGCGCATGCCGCGTGATGCCCGGACCATCCTGCAGGACGCCATCACCTCCGGCGAGCGGATCGAGTCATGGACCCGGACGATTTCGCTGGAGACGTTCCTGGCCGACCGGCGAACCCAGGCGGCGGTCGAACGCGAATTCGAGATCGTCGGCGAGGCCCTGATCCGCCTGCGCCGCGAGTTCCCCGCGGTCGCGGCCCGAGTCCCCGAACTGCGCGAGGTCGTGGACTTCCGCAACCTCATCTCCCACGGATACGACGCGGTCGATCACCGCGTGGTCTAGAGCCTCGCCCGACTCGAGCTCCCGACCCTGCTGGCCGCGCTGCGGAAGATCGGGTCGGATGCGATTTGAGCGAGCCGGCCACGACGACGATTCCGACCGATGAATCCCGAGGTCCCCAAGCGACTGGATGACCTGCTCCGATCGATTGGCCGCGAGCTGCCGGCTCTCGCCTCTTTCGGGCTGGTTCGCATCGGCGTGTTCGGCTCGCGCGTCCGCGGGGCCGACCGGCCCGATTCCGACGTCGATCTCCTGGTGGAACTGGCCCCGGGCCGTGACCTGCTCGACCTGGTCCTCGTCAAGCAACACCTGGCCGAGCGGCTGGGGATGGCGATCGACGTAACCACGCCGAGCGGGCTTCGACCGGAGGATCGGGATCGCATCCTCGGAGAGGTGCGTCCGGTCGTCCCCCCGGCTGCCGATGGGTGATCCGCTGGCCGGATGCGGACCGCCGCAATGGCCCGGCAGGTTGCGATTCATGAACCGCAGCTGACTGGTTCGTATCCGGATCCCTCTACTTCTCGAGGCACGCCCGAATCCGGCGTGCCGAACGGTCCACGATGAACGCCCCGGCCCAGCGCCGGGGCGTTCGCGTTCCGGCCCGCACCAAGGGGCTTTCGCCGCAAGGGGTTGCGTGAGCGAAGGTCTCTCGACGCGGGCCAGGAGAGCGACCGAACTCCCCCGCTGGCCGACCCGCGCGACACCGGCGTTCATGAGTCTCGCGCCGCATCCGGGGTCTCGGCGGCCGGAAAGTCTCTGCTTAACGGTTCGGATGGTGAAAATGCAGGCG
>JBIKVN010000253.1:0-4422 GCA_044356865.1 Phycisphaerales bacterium | reverse complement strand
GGTTCTCGTCGGCCGTCGGGCTGTTCGGCCGCTGGGCGTTCGCGGCGGCCGGGTTCCTCGCCGGACTGCTGATCGTCGTGCTCTACCACGTCGGTTTCCTCGCCCCGGGCGAGTTCCAGCTGGCGCTGCTCACCACGGTGATCGCCGAGGTGGTCATCGTCTCGCTCACCGCGATCAACCTGAGCGGCACCGCGGTCAGCCGCGAGCGCGAGGACGGCACGCTCGACCTCCTGCTCACCACGCCGATCCAGCCGGGTCCGTACCTCGCCGGAAAGCTGCAAGGGCTGGTGCAGTACCTCTTGCCGATGATCCTCGTGCCGTTCGTGACCCTCGGGGCCGCGTCGATCTACGTGCTTGCCGGCGGATTCGGCACGACGCAGCCGCTGGTGGTGAACGCCACCGTCGGCACCGCGACCGTTCCGGTCCCGATCGTCCTCCCGGAAGCGGCGATCGAGGTGACGGTGGTGCTCGTGGCGTTCGTCGCCTTCTGCGTCATGGTCGGCCTGCAGTGGTCGATCAAGAGCAAGGGCACGATCGGCTCGGTGATCGCCGCGTTCGGCGTGGTGGTGCTGGTCGGCGGCACGCTCGGCGCCTGCGGGGCGGTGAGCGGCCGGTCGATTCCCGTGGTCGGGGCGGTGATCACGGCGCTGAGCCCGGTGAACCTCGCCCTCGCCGCGATCTCGCCCGAGACCGTGCTCTGGGGCGGCTCGGCCGACCTCGCCGGAGCCCGGACGGGCCTTGCGGTCGGCTCGGTGCTGGCGGCCGCGGGCTACTTCGGCGCGGTCTTCGGCATGCACGCGGCGATGAAACGCACCTTCATGATGACGGTGCGTCGTCTGGCGGGGACGAACTGAGCGGACGGTTCGCGTCGGCCCCGATCAAGTCCAAGAGGCCAGCAGGAACGCCAGGTCGGCCGCGGACACCGTGCCGTTCCCGTCGAAGTCGGCCGTGCCCGGCCCGCCCCACTGGCCGAGCAGGATCGCCAGGTCGGCCGCGTTCACCTGCCCGTCGCCGTTGAGGTCGCCGGGCACGCCCGACGAGATCGCGATCTCGGCCACGTCCATGTCGACCGGGGCCGACTTCCCGTGCTGGGCCCAGAGGTCGTAGGCGATCTGGCCCTTGTCGTCGGTCTGGTTCTCGTCGCGGAGGAACTCGATGTATTCGCGGGTCGTGACCTGGTAGTACAGGGTCGCGACCGCGCGGGCCGCTCCCGACGGCACGGCGAAGGTCGAGTCGTCCCAGTGCTGGCCGTCGGCGTAGGTCGCGCCGACCGGGGCCGCCTGGACCGCGGTGAAGCCGGCATTCGTGAAGCCGCGCGGCGGGATCCGGTTGTCGAAAAGCTTCACGTTGTTGAGGGCGAGGTGGAACGACTCGCCCGGCTCGCGGCCGACGATCTTCGCAACATCCGGCGAGATACCCGCTCGCATTTCCCAGACCTTCGTGCCGGCGAGGTCGAGCGACGCGGTGTCGTAGTCGTAGCCACCGATCTCCTGCACGAGGTTCCCGCTCGCGCCGAGGAACTTCACGTTGAGCCACATGCGTCGGCCTTCCGGATAGCCGGTCGGAAGCTTGTGGCCGCTCTGGTTCACGACCCGCACCCGCAGCGTGCCGCCGTCCTGCGTGAGTTCCATGTCCGAGGCGTCACGCAGCATCTGGATGTTGCGGGCCTTCGCCTCGTTGACGCGGTCGGCGGTCAGGCCGATGACCTCGGCCTCGTCGCCGAGGGCGGTGCGGATCGCGTCGATGACCCAGGTGTTCGCGCCGGCGAAGCTGTGCTGCGGCACGTCCGGCCGGTTGAACCACGGCTCGCCGAAGTCGGCGAAGACGCAGCCGCCGCCGTACTGGTCGGGCATGTGGCAGTCCTGGCAGGACTTCATGATCCCGGTCGGGTGGTTCCCGCCGAAGCGCCGGTCGGGGAAGTAGACCCCGGTGGTCGCGAACTCGCTCTGCGTCCACTCCGAGTAGGTCCGCTGCTCGGGGTACATGTCGCGCGGATCCTGCGTCGGGTGCGGGGCATCGAGGGCCCCGAGCTGGTAGGTGCCCTTCTTCTTGTTCAGCACATAGACCGGATTGCTCACGTCGTGGCAGGTGCCGCAGAACTCGCTCTTGGCGTGCCACGGCGAGGTGATCAGTGGAACCATCTCGCCGGTCATGCTGGTCCCGTGCAGGTTCATCGGGATGTCGTCGAACGGCCCGCGGCGGGAGTCCTTCGGGTCGATCACATACCGGGCGTTGCCGGCGCCGGTCGGCAGGAGTCCCTGCTTGGCGAGCCGCGAGAGGATCTCGGTGTCGGGATCGGGATCGCCCTCGGGATAGCCGACAGCCGGGGTCTCGCCGGTCGGGTCGACCAGGCGGTGGCAGGCGTTGCAGGTCACGCCGTCGTAGTCGTCCGGGACGAAATCGTCGAGCGTGCCGGTCTCGGACCGTCCGCCGAGCCAAGCGCCGGGGGCGTGGCAGCGGATGCAGGTCTCGCCGCCGACATTCGCGTCCTGGTTCGCGATGGTGAGGGCCGCGTGCCACACCGGATCGCGGGCCGACTGGCCCATGAGGCTGACCACCCAAGTGTCGAACGGGGCGACCGTGATCGAATAGTCGGAGTGGCAGAAGGTGCAGTTCTGGCTCGTGATGACCGGATGGAGCTCGTACTCGTCCGCGCTCGGCTGCGTGCCGGGCATGAAGAAGTCCGCCTTCGTCGTCGGCAGCTTGAAGCCGCCTCCTCCGCCGCCGCCCTTGTTCGCGAGCACCGCCGACACGATGCCGCCCGCCGCCAGCAGACCGATCCCGCCGGCAACCAGACGGAGGCGACGGGTTCGGAGGGCTTGGTCGGGTCGGGAGTGGGTCATGGTGTCGGAGCGGGATCTTCGGAACGGAAGCGAGGCCTACGGGCCAAGGGGTACGGGCGGCCCGGCCGAAGGTTCCGCGGTCTGGAACGGGGATCCTCGGACGAACGCCCCATTCGAGGGAGGCCGATGGTAGACCTTACGCCGGTTTGCGAAGGCGGCAAGGGATTCGTCGGCGTTCCGCCGCAACGACTTCGATCCCGATCCGATCCTGCGGATGCGTCCGATACACTCCGCCCGTGCTCGGTCGAGGACTCCAGATCCGGGTTCTTCCTGCGGTCGCGCTGGCCGTATTGCTGGCGGGGTGCGAGTCATCGCCCGTGCCGGTGGCCGGCGAGAGTGGCCCCGAGCCGACGGTACTGACCATCGAGGCCGATTCCTACCCGGACGCGTTCCGGGCCGCCCACGCGACCCTCACCGACGCGGGCTTCAAGCCCGAACTCGAGGATCGCGATGGGGGACTGATCGAAAGTCGGCCGGTCAACGGCGGTTCGATTCTCGAGCCCTGGGCGTGGGCCGACGGCGATGTCGGGAACGGCGTGGCCGACACGATGGCCTGGCAGCGGCGAGTCGCGCGGTTCGAATTCGTGCCGCTGGCCTTCCGGACCGCCGGCGAGCCGGAGATCGATCGCCCGGACCTTCCCGGCATGTCGATCCCGCCGGATCTGGCCCGGCACGACGGCCCCATCGAGGTGCGGGTCTGGGTCTTCGTCGAGCGGGCGTTCACGCCCGACCTGCGGCGCTCGGACTGGACCTTCCAGCTCACCTCGGTGGCGACCAATCCCGAACGGACGGGAACTTCGGAAACCGGCGGTGCCCCGAGCCGCTGGACGCCCGTCGGGCGCGATCCGACGCTGGAGGCGACGCTCCGCGACCGGCTCGGCGAGCGTCTCGCGGCCGTGCCGGCCGACGCTCAGCCGGCCCCGAGCTCGATCCGCGGGTCGATCCAGCGGTAGAGCACGTCGACCGCGAGGTTGAAGAGGACGAGCAGCGTCGAGTAGACCAGCACCACGCCCATCACCAGCGTGATGTCCTTCCCGAGCACACCCTCGACGAAGTGCTGCCCGATGCCCGGCACCCCGAAGACCCGCTCGACGACGAACGAGCCGGTCGCGGCGATCGCCGTCGCCGGCCCGAGGTACGACAGCACCGGCAGCATCGCGTTCTTCAGGACGTGCCGGAACGCCACCTGCGGTCGCGACAGGCCTTTCGCCCGCGCGGTGCGGGCGTAGTCGGCGGTCATCTGCTCGATCATGCCGAAGCGAACCAGCCGCGAGATGTACGCGGCGAACGGCAGGCAAAGCGTGAACGCCGGCAGCACGAGGTAGCTCACGCCGCCCCAGCCCCCGATCGGGAAGAGCCGCAGCGACGCCGCGAACACCAGCAGCAGCGCCGCCCCGATCACGAACGAGGGCAGGCTGATGCCGATCAGCGAAAGCCCTTGCGCTGCGAGATCGCCCGGTCCGTTCGGGCGCAGGCCGCCGATGATGCCCGCCCCGATCCCGATCGCCGCCGCCAGCAGGATCGCGGTGAAGCCGAGGGTCATCGAGACCGGCAGGCCGTCGGCGAGGATCTCGTTCAC
>JBIKVN010000252.1:0-4467 GCA_044356865.1 Phycisphaerales bacterium | reverse complement strand
CGCCCGAGACCACGACCGGCGGTCGTGCCCTCAAGTTCTACTCCTCGGTCCGCATCGACATCCGGCGCATCGGTGCGATTAAGGACGGCGAGGCGAACGTCGGCAACCGCGTGCGGGCCAAGGTCGTCAAGAACAAGATCGCGCCGCCCTTCCGCGAGGCCGAGTTCGACATCATGTTCGACGAGGGCATCAGCCTCTCGGGCGACCTGCTCGACCTCGCCGTCTCCGAGAACGTGGTCGACAAGAGCGGGGCCTGGTTCAACTACGGCCCGACCCGCCTCGGCCAGGGCCGCGAGAACGCCAAGCATTTCATCCGCCAGAGCCCCGACCTCTTCGCCGAGATCCGCGCCGCCGTGCTCAAGAAGCGGCTCGCGAACCCGAACGGGGTCCCGGCCAAGGCGCCCCGCGGCGAGTCGGACGACGACTGAACCAAGTGACGGCTGTCGCGCACCTCGGGGTGCGAGCCAGGCGAACGCCGTCCGGTGCCCGGGACCACGGAGCGACGGGGCCATGCCCCGTCGTCCTCTCGACCCCGGCACATCTCAAGCCAGACCTCGGTTCCCGAGGGTCGCGAGGTGGGGCGCGACCTTCGGGGCCGAGGTCGCTCGACGCCGTTGGCGGAGGGCGTCGGCCCTGCTAGGATTCCCGACCTGCCGCGGATGTGGCGAAACTGGCAGACGCGCGAGATTCAGGTTCTCGTGGGAGTAAAATCCCTTGGAGGTTCGATTCCTCTCATCCGCATGACATGCGACGGGCCCGGCTGACGCCGGGCCCGTTCGCTTTCCCGACGATGCCCGCCTACCTCGACCACAACGCGACGACGCAGCCCCTCCCGGAGGTGGTCGAGGCGGTTCGCGCCGCGATGGTCGAGCGTTGGGGCAACCCTTCGAGCGTCCACCGGGCCGGCATGGAGGCCCGCCGCGCCGTCGATGAGGCCCGCGATCGCGTCGCCCGGCTCGTCGGGTGCCAGCCGCGGGAACTCATCCTGACCTCGGGCGGCACCGAGGCGGCGAACCTCGCGATCTTGGGTTCATTTGGGGGGGCCCTCGAGCTTACCGGCCGCGAGCGCCGGCTGCTCGTGACCAGCCTTCTCGAGCACTCGGCCGTCCGCGAGACCGCCGAGGCCTGGGTCGAGCGGGGGGGCGAGGTCGCGTGGGTCGAGCACCACCCCGACGGCCGGGTCGACCTCGACGCCCTCGCGGCGCGGCTCGACCGCGACGCCTCCCGCATCGGTCTCGTCTCCCTCATGTGGGCGAACAACGAGACCGGCGTGATTTCCGACGTGCCCGCGATCGGGGTCCTCTGCCGCGAGCGGGGCGTGACCTTCCACACCGACGCGACGCAATGGGTCGGGAAGATGCCGCTGGATCTTGCGAGCGAGCAGGTCGATCTCCTCTCGTTCGCGGCCCACAAGTTCCACGGGCCGAAGGGCGTCGGGGCCCTCTACGTGCGTCGCGGCGTGCGGGTCGCCCGCCAGACGTTTGGCGGGCCGCAGGAACGCGACCGCCGCGGCGGCACCGAGAACGTCCCCGGCATCGTCGGCATGGGGGTCGCCGCCGACCTCGCCGCGGCCTTTCTCGCGACGGGCGAGCGAGAGCGCCTCGCCGCCGAACGCGACCGTCTCGAGCGGGCGATTGCGGCCGCGACCGGCGCCGTCGTGAACGGTGAGGGAGCCCCGCGAATCTGGAACACCACCAATCTCGGGTTCGCGAGGCTCGAGGCCGAGGCGATCCTGCTTTTGCTCTCGGAGCGCGGCGTGGCCGCGTCGGCCGGGGCGGCCTGCTCCTCCGGTTCCCTCGACCCGTCGCCGGTGCTGCTGGCGATGGGCGTCCCGCCCGCGGTCGCCCACGGCTCGATCCGCCTGAGCCTCGGGCGCGACACTTCCGCCGCCGAGATCGACTTCGCCGTCGCCGCCGTCGTCGAGAGCATCGCCCGCCTCCGCGGCAGTTCCGCCGCGGCGATCGGCCGGTGACTCATCCCCGCCGCGGGTTCCGCCCCGACGGCGGCTCGCCGCCGGCCCGGGGCGGTCGCGGGGCCCGCGGCTGCTGCGTCGCGGCCCGCGCCAGGTGCGGCACCGCGCTCTGGCCCTCGCCGAGCCCCTCCGGCATGCCGTCCTCGAGCTTGGCGAAGATCATCCGGCCGGCGCTCGTCTGCAGCGAGTTGGTCACCGCGGCGTTCACCGAGGTGCCGACGAACGGCGCCGCCCCCTCGATCACCACCATCGTGCCGTCGGCGAGGTAGCCCACGCCCTGGCCCTCGCTCTCGCCTTCCTTCTGCACCTCGACGACGAGCGACTCGCCCGGCAGGGCCGAGCTCTTCAGCGTGTTCGCGAGGTCGTTGATGTTCAGCACCGCGACGCCGTTGATCTGGGCGACCTTCTTGAGGGCGGAGTCGGTGGTGACGATCCGCAGCTTCTGGTCACGGGCGAGCTCGATGAGGCTCCGGTCGACCGAGCCGGCGTCGACCCGGACATCATCGATCGAAAGGTCGACATAGGGGTTCGCCTGCAGCTTCGAGACCATGTCGAGCCCGCGGCGGCCGCGCATCCGCTTGGTCCGCTCGCCGCTGTCGGCGAGGGTCTGCAGCTCGTCGATCACGAAGCGGGGGATCACCAGCGGGGCGTCGAGGAAGCCGGTCTGGCCGAGCTCGTTGATCCGCCCGTCGATGAGCACGCTGGTGTCGAGGACGAGCGGCCGCACGCCGCGGACCTGCTTGGCGAACTCCACATAGGGAATCACCAGCCGGAAGTCGTCCTTGGTGGTCAGCACCACCGACACCGCCAGGTACGACAGCACGATGCCCACCACCACCTTGGCGAGATTCACGTACACCGCGGCCCGGCCGACGGCCACCCCCGGCTCTTGCCAGGCCTTCAGCACCTGGTCGAGGAGGCTGCCGATCGCGAACGCCCCGATGAGCCCGAAACAGATGCCGACATAGACGCTCACCAGGCTCGACAGCCGCTTGTTCGGCGTCATCGCGTCCAGCACGAGCACGATCACCCCGATCGAGGTGGTCGCGAGGACCAGGCCGAAGATGGTCGAGAACCCGAAGTCGCCGGGCAGGCGGCCCTCGCTCGCGATGCTCAGGATGGTCACGGTGACCAGCAGCACCACGAAGAGCAGCCGCACCACGAGAAGCAGCAGCCGGTGCGACCGCTCTTCCTTCTCGACCCGGACCGACGGCAGGTCGTACTGCACCGCCGCGCGGCGGGGTGAACTGGCCCCCGGGGCGTCCTGGGCCGGGGGCTCGGCTCCGGTCGGCTTCTCGTCCATGGCGGCGATTGTAGTGGTGGGGCCTCTCGCCCTCGGCTGCCGAGCGGGACCGACGCTACCATTCCCCCCTCGACTCCACTCCGGTCACCGACCGCGGGTGGCGCGGAAGACGGCCGGGTCCGGCGGACGGGCGACCCGTGAACCTGGTCAGGGCTTGACCGCAGCAGCCATAAGCGGCGTGGTCCGAGCCGACGGGTGCCTGGCCGTCTTCCGCGTCACCGAGTCCCGCCGTGCCGGTCGGGTCGGGAGAACCCGATGCCCAGCAAGTCCGCCAAATCGTCGAAGCCGAAGGATGATCTCGCGCCCCCCGAGGCGCCCCCCGAGACGACGCTCGACGGCGGTTTCGCCGAGCTCATCCCCGGCGTCCGACCCGCGGCGGACCCCGTTGCGAAGCCCGCGGCCTACCAGGTGCTCGCCCGGCGCTACCGGTCGCGCGACTTCTCCGAGCTCGTCGGGCAGGAGGCGATCGCCCGCACCCTGCAGAACGCGATCCGCACCGGCCGTACCGCCCACGCCTACCTCTTCTGCGGCACCCGAGGGGTCGGCAAGACCTCGATGGCCCGCATCTTCGCCCGGGCCCTGAACGCGGTCGACTCGCTCGTCGAGCGGGACGCGGTCGCGGGGGCGATCCTCCGCGGCGAGGACATCGACGTCATCGAGATCGACGCCGCGAGCAACCGCGGCATCGACAACGCCCGCGAGCTCATCGCCAATGCCGGGCTCCTGCCGAGCCGCGGCCGCTACAAGATCTACATCGTCGACGAGGTCCACATGCTGACCGCGCCGGCGTTCAACGCCCTCCTCAAGACCATGGAGGAGCCGCCGGCCCACGTGAAGTTCATCCTCTGCACGACCGAGCCGCAGAGCGTACCCGCGACGATCCAGAGCCGCTGCCAGCGATTCGATTTCCGGGCGATCTCCGTGCCGAAGATCGCGGGGCACCTTCGCGAGGTGCTCGCCCGCGAGAACGCGTCGGCCGACGAGCGGGTGACCATGGCCCTCGCCCGCATGGCGAACGGGTCGATGCGCGACTCGCTCAGCCTGCTCGACCGCCTGCTGGCCGCCGCCGAGCCCGACGCGGCCGGGGCCGTGCGGCTCGACTGGGCGCTGCTCGAGGAGATCTTCGGCCTGCCCGACGAGGCCCTCTTCGAACGCGTCCTCGAGGCGGTCGGCTCGGGCGACCCGAAGGCGG
>JBIKVN010000049.1:0-15460 GCA_044356865.1 Phycisphaerales bacterium | reverse complement strand
GCCGGTCGGGCGGGCGGCGGCGGACGTCGCTGAGTTCCCGGCAGTTTCCTCGAGATCGACGCGGGGCGGCCCTCGACGGCCGCCCCGCTCTCGTTTTCGCGGCTTCGGCGAGAATCCGGTCGTGCCCTCTCCCGCGGCGAATCCCCGGCTCCGACTGCATGTGGTCCACGAGACCGCGTCGCTGCTCGTCGTGAACAAGATGCCCGGCATGCCGAGCGAGCCGGGCAAGGGCCACGCGAAGGACAGCGTGCTCAATGCGGTCGCCGTGCGGCACGGGCCACGGATGGCCCGGCTCGGCGAGGTCCGCGACTGGGGACTCGTGCATCGGCTCGATCGGCTCTCGAGCGGGCTGCTCACCCTGGGCCTCGAGCCCGACGCGTACGACCGGCTCCGCGAGGCGTTCGAGCGCCGTGAGGTCCGCAAGACCTACCTCGCCATCGTGAAGGGCACGCTGCCGGGCCGCGAGGGACGTGTCGAGACGCCGCTCGCGGAACGGCTCGAGCGGGGGTACCGCGTCTCGGTTGCCGATCGCGCGGGTCGGCCCGCGGTGACCGAGTGGCGGGAGCTCGCCCGCCACGGGAAGTACGCGATCGTCGAGTGCGGGCTGCCGACCGGTCGGTTGCACCAGATCCGGGTGCATCTGGCGTCGATCGGGGCTCCGCTGGCCGGTGACCCGCTCTACGTCGAGGGCGGCCTCGCCCGGCCCGCGACCGGCCGCGACCGCGAGGACGAGCCCCGCTTCCACCTGCACGCGTGGAAGCTCTCGCTGCCGGCCGGGGCGGTCGGGGGCGAGGCCGACCTCGACCTCGTCGCCGAACTCCCCCGCCTCTTCCGCGAGGCCGCCGCCGACCGGTCGCTGCCGCCGCCGGAATGAGAAGCGGGCCGTCCCGGAGGACGGCCCGCGTTCGTTGCGGCAATTTGAGGGGATCGTCAGGCCTTCTTCGCGTCGACCGGGATCCGCATCCCGTAGAAGCTCCGCCAGACGAAGAAGCAGGCGATGGCGATGCAGCCCATCGCGATCGGCAGCCGCCACTGGCTCTCTTCCATCTTGATCGCGATGGCGACCGCGAGGAGGCCGAAGAGCGTGGTGAACTTGATGACCGGATTGAGGGCCACCGAGCTCGTGTCCTTGAACGGGTCGCCGACGGTGTCGCCGACGACGGTCGCGGCGTGGAGGTCGGTGCCCTTGGCCCGCATCTCGACCTCGACGATCTTCTTCGCGTTGTCCCAGGCGCCGCCGGCGTTGGCCATGAAGATCGCCTGGAAGAGGCCGAAGAACGCGATCGCGATGAGGTAGCCCACGAAGAAATACGGGTCGAGGAACGGCAGGCCGAGCGCGAAGAAGAAGACGACCATGAAGATGTTCGTCATGCCCTTCTGGGCGTACACGGTGCAGATACGGACGACTTCCTTGGCGTCAGTGATGCTCGCCTCGGCCTTATCGAGGTTGATGTTCTCCTTGATGAAGACCACCGCGCGGTACGAGCCGGTCACGACCGCCTGCGTCGCCGCCCCGGTGAACCAGTAGATCACCGAGCCGCCGACGAGGAGGCCGAGGAGGATCCACGGCTCGACGATCGAGAGCTTCGAGACCACGTACTGGGCGGCACCGTCGCCGAGCGTGAGGCTCTTGTGCTTGATGAGCTCGAGGATGATCGAGAACACCATCGTGGTCGCGCCGACCACGGCGGTACCGATGAGCACCGGCTTGGCGGTCGCCTTGAAGGTGTTCCCGGCGCCGTCACCCTTCTCGAGGGTGTACTTGGCGCTCTCGAAGTCGGGGGTGAAGCCGAAGTCACGCTTGATCTCGTCCCGGATGCCCGGACGGGCCTCGATGCGGCTGAGCTCGTAGACGCTCTGGGCGTTGTCGGTGACCGGTCCGAAGCTGTCGACCGCGATGGTCACCGGGCCCATGCCGAGGAAGCCGAAGGCGATGAGTCCGAAGGCGAAGATCGGGCCCGCGAAGGTGAACTTCGCGGCGATGAACTGGTCGGCGCCGGAGAGCGTCGAGGCCCACCAGCCGAGGCCCATCAGGCCCGCGATGACCAGACCCTTCCAGAAGGCCGAGTAGTTGCCGGCCACGAAGCCGGAGAGGATGTTGAGGCTCGCCCCGCCCTGGGCGGACGCGGTCACGACTTCCTTGACGTGGCCCGAGGTGGTCGAGGTGAAGATCTTGGTGAACTCGGGGATGACCGCGCCGGCCACGGTGCCGCAGCTGATGATCACGCTGAGGGCCCACCAGAGGTCGGGGAGCTCGGTGTCGCCGACCTTGATGCCGGCGAGCAGCACGTAGCTGGCCGCGAACGTGACCACGATCGAGAGGATCGAGGTGATCCAGACGAGCCAGGTGAGCGGGGCCTCCTCGTGGAAGTCCTTCGAGGTCGCGTACTTCGCCTTCGAGATCGCCTCATTGATGAAGTAACTCACGAGGCTGGTGATGATCATGAGGGCCCGCATCGCGAAGAGCCAGACGATGAGCTTCGCGCCGAACTCGCCCGAGGCGTCGGCCCCGGCCCCGAGGGTGAGGGCGATGAAGACGATCAGGGCCACGCCGGTGACGCCGTAGGTCTCGAAGCCGTCGGCGGTCGGGCCGACCGAGTCGCCCGCGTTGTCGCCGGTGCAGTCGGCGATGACGCCGGGGTTCTTGGGGTCGTCCTCGGGCAGCTTGAAGACGATCTTCATCAGGTCGGCGCCGATGTCGGCGATCTTGGTGAAGATGCCGCCGCAGATGCGGAGGGCCGCCGCGCCGAGCGACTCGCCGATCGCGAACCCGATGAACGAGGGGCCGACGAGCTCCTTGGGAAGGAAGCACAGGATGCAGATCATGAAGAAGAGCTCGACGCTCACGAGGAGCATGCCGATCGACATGCCGCTCCTGAGCGGGATGCCGAGCACCGGCAGCGGGTAGCCCTTGAGCGACGCGAACGCCGCCCGGCTGTTGGCCTGGGTGTTGATCCGGATGCCGAACCAGGCCACGCCGTAACTGCCGAGGATGCCGAGGATCGAGGCGAGGAGGACGACCACCACCGCGAACCACGGGTTCACCGGCGAATCGCCCGGGGCGGGGTCCTGCCCGATCGGGCTCAGGAACCCGAAGTACCCGACGATCGCGAAGGCGATCAGGAACCAGAGGCCCGAGAGGTACTTGCCCTGCTGGATGACATAGCTCTTGCAGGTCTCCCAGATGATGTTGGAGACGTCGAGCATGCTCTTGTGGGCCGGCAGCGCCACCGTCTGGCGGTACTGCACGAGTCCGAAGAGCGCCCCGAGCACCGAGATGCCGAGGCCGATCATCATCAGCGTCCAGCCGCTCAGCCCGTGGTTGAACTGCGTCGAGGCGATGTCGGGAAGTCGGATGTCGGCCTCGCCGGCGAGGGCGACCGGTGCGGCCGCAAGGGCCGGGACGAGGGCGGACAGCAGGAGTCGATTTCGTGTCATGGTTCGGTCTCGGGGATCTGCCGGTCGGGGGACGGGTGGGGCCGTCGTCCGGCCGCGAAAATGGGCGGAGAGCATAGCACCGTCGGGGGTCGAACGGGACGCCCAAACGACGAGGGACGGGCGTTATCGGCCCGGAGGCGGCGAAGAGTACAGGATTCGGCGGCTTCCCGCCCAGCGCTGCCGCGGACCGCTCAGGCCAGCAGGTCCCCCACCACCCGGCCCTTCACGTCGGTGAGGCGGTAGTCACGGCCCTGGTGGCGGTAGATGAGCTGCTTGTGGTCGAGCCCCATCAGGTGCAGCATCGTCGCGTGCAGGTCGTGCACGTCGACCGGGTTCTCGACGACGTTGTACGAGTAGTCGTCGGTCTTCCCGTAGCTGATGCCGGGCCTGGTCCCCCCGCCGGCGAGCCAGACCGTGAAGCACCGGGGATGGTGGTCGCGGCCGTAGTTGTCGCGGGCGAGCTGGCCCTGGCTGTAGACGGTCCGGCCGAACTCGCCCGCCCAGAGGACGAGCGTCTCGTCGAGGAGGCCGCGCCGCTTGAGGTCGGTGACGAGCGCCGCCTGGGCCCGGTCGACCGCACCGGCCTGGGCCCGGATCTCGCCGGGCAGGTTCCCGTGCTGGTCCCAGCCCCGCATGTAGAGCTGCACGAAACGCACGCCCCGCTCGGAGAGCCGTCGGGCGAGCAGGCAGTTCGCGGCGAAACTGCCCGGCTTGCGGACCTCGGGGCCGTAGAGCTCAAGCGTCTCCTCGGTCTCGGTCGAGAAGTCGGTGAGCTCGGGCACCGACATCTGCATGCGGTAGGCCATCTCGTACTGGGAAATCCTCGCCTGCACCTCGGGGTCGAGCGAACGGGCGAACTCCTCCTCGTTCATCTTCCCGACGAGGTCGAGCATCCGGCGGCGGTCGTCGCGGCTCACGCCGTCCGGATCGCGCAGGTGCAGCACGGTGTCGGCCCCCGCCCGCAGCTTGCAGCCCTGGTGCTCGCTCGGCAGGAAGCCGCTGCCCCAGAAGCGGGCCGAAAGCGCCTGCATGTTCCCGATGCCCTGCGTGATCATCACCACGAACGCGGGCAGGTTGTCGTTCTCGCTGCCGAGGCCGTAGCTCGCCCACGAGCCGAAGCTCGGGCGTCCGGGCTGCTCGGAGCCGGTCTGGAAGAAGGTGATGCCCGGCTCGTGGTTGATCGCGTCGGTGTGCATCGAGTGGACGAAGCACAGGTCGCGGGCGACCGAGCCGGTGTGCGGCAGCAACTCACTCAGGTGGATGCCGTCCTGCCGGTTCTCGTACCGGTCGAAGCGGAACATCGACGGGGCGACGGGAAATCGCGACTGGCCGCTCGTCATCGTGGTGATCCGCTGGCCGTTGCGGATCGAGTCGGGAAGGTCCTCGTTGAAGCGCTCGGCCAGTCGAGGCTTGTAGTCGTAGAGGTCGAGCTGGCTCGGGGCCCCTTCCATGTGGAGGTAGATGACGCGTTTGGCCTTCGGCGCGAAGTGCGGCCGCCGGTCCGAAGGGAACGCCTCGCTCGGCGGGACGACCCGGCCGGTCGCGTCGGCGAGGGCGGGCCGGCCGCCGAGAAGCGACGCGAGCGCGGTGCCGCCGAGGGCGGCGCCGACCGTGCCCGCGACCGAGCCAAAGAAGCGGCGCCGGGTGAGGTTGAGCAGGTACTGCTCGAGCGGATCGCGGCCGTGGGCTTGGAGCGTCATGGGTCAGTCCTTCACGATCGTGCGGTCGCTCGCGAGCACCGCGTTGCCGAGCATGGTCCAGGCGGCGAGTTCCGAAGACGGAAGTTCGATCGGCCGCGGGCTCTCGCCGACCGACAGGAGCTTCTCGGCGTCCTGCGGGGCGGCGCGGTAGCGCTCGCGGTAGGCCGCGAGGGACTCGATCATCGCGGCCCGCGTCTCGGCCGTGGGCCGCTCGCCGGTGCAGCGGACATGCAGCTCGTCGACGTGGGCGGCGTCGTCGCCCGGCGAGGCGAGCGTCCGCGCCGCAAGAGCCCGCGCCGCCTCGACGAACTGCGGGTCGTTCCAGAGGACGAGCGCCTGCAGCGGCGTGTTCGTGGCCAGCCGCCGCGTCGCGCAGTACTCGCGGGTCGGGGCGTCGAGGGCGAGCATCGACGGCGGCGGCGCCGCCCGCTTCCAGTAGGTGTAGACGCTGCGGCGGAAGAGATCGTCGCCCGAGCCCTGCGCGTAGCTGCGGGTGTTCGATTGCGGCATCGCGACCTCTTCCCAGAGGCCCGCCGGCTGGTAGGGCTTCACGCTCGGTCCGCCGAGCGTCTCGACGAGCAGGCCGCCCACGAAGAGGGCCTGGTCGCGGATCTGCTCGGCCGAAAGTCGCTGCCGCGGGAAGTACGCAAGCAGCCGCGCGTCGGGGTCGACCGCGACCGCCTCGGGCCGTACGCGGGAGTCCTGCCGGTAGGTCGCGCTCGTCACGATGCGGCGGATGAGTTCCCGCACGTCCCAGTCGCTTTCGCGGAAGTCGACCGCGAGCGTGTCGAGCAGTTCCGGGTGCGACGGCCACTCGCCCTGCAGGCCGAAGTCCTCGACCGTCCGCACGATGCCCTCGCCGAAGAACTCGGCCCAGAGGCGATTGACGGTGACGCGGGCGAGCAGCGGATTGCCCTCCGAGACGAGCCAGCGGGCCAGGCCGAGCCGGTCGCGCGGCGCGTCGGCCGGAAGTGACCCGAGGATCGCGGGCACCTGCCGCTCGACCTTCCGCTCGGGATTCGGCTTGTCGTAGAGGCCCCGCTCGTGCACGTAGGTCTCCCGGGCCATCGGGAGTTCCTTCATGACCATCGTCCGCGGGATCCTCGACTGGATGCCCGCCTTCTCGGCCTCGATCCCGGCGATGCGTTCGGTCAACTCGCGGTAGCGCGGCGAATGGGCCGTACGCCACGCGGCGTCGGCGCGGGCGGTCGCCTCGGGGCTCGCGCCGGCGGGCATCGCGAAGGCGAGCGTCTCGGCGGAAAGCGTCGCCTCACGCGGCATCGACCGGCACCAGAACGCCCCTTGGCCGCCGGTGTTCACCACCTTCGCGACCAGCGTGTTGCGCCCCGGCGCGAGCCGGACCTTGATGCGGTCGGAGTCCGGAGTCAGGGCCCGCGACACCTCGTTGCGATGGACTTCCCGCCCGTCGAGGAAGACGACGAGACCGTCGTCGGAACCGAATCCGAACTCGACCTCGCGAGCCTCGGGCGACCAGATCTCGCGGGCCAGATACTCGGAGTCGAGCCCCTCGGCGAGCCGGGCGACCTGCCCATCGACGACGCCCGGGGCGTACCGCCAGGTGAAGGTGCCGTCGGGGCCGAAGCGGGCGGCGAGATCAAGCGTCGGCGTCGTCTCGGGGCCGTACGCGGCCGAGTAGGCCGCCGCGCCGTCGCCGTGCGGGAACGGTCCGACGATGTACCAGTTGGAACGCAACTCGGGCAGGCGGGCGAGAAGCCCGTCGCCGACCTCGCCGAGCGTGAGCCGCACGCGGCCGAGGACATGCTGGGCGTAGGTCGAGCGGTAGATGAGCCGCACCCGGACCCGCGTGCCGCCCTCGAAGCCGAACGGCTTCGCCGCGAGCACGATCGCCGACCTCGGCCCGCCCGACTGGTGCGAACCGACCGCCCAGACGCGGCCGTCGCGCGGCACGAGGGCGTTCGCGAGGCGGTAGTCGCCGTCGGGCTGCTCGACGTCGGCCCAGCCCCAGGCGATCGGGACCGGCTCGAAGCGGTCGGGTTCGGTTCGTGGCGCGGCCTCGATCTCGATTCCCTCAAGGACCGCGTTGCCGTTGAACGCCCGGCCGGTGCGACCGCCGGGCAGCGACGGGTCGGTCATGGCTTCGAGGGCGATCGCCCGAAGGCCGGTCGCGAAGGTCTCAAGCACCAGGACCTGCTCGTCGTCGGCCGGATTTTCGCCCGAGGCGAGCACCGATCCGTCGTCCTGCGGCACGAGCATCGCCCCGCCGGCCGAGCTGGCCGAGACGAGCCTCGCGTGCTTCCAGCGGAAACCGCCGTCGCCGCGGAGCGCCGCCTCGAACTCGCCGCGGGCCGCCGCCTCGTCGGGCGTGGGCCGGTCGCGTTCTGCCCGCACCTCGGCGATGCGGGCGTCGCAGGCGTCGATCGCGGCCTTCTGCTCGGGCCGGGCCGCGACGAAGAACGGCTCGAGAGCCCTCTGGTCATCGGGCACCTGCGAGTAGATCCCCGGCTCCTCGATCGAGTTGAAGAACGCGATGAGCGAGTAGTAATCCTCGGCGGTGACCGGATCGAACTTGTGGTCGTGGCAGCGGGCGCACTGCATGGTGAGCCCGAGAAACGCCGCTCCGGTCGTCGCCACGCGATCGGCCGCGTACTCGAGCCGGTACTCGGCATCGATCGCCCCGCCCTCGTCGCTCGTGACGTGGTTACGGTGGAAACCGCTGGCGATCCTTTGGTCGTCGGTCGCCCCGGGCAGCAGGTCGCCGGCGAGCTGCTCGATCACGAACCGGTCGAAGGGCATGTTGTCGCGGTACGCCGCAAGCACCCAGTCGCGGTACGGCCAGATCGAACGGCCCGCGTCCATGTGGATGCCCGAGGTGTCGGCGTAGCGCGCGAGATCGAGCCACGGCACGGCCATCCGCTCGGCGTGGCGGGTGCGGTACGGCTCGGTGGTGAGCAGCCGGCTCACGAGGCGGTCGTACGCGTCCGGCCCCGACGGGCGGCGGCCGCCGTCGCGTTCGGCGTTCCACTCGCCGAGGAACGCGGCGAGTTCCTCCGGCGTCGGCGGCAGGCCGGTCAGGTCGAGGAACACGCGACGGGCGAGCGTCTCGGGCGCGGCCTCCGGCGCCGGCGTGAGCCCCGCCGACTCGAGCCGGGCCGCGACGAACGAGTCGATCGGATCGCGAGTCCATGCGGTGTTTCCGGCCGGGGCCTCGTGCCGCGTCGGCGCGACGAACGCCCAGTGCGGCTTGTACTCGGCCCCCGCCGCGATCCAGTCGCGGACGATCGCGAGCTCGGCCGGCGAGATCGCGTGCTTGCCGCTGTCGGGCGGCGGCATCCGCGTGTCCGGATCGGTCGTGGTCATCCGGGCGACGATCTCGCTCGCGTCGGGGTCGCCCGGCACGATCGCGGCCACGCCCTCGCGGGTCGCGACGGCCTCGTCGCGGACATCGAGCCGCAGGCCCGCCTCCCGCGTCGCCCGGTCGGGCCCGTGGCAGAGGAAGCACCGGTCGGACAGGATCGGCCGGACATCCCGGCCGTAATCGGGGACCGGTCGTGCCCCGGTCGAGGTACCGGCCGGGACCGCCGTTCCCTCTGGCACCCCCGCGAGCCCGAACGCCGCCAGACCGACCCCCACCGCCGCGACCGAAGCCCCGGCGGTCGCGAGAGCTGATCGACGGCGGTGCGAGTTCGCCACGCATCGGAGTGTACGACCGGACCGGAACGCGTCCAGCCCGAAGCCGGAAAGGAAACCGCCCTCGGCGCGGGGCCGGGGGCGGTGGATGAGTCCGAGTGCGATGGTCCGTCGATCTCAGCGGCGGCGACGGCGCGACATGCCGGCGAGCCCGATCGCCGCGAGGCCCGCGGCGCCCGGCAGCGGAACGGCCGAAGCGGTCGCCTGGCCGAGGATGAAGCCAACGGCGTAACTCGTGATTCCCGTGCCGCTGTAGAGGAAGCTGCCGACGAAGGTGTGCGTGCCGGCGTTGATCGTGTCGCCGTCGACGAGTCCCACGCTGTTCAGGGTCCAGGTGCTCGCGTACCCCGTGAAAAACGAGAGGTCGTTGAAGACCGCCGAGTTCCCGAGCGTGACCGTGAACTGCAAAGACGCCACGCCCGAGGTGTAGGTCGCGGTCGTGGCGATGAGCACGATGAACATGTCGATGTCGAAGCCGGGCAAGCCGCCGGCCACGCCGTAGGCCTCGGCTGCGCCGAATCCCGACCCGCCGCCGATCGCGAGCGGGATGTCCATCGAGGTGGACGGCCCGGCGTACGAGAACGTGCCGGTCGTCGATCCGAGGCTCGCGAAGCCGGATGCGGCGTCGAGGGTCGAGAACAGGAGGGGAGAAGGGCCGCCCGCCGAGGCGAGCGAGCAGGTGACGAGCGCTGCGCCGGTGGCGAGAGCGCGGACGGAACGGGAGGGATTCGTGATGTGCATCGTTCTCTCTCTGCAGGGGGCCGCGGTGACTCGCCGCGGGTTCGGCCGCCGATCCGCGCCGGACAACGGGCGGAGGGGCTGAACGGTGGGAATAGAGCCCGTGCGGGACGTAGGGCAAGCGAAACGACACAAAGACTTGCGAACAAAGCAAGTTACGTGTCGGATCAGGTCCGAGATTCTGAGCAGGTTTCAACGCGGCGGCCGTCGGACGCCTCGGATTCCGGCTACGACCTCACAGGCTTGCACTCCGAACGACGACCTTACTCGGCCCGCGCGAACTCCGGTCGCGGATCGTCGCTCGACGAGATGCGGGAAAGCGGGCGAAGGGATTCGAACCCTCGACATCCTGCTTGGAAGGCAGGTACTCTACCACTGAGTTACGCCCGCGAAACGAGGCCTTTCGGCCCCGACGCACTGTACCCGATCCCGGGTTCAGCGCGACGCCTCGACCGCCTTCGCGATCGCCTCGAAGTCGACCTGCACCCCGGGGTTCTCGCTCACCCAGGCGTAGGTGATCTTGCCGTTGCGGCCGACGACGAACGCAGCCCGCTTGGTGACGCCCTTCAGGCCCATCAGGTCCTCGTGCAGCGCCCCGTAGCTCGCGGCGACGGTCTTGTTGAAGTCGGAAAGGAGCGGGAACGGGATCCGCTCGTCGGCCCGAAACCGATCGGCGACGAACGGACTGTCGATCGAGATGCCATAGATCTCGGCCCCGAGGCCCGACCAGCGGTCCCAGGAGTCGCGGAAGGTGCACATCTCGGCGGTGCAGACCGAGCTGTAGGCGAGCGGGAAGAAGAGGATCACCACGGGACGCTTCCCGAAGGAAGCCGAGACGTCGACGGGGTTTCCGGGCTTCGAAGGGAGCGTGATCGGGGGCGGGAGGTCGCCAACCTTGAGGGACATGGGGTTCTCCGGCGGTTCGTGATCGGGGTGTGAAACTGGGCAAGCGAGTCCCCGGCCGACGGTCCGCTTTGGACCCGGAGCCGGGTCGTGGAAGGTAGCACGGCCCGGGGCGGTCCGACGATTTCCCGCTGCGCGGCCTGTTCCACAGATTCAGGAAAGTTCGAACTCGGCGCTTGGAACGCGTCCGGAACGGGTTATGTTCACGCGGTCGCTGCCGACGCTCCGCGCGGTCGTCGGCAGCGGCTCGCTCCACATCGTTCGCGTGCGGGAGAGTCCCGCGTTCACCTACCACCTCGGAGAACCTCATGACCGTCAAGCCTTGGACCTTCGTCGGATCCCTGGCCGCCGCCGCGACCCTGTCGCTGGCGTCGTCCGGATTCGGCCAGTGCGGCACCGGCAACAGCTGTTGCGAGCCCGGAACCGGCCCCTACTGCAGCGATGTCGCCTGTTGCGAGCAGGTGTGCGCGTCCGACCCGTTCTGCTGCAACACGCAGTGGGACCAGGTCTGCGCGAACCTCGCCCTCGCCGTCTGCGAAGCCTGCGGCGCCACCAGCTGCACCGTGGATTGCGCTGACGCGAACGCGCAGGAAGACGAGTTCTGCGGCGACGACACCAACGGCGGCTGCAACTCCGGCGGCACGCTCTTCACGCCCGCGGCCCTCGGGGACGTGATCTGCGGCAACTACTGGGCCGACGCCGACACCCGCGACACCGACTGGTACGAGTTCACCATCGCCGAGAACGCGATCGTCAACGTCCAGCTGCTCGGTTCGGCCTCGATCGGCTCGGCCATCGGCCTGCTCGACGCGAGCTGCCCCCCCGGCGTCCTCGCCTTCGCGACCAGCACGCCCGGTGACTGCAGCCCGCTCGAGATCAACGGGACCTGCCTCGTGGCCGGCACCTACCGGATCTTCGTCGGCGCGAACGGCTTCGCCGGAGTGCCCTGCGACCTGCAGGCGAACTACCTGCTCTCGATCATCGACACCGGCGAGACCTGCACCGGTCCCGAGAACGACGAATGCTCGGGCGCCCTGCCGATCGGCGTGGGCGACACGAGCTTCGACACCACCGGGGCGATCTCGAACTCGAACATCCCCGAGTGCAACTTCTTCGGTTCGACGACCTGGAACAAGGACCTCTGGTTCTCGTTCACCCCGGATGTCGATGGCCTCTACCGTCTCACCACCTGCGGCCAGGCCGGCTTCGACACCAAGATCGCGGTCTTCGACGGCTGCGGCGGCTCGGTCGTCGGCTGCAACGACGACGGCGCGGGTTGCCCGGGCTTCACCTCGGACCTGCTCGTGCCCCTGATGGCCGGCTTCGAGTACAAGATCACCGTCGGCGGATTCGGCTCGACGAGCGGCACCGGCGTGCTCACCGTCGCCCAGATCGAGGCTTGCGACACCACCTGCGACAAGGCCGCCCACCAGGAGGCCGAGCTCTGCGGCGAGGATGTCAACGGCGGCTGCAACGGCGCCGGTCCCGAGTACATCGGCCTGAACCGGAACGTCTGCGGCACCTTCTGGGCCGCCGGCGGCACCCGCGACACCGACTGGTTCGAGTTCGACCTGCTCGAGCCGGCGGTGGTCACCATGACCGCCAACAGCACGCTGAACGTGACCATCGGTCTCCTCAGCAATGAGTGCCCGCCGCAGATCTACGCGATCGACGCGACCCAGAGCTGCGGGGCGACCATCACGGCCTGCATGCCGGCCGGCTCGAACATCGCCTTCATCGCCCGGGCCGGCTTCGACGACCCGGCCTGCGATTCGGGTGACCTGAACCGGTACACCTTCAACCTCTCGATCGGCGAGACCTGCGAGCCCCCGGCCTGCGGCGTCGAAAGCGCCGGCAGCTGCTGCGAGCCGCACGACAACCCGTTCTGCTCGGACGCGACCTGCTGCGAGCTCATCTGCGCCGCCGATCCGTTCTGCTGCGACACCGAGTGGGACCAGATCTGCGCCGACCAGGCGATCGGCCAGTGCAAGGCTTGCGGCGCGACCCCGCCCCCGAATGACGATTGCGAAGGTGCGATCGCCATCACCGCGGGCCTGACCCCCTTCGACACGGCCGGTGCGAGCACCGACACCGATGCGGGGCCGAACTGCGTCTTCTTCGGCAGCAGCCTCAACAACAACGACATCTGGTTCAAGTACACCGCGACCCAGAACGGCGATGTCACGGTGAGCGCGTGCGGCCTGACCACCCTCGACACCAAGATGGCGGTCTTCGCCAACTGCGGTGATTTCGAGGCCATCGCCTGCAACGATGACTTCTGCGGTCTCCAGTCGCAGTTGGTCTTCACGGGCACGACCGGGACGACCTACTACATCTCGATCGGCGCCTTCGGGGCGACCGCGTTCGGCTCGGGCCAGATCTCGGTGGCGGTCGGCGGCGGCGGCGGCCCGACCAACGACGATTGCTCGGGCGCCATCGCGGCGAACATCGGAAGCAACAACTTCTCGACGATCGGCTGCTCGACCGACACCAATGCCGGTTCGACCTGCGTCTTCTTCGGGAACAGCAACAACTACAACGACGCTTGGTACAAGTACACCGCGGTCGGCAACCAGGATGTCACCATCTCGACGTGCCAGGGAACGACCATGGACACCAAGATGGCGGTGTTCAGCGACTGCGACCTGACCCAGGTTCTCGCCTGCAACGACGATGCGACGGGCTGCGGCCTGCAGTCGCGGGTGACCTTCACCCCGACCTGCGGCAGCACCTACTACATCTCGATCGGCGCCTTCGGGGCGACTTCGACCGGGGCGGGTACCTTCACCATCGTCCAGAACGGTTCGTGCGGCTCGCCCGCCGACCTGAACGGCGACGGCGTCGTCGGCTCGGCCGACCTCACCATCCTGCTGGCCGCCTGGGGCACCAGCGGGCCCGGCGACCTGAACGGCGACGGCGTCGTCGGGTCGGCCGACCTCACCATCCTGCTCAGCGCCTGGACCGGCGCCTGATCGGGACGGCGAGACCCTCGTGAAGCCAACGCCCCCCGGCCTTCGGGCCGGGGGGCTTTCTTTGGCGGAGGGGAGCATCCGGTCGGGGATTCCGGCCGGTGATGGATCGAAATCCGCGGAACGATCGTACAGTGACCACCATGACACGAGTTCTCGCCTTGGCGTCGGCCGCAGCCGTCGCGATCTTGACCTTGGCCGGCCGCGCCTCGGCCCAGTGCGGATTCGGCGGTGATTGCCTCGCACCCCATCCGGGGATCGGTTGTTCGGATCTCGAGTGCTGCGCGGTCGTCTGCGCGGTCGATCCCCTGTGCTGCAGCCAGTCCTGGGACGCCGATTGCGTGAACTTCGCCAATCTCCTGTGCGTCGGGCTCTGCGGAGCGACCGCGAGCGGGGATTGTTCGGTCCCCCATCCGACCCCCGCGTGCAGCCGGCGGGAGTGCTGCGAGACGGTGTGTGCGGACGATCCCTTCTGCTGTGAGACCGGCTGGGACACCAACTGCGTCGCGGCGGCGGGGTCGCTCTGCCCGTCCGGCGAGCCGGTCGCGTGCGGCGACCCGTCCGCGGGCTCGTGCTCGGTGCCGCACTCGACGCCGTCGTGCGATGACCGGCGATGTTGCGAGCTCGTCTGCGCGCTCGATCCGACCTGCTGCGAGAACTCCTGGAACTTCATCTGCGTCCAGCTGGCCGGGGCGTACTGCGTCGAATCCTGCGAGCCGTCCTGCCCGGCCGGCGCGACGGCCGAGAGCGAGGATTGCGGCCAGGACCGGAACAATCCCTGCTACGGCACCCCGAGCGAGTTTCCCGAGGTCCAGTCGCTGGCGTGCGGGACCTGGGCGTGCGGACGGATCGCCTCCACTCCCGGTGGATTCCGCGACATCGACGTCTGGAGCGTCTCGGTAGTCGACGCCGACGGGGACGGAGAGGTGCCCGTTCGACTGTCCCTCGCCGCCTCGTTCGACGGGTTCGCGGCGTTGGTGCCGGCGTCGTGCGGACCGCTCGCCGAGGCGGCGGTGTCGGTCGCCAGCGACTTCTGCGTCGAGTTTGCCAGTGCCGTGAGTTGCGTTCCCCCGGGCGAGTACCGCCTGGTGGTCGCGCCGGGCGCGTTTCCGAGCCCCGCGACGCCCGATCTCTCTTGCGGGAGTTTCGGGACGACCCGCTATCGAGTCCGGCTCGAGTGCCTTGCGAGCGGCTGCGGGCCGGCCTGCGGGCCCGGAGCCGGTTCCTGTTTCGAGGCGAGCAAGCAGCCGGGGTGCGAGGATCCCGCCTGTTGCGAGGCCGTATGTCCCGGGGACCCGTTTTGCTGCGAGGTCCAATGGGACACCTCGTGCGTCGAGGCCGCCCAGTCGCTGTGCGCGGAGCCTCCCGAGAACGACGAGTGCCGGGGAGCCGTACTCGTGTCCTCGGGATCGATCGAAGTCTCGAACATCGGGGCGACGGCGAGTTTCCCGCCCTTCCCCGCCTCGTGCGGCGGTGATTCGGTCGGATCCGATGTCTGGTACCGGGTGGTCGCCCCGAGCACGGCGACCGGCACCGTCTCGACCTGCGGTTCCGTGGGTTTCGATACGGCGATCGCGGTCTTCGCTTCTTGCGGCACCGAGCCGATCGCATGCAGCGACAATGAATCCGGCTGCATCCCGAAGACGGCGTCCACCGTGAGCTTCCCGGCGACCTGCGGCGAGAGCTATCTCATTTGGATCGGTTCCGTGGGGGGCGATCCCGGATCGATCGTGATGCGCATCGACTGGGACGCGGGTCCCTCGTGCGGTTGCGCGGGAGATCTCGACGGTGACGGCGCGGTCGGCGGAAGCGACCTCACCCGCCTGCTCTCGGCGTGGGGCGGATCCGACGACGACCTCGACGGCGACGGGATAGTCGGCGCCTCGGACCTCACGGTCATCCTCTCGGCGTGGGGCGCTTGTCCCTGACGCCGCGGCTTCGGCTCAGCCGCGGGCCGCGTGCATCTTCACGAGTTCCTTCCGCAGGACCTTGCCGGTCGGGTTCCGCGGCAATGCGTCGAGCCGGATGATCTCCCGCGGCACC
>JBIKVN010000048.1:0-15472 GCA_044356865.1 Phycisphaerales bacterium | reverse complement strand
TTTCACCGGCTACGTCGAGGGCCGCGGCGTCTTCAACGGCGAGGCCGACGTGGTCATCACCGACGGCGTGGTCGGGAACGTGATGCTCAAGCTTGCCGAAGGCCTCTCCTCGGGCATCTTCAAGGCCCTCGCCCGCGAGGTGTTCGAGATCGACCCCGAGCTCACCGTGCGGCTCGAGCCGGTGGTCAAGAGCCTCTACGCCAAGCACGACTACCACGAGTACGGCGGCGCCCCGCTGCTCGGGGTGAACGGTGTCTGCCTCATCTCGCACGGCTCGAGCGAGGCCCGCACGATCATGAACGCCGTGCTCCGCGCCCGCCAGGCCGTCGAGCTGCGGCTGAACGACGCGATCGCCTCGCGGCTCGGCAAGCTCGAGCAGATGATCCCCGCATGACCGCCCCGGTCTTCACCCGTGCCATCGACTGCCCCGGAGGGCTCGGCGTCCGCATGCTCGGCACCGGCTCGAAGGTGCCCGACCGCGAGCTCACCAACCACGATCTCGCGAAGATGATGGACACCTCGGACGAGTGGATCGTCCAGCGGACCGGCATCCACTCGCGGCGGATCTGCGACCCGACCGTCGAGGGCACCTTCACGCTCGCCCGCGACGCCCTGAAGGCCGCGCTCGACGACGCGAAGGTCTCGCCGAAGGAGCTCGACCTCATCATCTGCGGCACCTGCACGATGGAGATGACCTGCCCGTCGACGGCGTGCCGCATCAGCGCCGCGCTCGACGCGGCGCCGGCCGCGGCCTTCGACGTGGTCGCCGCGTGCAGCGGCTTCGTCTATTCGCTCAACGTCGCCGAGACGCTCGTCCGCAGCGGCCGCTTCCGCACCGTCGGCGTGGTGGGCTGCGACGCGATGAGCACCGCGGTCGACTTCACCGAGCGGACGGTGTCGATCCTCTTCGGCGACGCGGCCGGCGCGGCGGTCCTGCGGGCCGACCCCGACCCGTCGAAGGGCGCCGTCTACTCGTCGATGGGCGCCGACGGCATCGGCGGCCACGCCCTCTACATCCCCCGCCGCGAGCAGGACGTCCCCGCCGACGACCGCGACAACCCGATCCGCCTCGGCTACCTGCGGATGAACGGGCGCGAGGTCTTCAAGTTCGCGGTGACCCGCTTCCGCGAGGTCATCGAGGACGCGATGGCCAGGACCGGCCTGAAGGCCGAGGACGTCGGCCAGGTCGTCTGCCACCAGTCGAACCTGCGGATCATCGAGGCCGCCCGCGAGAAGATCGGCTTCCGCCCCGACCAGATCTTCGTGAACATCGACCGCTTCGGGAACAGCTCGGCCGGCTCGGTCGGGCTCTGCCTCGACCAGGCCCGCCGCGCGGGCCGGTTCCCGCCCGGGAAGCCGATCATCATGGTTGCCTTCGGCGGCGGGCTGACTTGGGCGGCCAACGTCTGGAACTTCTGAGCGGCCGCGGCGGCCGTTTCCCGATACCCGGAGATTCCCCCGATGCACCCGGTCTTCCTCTGTCCCGGTCAAGGAGCCCAGGCCGTCGGCATGGGCAAGGGTTGGTTCGAGGCCTCGGCCGCGGCCCGCGCGGTCTTCGAGGCCGCCGACCGCACGCTGTCGCTGCCGGGCGGGGCGAAACTGTCGGAACTCTGCTTCAACGGACCGGCCGAGACCCTCAACCGGACCGACGTGAGCCAGCCGGCCCTCTACACCTGCGGCGTGGCCTGCGCCCGGGTCCTGGCCGAGCGCGGCACGCCCGCCCCGGTCGCGGCGGCCGGGCTCTCGCTCGGCGAGTACACCGCCCTCCACCTCGCCGGCGCTTTCCCGTTCGAAGACGGTTTGCGGCTGGTCGCGACCCGTGGGCGGCTCATGCAGCAGGCGGCGGAAAGCTCGAAGGGCGGCATGGTCGCCCTCATCGGGGCCGACGAGGCCCAGGCCGCGGAGGCGTGTTCGCGGACCCTCGCGGCGTGCGGCCCGGGCGAGGTGCTGGTCGCGGCGAACTTCAACGCCCCGGGCCAGATCGTCCTGAGCGGCTCGGCCGCGGCGTGCGCGAAGGCCGTCGAGGTCGCGGGCGAAATCGGCCTCCGGGCCACCGCCCTGCAGGTCGCCGGAGCCTTCCACAGCCCGCTCATGGCTCCCGCGGCCGAGGGCCTGGCCGCCGCCCTCGACGGGGTCAGCTTCCACGCCCTCGGGATCGAGGTCTGGAGCAACGTCACCGCCCGTCCCCACGAGCGGGAGAACCCGAAACTCCTGAAGAAACTCCTCGTCGAGCAGTTGGTGAACCCGGTACGATGGAGCCAATCCTGTTCCGATCTCGTCGCGTGGGCGAAGGCCCGGGGCGAAGTCAAGTTCCTCGAGCTCGCGCCGGGCTCGGTGCTGAAGGGACTCTTCCGGCGCATCGACCGCTCCGCCGAGGTGACCTCGCATGACCAACCGAGCTGAAACCCGTCGCCGTCTGCTTCCGCTGGCCGGACTCGCCCTCGTCGCGACGACCTTGATGGTCGCGCCGGGCTGCGGCGAGGAAGAAGCCCCGCAGCAGGTCTACGTTCCCCCGCCGCCGCCGCCGCCGCCCCCGCCGCCCGCGATCACGCCGGTGAGCGAGCTGATGGCCAAGCTCGGCATCGACCCGCGGGTCCGCCTGCCCGAGGAGAAGGCCCCGTCGACCGACGTCGAACGGATCGCCGTCCTCGGCTTCTTCGACGCCTTCGCCCGCGGCGATGTCGATCGCCTCAAGCCGATGCTCTCGCTGCCCGACCAGTTCGAGCTGGATGTCCTCGTGACGAGCGGCGACTGGAAGAAGACCGTCGAGGCGATCACCCGCATCGATGTGCAAACCGGCAAGGGCGGCGACAAGGGCACCTGCACCCTCGCGGTCTTCCATGTCGGCGAGACCTTCCAGCCGCAGCTCTGGGAGTACAAGCTCAGCGGCCCGTCCGCCGAGTTCGACGCGATCGCCTGCCCGCCCGGCATCATGGACCTGCTGGCGGGCGACGACTGGATCAACGCGTGGCTGGCGATCCTCGCGAAGGACCTCGAGATCGCCCAGATGCCCGACGAGATCCTCAAGCCGGTGAAGACCGACTACACCACCGACACCAGCGACGGCGAGAGCTCGGTCGGCCCGATGGGCCCGTCGGCTCCCGGTGGCGGCGGTGGCCCGGGCAGCCCCGGGAAGCGGCCGATCGGCACCCCGATCCGGGCCCCGAAGCCCGGGTTCAACTGAGCTCCAACCGATCCGGTCGCAGGCGGATTTTCCGATAGACTCCCGGCCCGCTTCGGCGGGCCTTTTCTTTCGTCCCTCCTCTCTCGACCCCTCGGAGTCCACGCCATCGACCGCCGCGTCGCCATCGTCACCGGAGCCAGCCGAGGAATCGGCCGGGCGATCGCCCTTCGCCTCGCCCGCGACGGCCGGCATGTCGTCGGCGTGGCCCGCTCGGCCGAGTCGCTCGAGAGCCTGAAGGCCGAGGTCTCGGCCGCCGGCGGCTCGATCGAGGTCGCCACCTGCGATGTCGGCGACGGCGAGGCCCTGGCGGCCCTCGTCGACGGCATCGCCGAGAGGCACGGCCGGCTCGACATCCTCGTGAACAACGCCGGCATCACCCGCGACGGGCTGATCCTGCGGATGTCCGACGCCGACTTCGACGAGGTGCTCCGGGTCAATCTCCGCTCGGCGTTCGTCGCCTGCCGTTCCGCGGCCCGCCCGATGATGCGCGGGAAGTTCGGCCGGATCGTGAACGTGGGCAGCGTCTCGGGGGTCACCGGCAACGCCGGACAGGCCAACTACGCCGCCGCCAAGGCCGGCCTGATCGGCATGACCAAGAGCATCGCCAAGGAGCTTGGCCCGAAGGGCATCACCGCGAACGTGATCGCCCCGGGCTTCATCGAGACCGACATGACCGGGGCCCTCGCCGCCACGATCAAGGAGCAGGTCCTGCCGAACATCCCGCTGCGTCGCTTCGGCCAGCCCGCCGACATCGCCGCGGCGGTCGCGTACCTGACCTCCGACGAGGCTGGCTATCTCACCGCCCAAGTCCTCATCGTGGACGGCGGCCTGGCCGGCTGAGCCCCAAAACCCTCGGGAAACGCCGGTTCCCGCGGTCCGGGCCGAACCCGGACCTCCGTCAGGCCTTTCGTTGCGGCCCCGGCCCGCTGCCCGTACCATTCCCCCCCGCGTCCCGCCCGGGACGCTCACCTTGCTGGAGAAACCACCGTGACCGAAGCCGAGATCGAACAGAAGGTCATCGAGATCGTTGCCGACCAGATGGGCGTCGATCGCAACGAGGTCAAGATCACCCGCGAGACGAGTTTCACGAACGACCTCAACGCCGACAGCCTCGACACCGTCGAGCTGGTCATGGAGTTCGAGGACGAGTTCGGCACGTCGATCCCGGACGACAAGGCGGAGAAGATCCAGACCGTCGGCGATGCGATCGACTACATCAAGGAACACTACAACAAGGGCGGCGGGAACTGATCCCGCCGGCGCGGCGGGCGGCCCGCCGTGCCTCCTCGGGCCCCCTCCCGGCCGGCCGGTCTTGACGACGGTCGGCCGTGTCCCACCGGGACGCCCCTCCTGACCGCCATGCGGACCATCACCCTCCGTCGCGTCGTCGTCACCGGACTCGGCGCGGTCACGAACCTCGGCCATTCCGCCGCGGCGACTTGGACCGCGATGAAGGACGGCCGCTCGGGCATCAGCCCGATCAAGAGCTTCGAAGCCACGCCCGAGTGGACGGTGCGTTTCGCCGGCGAGATCCACCAGTTCGAGCCCTCGTTCATCGACGGTCGCGAGCAGAAGCGGATGGACCGCTTCTGCCTGCTCGGGCTCGGGGCGGCGGAAGATGCGGTCAAGGACTGCGGCTTCGACTTCCACGCGGCGAAGGATCCCTACCGCAACGGCGTGGTCATCGGCAGCGGCATCGGCGGAATCCTGACCATCGAGGAAGGCCACTCGAAGCTGCTCAAGACCGGCCCCAACCGGATCAGCCCGTTCACCGTACCCCGCCTGATGGTGAACGCGGCCGCGGGCAACGTCTCGATCCGCCACAACCTGAAAGGCGCGAACTCCGCGACCGCGACGGCCTGTGCGACCTCGGGTCACGCGATCGGCCATGCGTTCCACTACATCCAGCGGGGCGACGCCGATGTGATGCTCGCCGGCGGCAGCGAGGCCGCGATCGGCCCGCTCTGCATCGGCAGTTTCGCGGCGATGAAGGCCCTGTCGACCCGCAACGACGATCCCGAGCGGGCGTCGCGGCCGTTCGACAAGGACCGCGACGGCTTCGTCCTGGCCGAGGGCGCGGCGGTCCTGGTGCTCGAGGAGCTCGAGCACGCGAGAGCCCGCGGGGCCCGGATCCACGCCGAACTCGTCGGCTTCGGGACTTCCGGCGACGCCTTCCACATCGCGGCCCCCGACGAGCACGGCGCGGGCGCCCACCGGGCCATGCTGACCGCCCTGAAGGACGCCGGGCTCGCCCCCGACGACGTGGGGTACATCAACGCCCACGGCACCTCGACGCCCCTCGGCGATGCGGCCGAGGTCGCCGCGGTGAAGCGGCTCTTCGGGGCCCACGCCCACCGCCTTTCGATGTCGAGCACCAAGTCGATGACCGGCCACTGCCTCGGGGCGGCGGGCGGCGTCGAGAGCGTCGCGACGGTCATGGCCCTGAAGGACGGGATTCTGCCCCCGACCATCAACCTCGACCACCCCGACGAGGGCTTCGACCTCGACTTCGTCCCCAAGACCGCGAAGGCCCGGTCGATCGACCTCGCGATCAACAACACCTTCGGCTTCGGCGGCCACAACGTGAGCCTGGTGTTCCGTCGCTGGACGGGTTCCTGAACCCACCGTCCGGGATCCACCTGAATCTCGCTTTCGGTCAACGCCCATCGGCCCGGCGACCGATAGACCCCGCGTGCTGTTTCGCCTCCCGAGCCTTGCCCTGGACGTTCCGGTGACCGTCCGGCTGGCCGAGCGGCCCGTCCCGATCGGCGAGATCCGCACCTGGACCCTCGGAACGGTGATCGAACTGCCCGCCGGGACCGGACGCGCCCTCGAGCTCGCGGTCGATGACCGTCGCGTCGCGACCGGCCTCCCCGTCACCGTCGATGGCCGCGTCGGGGTCCGGGTGACCGCAGCCGGCGGCCTCGCCGAGCGGATCGCCCTGGTCGAAAGCCACCGCTGAGCCCCGACTCCCACCTCCCATGCCCCGCAACGTCCCGGTCGGAAACGGTGAAATGCTCGTGGCCTTCGACGAGCTCTATCGCCTGCGCGACCTTTACTGGCCGCGGGTCGGCATGCCCAACCACACCTGCGGCCATCCGCAGCGGTTCGGCATCTGGGTCGACGGCCAGTTCGCCTGGTGCGACTCGTCGGGCTGGCAGCGAGACCTCCGCTACAAGCCCGACACGCTCGTGACCGAGATCCGCCTGCGGCACGAGCGGCTCGGTCTCGAGGTGACCTGCCAGGACGCGGTCGACTACTGGAGCCCGGTCTACTTCCGCAAGGTCTCGGTCACCGACCTCTTCGGCCGGGCCCGCGACGTGCGGGTCTTCTTCCATCACGACATCAGCGTCAACGAGTCGCCGGTCGGCGACACCGTCACCTTCGACCCCGACACCGGCGGCCTGATCCACTACAAGGACAACGTCTACTTCCTCATCAACCTGTCCGACGGCCGCAAGGTCGGCGTCGAGCACTGGGCGACCGGCGCGAAGCGGATCGGCGAGGCGGAAGGCACCTGGCGGGACGCCGAGGACGGCATCCTGAGCCGGCACGCGATCGCCCAAGGCTCGGTCGACTCGACCGCGGGCATCAACCTCACCGTGCCCCCGTGGCAGGCGAGCCACTGCTACTACTGGCTCGCGGCGGGCCGCGACCAGCCGTCGATCAAGGCCCTCGACGCGAAGGTCCGCGACCGCTCGCCGCAGCGGATGATGGACCGCACCGAGGCGTACTGGCGGCTCTGGGCGTGCAAGGAGCCGGTCGACTTCTCGCCGGTGCCCGACCAGGTGCGGGACCTCTACGTGCGCAGCCAGCTCATCCTCCGCACGCAGATCGACAACGGCGGGGCGATCATCGCCGCCAACGACTACGACATCACGCACTTCGCCGGCGACACCTACTCGTACATGTGGCCGCGGGACGGGGCCCTGGTGGCCCACGCCCTGACGCTGGCCGGCCACGGCGAGCTCAGCCGGGCCTTCTTCCGCTTCTGCGAGCGGGTCATCGAGCCCGACGGCTACTTCCTGCACAAGTACAACCCGAGCGGCACGTTCGCCAGCTCGTGGCACCCGCGGATGCTCGACGGTGAGAAGGTCCTGCCGATCCAGCAGGACGAGACCTCGCTCGTGATCTGGGCCCTGCGGCGCCATTTCCAGGTCTTCCGCGACGTCGAGTTCATCAAGGGGATGTACCAGAAGCTGGTCATCGACCCGGCGAAGTGGATCCTCTCGTACCGCGACCACAACGGGCTGCCGAGGCCGTCGTGGGACCTGTGGGAGGAGCGGCGCGGGATCCACCTCTTCACCGTCGCGTCGACCATCGGCGCCCTCCGGGCCGCGGCTGATTTCGCCCAGGACATGGGCGCGTTCGACCGGGCCGCCGAGTTCCAGGAAGGCGCCGACCGGATGCGCGGGGCGATGGTCCGGCACATGTGGATGCCCGAGCGGAACCGCTTCGCCCGCATGGCCACGCCGCTGCCCGACGGCAGCTACCGGCTCGATCCGACCCTCGACGCCTCGGCGTTCTCGCTCTTCGCCTTCGGGGCCCTGCCCGCCGACGATCCGAAGGTCGTCAGCCACATGCAGGCGGTGCGCGAGCGGCTGTGGGTCAAGACGCCGATCGGCGGCATCGCCCGCTACGAATCTGACTATTACCACCAGGTCGAGCACCACAACGTGCAGGACGTCCCGGGCAATCCGTGGGTCATCTGCACCCTCTGGCACGCCCAGTGGCTGATCGAGAAGGCGAAGGACATCGGCGAGCTGCAGGAGGCCCTGCCCTACCTCGAGTGGGTCGCGAGCCGGGCCCTGCCGTCCGGGGTCCTCGCCGAGCAGTTCGACCCCTACACCGGTGCCCCCATCTCGGTCAGCCCGCTGACCTGGTCGCACGCGACGGCGATGACCGCCGTCATGAACTACCTGCTTCGCCACGCCCGGCTCTCGGGTCGCCCGTCGGGCTGCCTGGCCGAGCTGGCGCTGGCCGAGTGAGGCGTCCCGAGCGCGGGAAACCCCGCATTCGCCCCACGGCCCGGTTCCCGGACCCCGGAACGGCCCTCCCGTCCTGAATCCGCCCTCCCGCCGAAGCGAATCTTCGCCGTCCATGCGCCAAACAGACCGAGATCGGGCGTCGGAGATCGACGCCGCCGCGGGTGCCCTCGTCGCCGCGACGGTCGAGGGGATGTTCCGCCGGGATCCCTCGCTCGAGGCCCGGTACGGCGACCACGCCGAACGGCTCTGGCGGAACGAGACCCAGTCGCGGGTTGCCCACCTCGCGGAGGCGATCGCCGCGGATCGGCCGGCCCTCTTCCTCGAGAACGCCAACTGGTCCCGGGTCGCGTTCTCGGCCCGCGAGTACCGCGAGAGCGACCTGCGGGCGAGTCTCGATTGCCTCGCGTCGGCGATGGCGGAAGCCCCGTCCACCGAGGCGTTCGCCCGGTCGTCGGAACTGGTCCGGCAGGCCATCGGCAACCTCGACCGGGTCGGCGCGATGCCGCACCACGAGATCGACCAGAAGGACCCCGATGCGCGGCTGGCCCGGACGTATCTCCTCAAGCTGCTCGAACGGAACCAGCGTGACGCGGCCGACCTGCTCTTCGCCGAGCTCCGCACCGGCAAGCCCCTCGAGCGGATCTACGAGCGGATCGTCTGTCCCGCCCTCGCCGAGGTCGGCCGCATGTGGCAGGTCGACGAGATCGCGGTGGCCGACGAGCACTACGCCACGGCGGCGACCCAAGTCATCCTGGCCCAGCTCAAGCTCTACGCCCAGACCCGACCCGCCTGCGGGCGGTCGGTGCTCGCGACCAGCGTCGGCGGCGACCTGCACGACGTCGGCATCCGCATGGTCGCCGACCTCTTCGAGTTCGCCGGCTGGCGGGCGGAGTGCCTCGGCGCGAACACCCCGTCGGACGAGATCGTCACCGCCCTTCGCGGCGACCACGGCGCCGGCAAGCCGTTCGACCTGCTCGCGATCAGCGGCAGCACGTCGTTGACGGCGCGGAGCATTGCCGACGCCATTGCCGCGATCCGCGGCGAGCCCGCGACCTGCGAGATCCCGGTGCTCGTGGGCGGAACCCCGTTCCGACTCGTGCCCGACCTGTGGAAGGTCGTCGGCGCCGACGGCATGGCCGCCACGGCAAGCGGCGCCGTCCAGGCCGCCAACCGCCTGCTCGACGGCCGGGCCAAGGCCGGTTCGATGTTCGGGCGGTGAGTTTTGGCCGCCGGGAGCTTCGGCCCGCGGCCGACGCGTGACGAGTCCGGCGAACGGCCTACTTCACAGCACTTCCGCCGCGAGGCTCGCGAGGTCGCTGCGTTCGGTCTTCGACAGCGTGACGTGGCCGGCGATCCGCTGGCCCTTCATCCGTTCGATGAGGTACGACAGGCCGTTCGAGCTCGCGTCGAGGTAAGGATTGTCGATCTGCAGGATGTCGCCGCAGAGGATGATCTTGGTGCCGTCGCCGACACGGCTCACGATGGTCTTCACCTCGTGGGGCGAGAGATTTTGCGCCTCGTCGACCACGAAAAACTGGTGCGGCAGGCTGCGGCCGCGGATGTAGGTCAGCGGCTCGAGCACGACCTTGCCGCCGGCCATGAGCTGGTCCATCCGCTGTTCGGGCGAGCGGCTCTCGGCGTCGTTCAGGTGCGAGCCGCGGGTCGAGAGCAGGTACGCGAGGTTGTCGAAGACCGGCTGCATCCACATCGAGAGCTTCTCGTCCTTGTCGCCGGGCAGGTAGCCGATGTCGCGGCCGAGCGGCATGATGGGGCGGGCGGTGAGCAGCTTGTCGTAGCGCTCTTCCTTCAGCGTCTTGTGCAGGCCCGCGGCCAGCGCGAGCAGGGTCTTGCCGGTGCCCGCGGGGCCGATGAGCGAGACGAGCTTGACCTCGTCGTCGAGCAGGAGGTCGAGGGCCATCGTCTGCTGGAGGTTCCGGGCCATCACGCCGTAGACCGGCTTCCGCGGCCCGGTCACGGGAATCACGTGGCCGGTGTCGGCCAGCACGCGGCCGAGGCCGGTGTGGGCGGCGTCGTCGGCGTTCTGCAGCACGAGGAAGAGGTTCGCGATCGGCTCGAGGCCGGGCAGCTCGGCGCCGTTCGGGGCCCGCACCGGCAGGCCGGCGAAGCGGGACGTCGCGAGCTGCCGGTCGTTGTAGAGGTCGTCGATCAGGTCGCCGGGCACCGACATCGAGACCCAGCCGGCGTGCAGCCAGTCGGTGTCGATGTGGTCGTGCTCGAAGTCCTCGCTCGGGATGCCGAGGGCGTCGGCCTTCACGCGGGCGTTGATGTCCTTCGAGATGAAGACCGTCCGGCAGCCCGAGGCGTGCAGGGCGTGGGCGACGCTGAGGATGCGGTGGTCGGCCTTGTCGAGGTCGAGGGCGAACGGCAAGCTGGTGTTGGTCCGCTCGATGCGGATCGTGCCCCCCTGCTCGTTCCAGCGGATGCCCTCGAAGAGGTGCCCCTCGCGGCGCAGCTTGTCGAAGCTGCGGATGACCTGGCGGGAATTGCGGCCGGTCTCGTCGTTGTTCTTCTTGAAGAGGTCCAGCTCCTCGATCACCGTCAGCGGGATCACGACCTCGTGCTCCTCGAACTTGAACATCGCGTTCGGGTTGTGCAGCAGGACGTTCGTGTCGAGGACGAAGTGCTTCCGCACCCGCGTTCCCACCGCCTCGACGCCGGCGAGGGCCGGGGCGGGGCCGGGGTTCGGGTTGTCGGGGGTCGGAGAGGGGATCGGGCCGTGCGAGCCGGAATGTGGTGCCTTCAACGGGCTTCTCCTGCCGCCGCGAGGGCGGTTGCGTCGGATCATACGGGCGGCCCGCGGCGATGTCCGCGGGAACGGCGAGGAATTCGCGAGGTTGGCGTGAACGGCCTCAGCCGGCGTGCAGCGGGTCGCGGTCGATCGCCGAGACCGTGACCTCGAGGCCGGAGAGCTCGCGACGCAGCCGCTCGGCGAGGATCGGCAGGTAGCCCCGCTCGGTGTTCGTGTGTCCCGCAAGCAGCACGCCGCAGCCGCGGGCGAGGGCCGAGAGCACCTCGTGGTGCCGCATCTCGCCGGTCACGAAGAGCGTGCAGCCCTCGGCGATCGCCGCGTCCAGCAGGCTTTCGCCGGCGCCGGCGCAGAGGCCGATCGTGCCGTGCCCGGCCGGCGCCCCGTCGGGCAGGGCGATCGAGACGGCCGTGACGCCGAAGTGCCGCTTGAGCCGCGCGGCGACCTCGTCGACCGATGCGGGGCGATCGAGGGTGAGCTTGCGTCCGGCGCCCGCGTTCCGCCGCGGCCGCGGCTCGAGCGGATGGATCTCGACCGGCGGCTCCTCGTAGGGATGGAAGCGCCGCAGGGCCTCGAGCGCGATCGGCAGGGCCCGCCGCGGGCAGACCATCTCGAGCCGCGTCTCGGCGACGCGCTCGAGTTTCCCGCGGCCGCCGACCGCCGGCCGCGTCGACTCGCCGCCGAAGAACGTTCCGGTGCCGGGAAGCTCGAACGAGCAGCGCTCGTAGCCGCCGATGCGGCCGGCGCCGGCCGCGGCGAGGCCGTCGCGGATCCGCTCGGTCGCCTCGGGCGGGCAGAACGTCACGATCTTCACCTCCTCGGTTTCCGGCAGCGTTGCCGCGGGCACGAGGGCCTTGCGGTCGCCGGGACCGATCCCGTCGGCGATCCAGTCGTTCAGGCCGCCCGGGGCCGCGTCGAGGGCGGTGTGCGGCGAGATCGCGGCGATGCCGCAGGCGGCGAGCTCGAGCGCCACCCGCTGGGCGGGCGTCTCGTCGCTCAGCCGCTTCAGCGGGCGGAAGACCGGCGGGTGGTAGGCGACGATCGCCGCGCAACCCGAGGCGGCCGCCTCGGCGATCACCGCGGGCGTCGCGTCGATCGCGAGCAGCGTCCGCGTGACCTCCGCGTCGCGGCGGCCGACGAGGAGCCCCACGTTGTCCCACTCCTCGGCGAGGCGGAACGGACTGATGCGGTCGAGGGCGGCGACGAGTTCGGCGACGGTCGGCATCGGTTCACTCCGTTCTTGCTCCGGCTCACTCCGGCACGAGCATCGCGGCCCCGACCACTCCCGCCGAGTCGCCGAGCTCGCTCACGAGGATCTCGCACTTCCGGCAGGTCGCGGGGAAGACCTGTTCCTCGAACCGCTTCCGAACCCGGGCCGCGAACGGCTTGCCGAGGGCCTCGGTCACGCCGCCGCCGAGGACGACGGTGTCGATCGCGAGCAGCGTGATCCAGTTGGCGATCGCCAGCCCGAGGAGGTCCGCAGCGTGGTTCACGACCTTCCGCACGAGCGGATCCTCGCGCTCGTACGCCTCGGCCAGCACCGAGCTCGAGAAGTTCGCGTCGAAGTTCCCGTCGACGAGCCGGTGCAGCGCCGAGTCGGGGTACATCGGAAGCAGGCGCCGCAGGCTGCCGGCGAGGCCGGTGCGGCTGCAGAGGTCCTCGACCGTCTCGCGGCCCGGGCCCGCACCGGGCAGGAGGATCACGTGGCCGATCTCGCCCGCGGTCCAGAACGAGCCGTGGTGCAGCTTCCCGCCGAAAATGAGCCCGCCGCCGACGCCGGTGCCGACCCAGACCGCGAGCAGGTCGTTGCGGCCTCGGGCGACGCCGGCCCGATGCTCGCCCCACGCGGCGACGTTCACGTCGTTGTCGAGGAAGACCGGCTTGCCGAGCAGCTTCTTGAGCGCGTCGCGCAGCGGGAAGTCCTCCCAGCCGAGGTTGCCCGCCTTGATGACGCGGCCGGCGGGAACGTCGATCGCCGACGGGGCTCCGATCCCGACGCCGCGGAGCGAATCGAACGGCACTTTCGCGTCGTCGCAGGCCCGCATCACGCCCTCGACGAGGCGCGAGAGCACGACGTCGCGTCCTTCCGCCGCCTTGGTCTTCCGCTTGCAGCGACCGAGGATCGCGCCCTTCGCATCGATCACGCCGATCGCCATGTTCGTGCCGCCGAGGTCGATGCCGACCACCGGACCCGCGTCGCTTCGCTTCCCGCTCATGCGGGCAGTTTACGGGGCGGACGCCGCGGACGGTTCCGCCCGGGGAGCGATCCCCCACGCCCGGGCCGCGAGCCGCTTCAGGTCGTCGACGATCATCAGGATCGCCGGCAGCTGGACGAGGGTCAGGATCGTGGCGCTGGTCAGGCCCCCCGCGATCGCGATGCCCATCGGGATCAGGAACCGGGCCTGGAAGCTCTGCTCGGCCAGGAGCGGCGCGATACCGACCACCGTGGTGATCGTGGTCAGGAGGATGGGCCGCAGCCGTCGCCGGCCCGCGTCGACGAGCGACTCCTCGAGGCCCATGCCGCGGCGGGTCCGTTCGTTCGCGAACTCCACGAAGATGAGCGAGTTGTTCACCACGATGCCGGCGAGGGCGACGATGCCGATCAGGCTCAGGAAGGTCAGGTCGTAGCCGAGGGCCCAGTGGCCCCAGACCACGCCGATGGCGCTGAACGGGATCGCGAGCATGACCGCGATCGGCTGGGTGTAGCTCGAGAAGAGCCACGCGAGGATGACGTAGATCATCGCGAGGGCCGCCGCCATCGCGACCGGCAGCGAGCTGAGGCTCTCGTTGAGATCCTTCTGGCGGCCGCCCTCCTGCACGCGGACTCCGGGGATCGCCGCGACCGCCTCCTCGATGCGGGGGAACGCGGCCCGCGTGATCTCCTCGGGATTGACGCCGGCCCCGCAGTCGGCGGTGACGGTCACCGTCCGCTGCCGGTCGACGCGCCGGACGACCGCGTACGCCGTACCCTCGCGGACCGACGCGACCTCGACGAGCGGCACGAGCATCCCGCCCCGCGGGGCGACCAGCCACAGGCCTTCCAGCGCGTCGAAGCGGCGTCGGCTGCGCTCGTCGAGCCGCACCTGCACCTTGATGTCCTCGCGGTCGGCCGAGTAGACGTGGGCCTCGAGGCCGAAGAGCGAGCCGCGGACCTGCCGGGCCACCTCGGCCACGGTGAAGCCCATCGCGGCGGCGCTCGGGCGGAGCTCGATCTTGAGTTCCTTCTGGGTCGAGTAGTCATCGTCGGTGATGCCGTACACGCCCGCGTATTCGCCGAGGATCCCCTTGATGCGATCCGACGCCGCCCGGATCGCCTCGGGGTCGTCGCCCTGCACCTCGTACGTGATGTCGGCCCCGGCGGGGCCGCCGGTGATCTCGGTGAACTTGAGCTCCTCGACCCCGTCGAGCGTGCCGAGGACGTCGCGCACCGACTGGATGACCGTGCCCGAGTCGCGGTCGCGTTCCTCGGTCGGCAGCAGCTCGATGAAGATCTGGGCGATGTGGCTCGAGACCGCCTCGGCCACGCCGGTCTCGAAGTTCGTGCTCTGCCCGAGGATCGTGCTGATCGCCCGCACTTCGGGCTGCGACCGGGCCGCCGCCTCGATCCGGGCCGCCGCCGCCCCCGTCGCCTCGACCGGCGACCCGATCGGCAGCCGGCACTCGACGATGACCGTCTCGGTGTCGTCGGCGGGCAGGAAGGTGAACGCCACGCGGCCGCCCGCGACCATGCCGAGCGAGCCGACGAGGATGCCGAGCACCGCCGCGGTCGTGACGTAGCGGTGGTCGAGGCAGAAGGTCGCGGCCCGGGCGTAGAGGTCCTGGACCCACGGGATGAAGCGGTCCTCGCGCCACCGCTCGAAACCCTCCCAGCGGCGCTCGATGGCGAACTTGCCGTGCCGCTCCATGTTCAGGATGGCGTGGCCGATGTGGCCCGGCAGCATGAGCAGGCATTCGATGAGGCTCGAGCCGAGGGCGATCGCCGCCACCGTCGGCAGCGTCGCGAGCAGGATGCCGATGTTGCCCCCGAGCATCCCGAGGGGCAGGAACGCGACGATCGTGGTCATCACCGTCGCGACCACCGGCCACGCCACCTCGCTCGTGCCCTCGATCGCCGCGTCATCGGCCTTCCGCCCGCCGCGCCACCGGTCGAGGATGTTGTCGCTCACCACGATCGCGTCGTCGGCGAGCATGCCGATGACGATGAGCAGGCCGAACATCGAGATGAGGTTCAGCGTCACGCCGAACATCCGCATGAGCAGGACGGTGATGCCGATCGAGACCGCGATGCCCGCCATGACCCACCACGCCGAGCGGAGGTTCATGAACAGGACCATGACCACGAGGACGAGCAGGAATCCCTGCGTCGCGTTCCGCGTGAGGAGGTCGAGGCGGCCCTCGATGATCCTCGCGAGGTCGTTGTGGGCCATGATCGAGACCGGCAGCGGCGCCCGCTCGAGGGCGGCGTGGCCGGCGTCCCAGCCGGTGCGGCGGTCGGACCCGAGGACGTTCGCCTTGAGGCGGGTCCACCAGTCC
>JBIKVN010000251.1:0-4500 GCA_044356865.1 Phycisphaerales bacterium | reverse complement strand
GCGGCGCGGCCGGAAAGGACGAGCGAGAGGACCGTGAACGCGAGCAGCGCGTCGAGCGTCCGGTTCACCATGCTTCCCGGCCCGAACCCCGCCCGCAGCACGAGCAGCGCGACCGCGATCGCGAGCAGCCACAGCGGCCATCCCGGCGGCCCGGCGAGCCTTCGCCGCAGCGGCTCGCCCCGGTCTTCCGCCCACGAGAGGCGGTCCGCCGCGTCGAACGCCCGTCCGCACTCGGGGCATCGCCCGGCGTCGCGGCTTCCGGCAAGATCGAATCGGCAACGGAGGCAGAGCATCGGGGGCCGCGGGATCCTACTCGCGGCCCCGGCGCGACTTCCCTCCGCTACGCTTCCGGTCTCCCCGCATGAGCGACCACGTCTTCCAGGCCCCGAAGGGCACCCGCGACTTCTTTCCGCCCGAGATGGCCGCGCGGCGCCACGTCGAGGCGGCGTGGCGGTCGGCCTCGGTCGACTCGGGCTTCGAGGAGATCGAGGGCCCGACCTTCGAGCACCTCGAGCTCTACACGGTGAAGAGCGGCGAGGGCATCGTGAACGAGCTCTTCTCGTTCACGCGGGCGGGCGGCGAGAGCACCTACGCCCTCCGGCCCGAGTTCACGCCGACGCTGGCCCGCATGGCCGCGGCCCGCGGGTCGCAGCTGCCGCAACCGATCAAGTGGTTCACCATCCCGAACATGTTCCGGGCCGAGCGGCCGCAGCGGGGGAGACTGCGCGAGTTCGTGCAGTGGAACGTCGACCTGCTCGGGGCGGGCGGCCCCGAGGCCGATGCGGAAGTGATCGCGACGGCGCTCCTCGCCCTCGAGCGGCTCGGGTTGACCTCGCGTGACGTGCAAGTGCGGCTGAGCCACCGCGAGGCGGTCGCGACGCTGCTCGCGCGGCTCGGGATTCCCGCGGAAACGCTGCCGAAGGCGTTCGAGCTGCTCGATCGTCGCGCGAAGATGCCGCCGGCGGATTTCGCGAGAAAGGCCGGCGAACTCGGCCTTTCCGCCGACGCGGTCGCCCGGCTGGACGCGGCCGCGGGCCGGCCGATCCCGCTCTCCGAGACGCCCGATCGCGTGGCCGCGGCGCTCTCGCTGCCGGAATCGGAACTCTCGTCGCTGCTCGCGCTGCGCGAACGCCTCGTCGCCCTCGGCCTCGCCGAGTGGTGCACGATCGACCTCGGCATCGTCCGCGGGCTCGCCTACTACACCGGCACCGTCTTCGAGATCCACGACGCGGGGCAGGCCGAGCGGGCGATCGCCGGCGGCGGTCGCTACGACACGCTGGTCGGCCTCTTCGGCGGGCCGGCCATGCCCGCGTGCGGCTTCGGGATGGGCGACGTGGTGCTGTCGCTGGTGCTGGCCGAAAGAGGCCTGCTCGGCGGCAAGGACGGCGGAGCGGCCTTGCTTCCGCGGCCCGACGCCTTCTTGATCAGCGCCGGCGACCCTGCCGCCGAGGCGGCGCTGCCGCGGCTCGTCGGCGAGCTGCGTCGCGCCGGCCTCCACGTACGCCATCCGTACAAGGCGACCCGCAACGTCGGGAAGCTGCTCGGCGACGCGGCCAAGTGCCGGGCGCACGCCGCGGTGATCCTCGGGGCCGAGGTCGCGGAGGGCATGGCGGCCCTCAAGGACCTCGCGTCCGGCACGCAGGAGTTCGTACCGATCGCCGGCCTTTCCGCGGCCCTCCGCGCCCGTCGCGCCGCCCGTGAGGCCGCGCGATGAACGCCGTTGCGCTTGCCGTGGTCCTCGCCCTCGCCGCCGATCCGCCGGCGAACGGCCCGGTCGACGGCGTCCGCGCCCCGGGCATCCGGCCGTCGACCATGCGCATCCTCTCGATGACCGCCGAGAGCGAGCCGCAGGGGATGGACGGCAAGTCCCTCTCGCTGCTCGGCACCGGCGACCAGGTCGTCGACGACCTCAACCGCTGGACCGCGCTCGACGGCAACCCGTGCCCGTGGAAACCCGACGGGAAGGGGGCACTGCTGGCCGGCCCCGAGGCGATCCGCACGCAGCGCGAGTTCGGCGATTTCCAGCTGCATCTCGAGTTCATCCTGCCGCAGGTTTCCGACTCGTTCGGGCAGGGGAAGGCCAACAGCGGCGTGCTCCTCCACGGCGTGTACGAGCTGGCGATCCTCGACAGCTTCGGATTGCCGCCGAAGATCGACGGCTGCGGTTCGATCTACCGACTGCTCGCGCCGGACGTGAACGCCGCCGAGCCGCCCGGGCTTTGGCAAACCTACGACCTGGTCTTCCGGGCCCCGCGCTTCGCCGACGACGGCTCGGTGCGCGAGCTCCCGCGGGTGACCGTCCTGCTGAACGGCCGCTTCGTGCAGAACAACGTCGAGATCCCGCACCGGACGCCGGCGACGCCGACGGCGTCGCTCGACGGGCCCACCGCATCGCCGCTGCCCGCGACCGGCCCGATCGTGCTGCAGGGCAACGCCCAAGGCGTGCGCTTCCGCAACATCTGGGTTCGCGTCCCGTAATCGCCGGGTTGCCGCCCGGCTCCCCTCCGAACCCGGACCTTCGGTGAACTCGGCCCCCGTCCGGGCCGATGGCGAGGTTCTCCTCTTCCGTCGCCTTTCCGGCGTCGGGATCGCGTTGGGGAACCCGGGGAACCGTGCATGTCGCTCTTTCGCCTGTCCAATCCGGTCTCGCCGATCGCCGTCGACTTCGGGTCGGCGTCGGTGAAGCTGCTGCAGGCGACGGTCGGCGAGCGGCCGACCGCCATCGCCGCCGCCGAGATCCGCATTCCCGACGAGCTGCGTTCGCAGCCCCTCGAGGCCCGGCTCGAGGCCCTCGGCGACGCGATCGTCACCGCCATCCGAACCCGCGGCTTCCGCGGCCGCCGCGTGGCGTGCTCGCCGGCAAGTGGACTCATGCGGGTCCAGCACGTGCAGGTCCCGACCGCCGAAGAGGCCGACCTCGGCGGCCAGGTCACCGCCATGCTCGAGAGCGCCCTGCAGCGGGCGCCGGGGTCGCTCATCGTCCGCTCGCGCCCGGTCCTCGAGACCAGCCGCGACGGGCAGGCCCGCAGCGAGCACCTCGCCTTCGCGATGGCCCGCGACGACGCGATGCGGCATGTCGATTTCTTCCGTCGCCGCGGCCTCCAGCTCGTCGCGATGCACAACGAGATCGAGGCGATGGTGCATGCGTTCGACCACCTCCACCGCCGGGCCGGTGACGAGGAACTGACCACGCTTTACGTCGACCTCGGTTGGGGCGCGACGAAGGTGGCGATCGGGCACGGCACCGAGACGGTCTTCGCGAAGTCGATCCAGCTCGGCGGGCGGCACCTCGACCAGGTGGTCGCGGCGTCGCTCCGGTGCGATCTCGCCACGGCCCGCTCGCGCCGCATCGCCGAATCGCTCGTGAACGCGCCCGCCCCGGTCGCCGCGCCCGCCGCCGTCGACACCGTACCCGCGATGCTGCGGGCGGCGATCCGCTCGGCCGGAACCGAGGTCGCCGCCGACCGCCGCACCGGCCGCGAGCCGGCGGCGCTCGGGGCCGGGATCCCGGAGGGCACGCCCTCCGCCGGCCCCGACTTCGGCGAGGTGCTCGAGAGCCTCTCCGACGAGCTCTCGGCCTGCCTTCGCTACCACTCGGCCCTCTTCCCCGGCCGCGCCATCGACCGCGCCATCTTCCTCGGCGGCGAGGCCCGCCAGATCGGCCTCTGCCGGCACCTCGCCGCGGCCCTGCACGTCCACGCGAAGGCCGGCGATCCGCTGGCCCGCATGCTCGGCGCCGAGCGGCCCGCGGGCCTGCCCGAGCCCGAGGCCCCGCACCCCGGTTGGGCCGTCGCGTGCGGCCTCCTCGCCGCCCCGACCGACCTCTGACGAATCCGGAGCACCCATGCGGAACGACCCGAGTTTCCTGCCCGAGGACTACGTGACGGCCGCCGCCGAGCGCCGCACGAACCTGCTCAGCCTGACCCTCTTCGCGACGGTCATGGTCGCGGTGTTCGCGGCGTTCCTGGTCACCAACCGCCAGTGGACGCAGGTCCGCACCGCGCAGCTCCGCGTGAACGGCCAGATGGAGAAGGCCACCGTCGACATCCGCAAGATGCGCGAGCTCGAGACCCGCCGCGGCGAGATGGTCGACAAGGCCGAGCTCGCCACCACGCTCATCGAGCCGGTGCCGCGCTCGGTGCTGCTGGCGCTGCTGGCCGCGGCGATGCCCGAGCGGCTCAGCCTCGTGGAACTCGACCTGCGCAGCGAGGAGATCAAGCTCTCGCGGCCCGCGCCCGCCGTCGAGAAGGCCCCGCGGAAGGCCCCCGCGACCGCCACGAGGGTCGCGGTCCGCGGCAAGGCCGCCGAGGCCGCCCCCGAGAAGCCGAAGGTCGACCCCACCCGCTACCTCATCGCGATCTCGCTGGTCGGCCTCGCCGCCGACGATCTCGACGTGAGCCGCTTCCTGAACTCGCTCGGGGCGATCCCGATCCTGAAGGGCGTGCGGCTCGACGCGACCGAATCGAAGGAGATCGCCGGCCGCACCATGCGGCAGTTCCG
>JBIKVN010000047.1:0-15595 GCA_044356865.1 Phycisphaerales bacterium | reverse complement strand
TTCCAGCGCCGAGACCGTGCTGTTCGGGGCCACCGCCGAGGACCGGATGGCGCTGCGGAAGTCCTCGCCGGCCGTCTCTCGCCGCGTGGAGTCGCTGCTGAAGGACGAGCGGCAACTGCTGATCACGATCCTGCTCGCCAACATGACGGTGAACAGCCTGTACTTCGCGTCGAGCGCCACCGTGGTGTCGATCGGCGGGCTCGGCACCGTCGGCGCCACGGTCTTCGCCGTGACGAGCCTGCTGGCGCTCATCGTCTTCGGCGAGATCCTTCCCAAGCTGGTCGGGAACGCCCGGCGACGCACGCTCGGCATGCTGGTCGTGCCGCCGGTCGCCGTGCTGCACGCCGCCATCGGTCCGGTGCGCGGGGCCCTCGACCGCATGATCGTCGCGCCACTGAGCCGGCTGACGGCCCCGCGCAAGGCCCCGCCGAGGCTCGGCACCGCGGAACTCGCCGCGCTGCTCGAGCAGTCGAACGCCGCCGGCGTGATCGATGCCGACGAGCAGCAGATCCTCCGCGGCGTCTTCTCGCTGCGGGAACTCCGCGTCCGCGACGTCATGACCCACCGGACCGACATGGTCTCGCTTCCGGCCGCCGCCGCCCGCGAGGAGATCGCCCGCACCGCGGCCCGTTCGCGGCTGACCCGCCTGCCGGTGTGCGGCCCGCGGGGCATCGACGACATCGTCGGGGTGCTCCAGGTCAAGCGCTACCTGCTCGACCCGCGCGGCGAGGCGACGCCGGTCTCGGAGTGCATCCGCCCGGCGCGTTTCGTGCCCGAGATCGCGACGCTCGAGCAGCTGCTCGAGGACTTCCGCGAGTCGGGCACCGACCATGCGGTGGTGGTCGACGAGTACGGGGGCACCGCGGGCGTCGTCGCGATCGAGGATTGCGTCGAGGAGATCGTGGGCGACATCGTGGCGCCCGACGAGGAGCCGATGGCGCCGCCCCGCCAGGTCGGGCTGGGCACCTGGCAGGTTCCCGGCGAGATGAGCCTGCGGCAGTGGAACGCCGCGTTCGGCGGGGGCGTCCCGTCGGCGGCGAGCACGCTCGGCGGGCTGGTCCTCGAGCGGCTGGGGCGTCCGGCGGTCCCGGGCGACCGGGTGCGGATCGCCAACCTCGAGCTCGAGGTGCGGGAGATCCGCGGGGCGCGGATCCGCTCGATCGTGGCGAGGGTCCTCGACGAAGGGGAGCCGGAGGATGGATGAGCTTCCCCTCGCGGCGTGGGTCCTGCTCGCGCTCGTCGGCATGGTCCTGAGCTTCCTGTGCTCGGGGCTCGAGACCGGCATCTACACGCTGAACCCGATCGGGCTCGAGGTCCGCCTCGGTCGCGGCGACTCGGCGGCCCGCCAGCTCGCCCGCGAGATCGCCCGCCCGGCTCGCGTGATCGCGACGCTGCTTGTCGCCAACAACATCGCCAACTATCTCGTCTCGCTCGGACTCGCCGAAGTGCTCGCGCGGGGAAACCTCGGTCCTTTCGCGAGCATGGCGGTCAACGGCGCGATCGGTCTCGCGGTCGGCTTCCTGCTGTGCGAGACGCTGCCGAAGGACCTCTTCCGGACCTTCACCGACCGCTGGACCTATCTCGGCTGGCCGTTCCTGCGGGCGTGGCGGATCGCATTGACGGCGACCGGCGTCCTGCCGCTGGTCACCGTGATCGGCGACCTGGTCACGCGGCGGGTCGGCGGCAGCGACGAGGCGGCGCTCTCCGGCCCGCGGGCGAAGGTCTCGACCCTGATCAAGGAAGGCATCGACGCCGGTGTCATCTCGGAACGCCAGTGGAGTTTCGCCGAACGGGCCCTCGCCCTCCGCGGGATCACCGTCGCCGACGAGATGACCCCGTGGTCGAAGGTGGCCACCGTCGCGGTCGAGGCCGATGGCGCCCGCCGCGAGGCCGTGCTCCGGAAGTCCGGGGCGAGCCGCATTCCGGTCGTCGGACCGGACGGTCGCGTGGTCGGGATCCTCTCGGCGCTCGACGCGATCCTGAACCCCGCCCTCTCCACGGAGCGGCTCATGACTCCGCCGATCCGTTTCGGGCCTCGCGTGAACACGCTCGAGGCGCTGCGGAGGCTTCGTTCGGCGAGGGCGAGGCTCGGGGTGGTCGTGGACGAGGGGAACGGTCGCCCGCGGGGAGTGGTGGCGATCAAGGATCTGGTGGAACCGATTACCGGACAGTTGGCGGGTTCTTGAAGCCTCACGGTTCGCGTTGGGCCGGCGGCCGCGTTCGAAGTCCACCCGGACCGGCGAGGCTTCGCTATCATCCCGATCCCGCCGCGCGAGCGGCTTTCGCGCCAGTAGCTCAGCTGGCTAGAGCACACCCCTGATAAGGGTGAGGTCGGAGGTTCGAGTCCTCTCTGGCGCATTTCGATGACGGTCCGTACCGGCGATCGGTGAACGGCATCCCGGCATTTTCCCCGAAGGCCCGTGGCGGACAGCGGGGTACGGTGTCCGGCACGGACGCCGGTTCTCCGGAAGGGGTGGATTTCGGAGCCGTGAGGGGAGAGCATGGCGTTCCTGTCGGCTTGGGCCGGGAAGGTTCGTTGGCGTGTCCATGAACGAAGGTCGGACTGGGTTTCGGACCGCTCCGGCCCCTCGAACGCAGCGTGCGGATGCATGGTGAAGGAGATCGGTCTTGATCGGACGGATTTCAGGATTCGTGTGGATGGCGACGGTGGCAACCGCGGCGCTGCTGGCAGCCTGCGGTGATGCGCCGGGCTTGCCCCGTCCCCGCATGCCGGTGAAGGTCACCGTCGAGCCGCACAATCCGGACACGCTCGCGCTCGGCGTCCGCCTCAAGCTCGAGAACCTCCTCGACGAGGCGGTCACGGTGACGGTCGAGATCGAGAGCGAATCGCTCCGCAGTGACCCGGACGCCGGCGACCTGAGCATTCACCCGATCTTCCGGGGCGACGGTCCGGTCGAGTTGACCTTGGCCCCTCGGGCCGCGATCGACTTCTGGTTCGCCGGAGGGCAACTGGCCCCCGACGACTCGATCGTCGTGACGCACGGTATCTACGCGGCGCAGCTGGTGCGGGTGCCGGCGGATGCGACGCGGGGCCCGGTCGAGGCGATCGCCGTCGGCCCGGTCGAGTGAACTTCGCCCGGGGGGCGGGGCCCGAGGATGGGCGTAGGGGTCGTATAATCCCCGCTTCGGCTCCGGGGCCCGGCGCGGCGTGCGCGGGGAACGGGGCCGGGACCCTGGAAGCCCATTCGAGAGAGCCATGCGTCGAGCGAAGCTGAGCGTCATCGGTGCCGGAAACGTCGGAGCCACCTGCGCCCATTGGGCGGCCGCCAAGGAACTCGGGGATGTCGTGCTTCTCGACATTCCGGACAAGGAGGGGGTGGCGAAGGGGAAGGCGCTGGATCTTCTCTGCTGCGGACCGATCGAGGGGTTCGATTCCCGCATCGTGGGAACGAGCGACTACCGGGACACCGCCGGCAGCGACGTGGTGATCGTGACCGCGGGCATCCCCCGCAAGCCGGGCATGAGCCGCGACGACCTGATCGCGACGAACGTGAAGATCGTCCGCAGCGTCGCCGAGCAGGTCGCGAAGCACTCGCCGGAGGCGGTCATGATCGTGGTGAGCAATCCGCTCGACGCGATGGTCTTCACCGCGTGGAAGGCCTCCGGCTTCCCGACGCACCGCATCCTCGGCCAGGCCGGCTGTCTCGACGTCGCCCGCTTCCGGGCGTTCATCGCCCTCGAGCTCGGCGTCTCGATCGAGGACATCCAGGCCCTGCTCCTCGGCGGCCACGGCGACGACATGGTCCCGCTGCCGCGGCTCACCAGCGTCCACGGCATCCCGCTCTCCGAGCTCATGCCGGCCGACAGGATCGCCGCCTGCGTCCAGCGGGCGAAGGTCGGCGGCGGCGAGATCGTCCAGCTCATGGGGACGAGCGCCTACTACGCCCCGGCGTCGGGCAGCGTGCAGATGGCCGAGGCCATCATCAAGGACAAGAAGCGAATCCTGCCCTGCGCCGCCTATTGCGAGAACGAGTTCGGCGTCGCCCCCGGCCAGAAGGGCAAGGGCTACTTCGTCGGCGTGCCGTGCGTGCTCGGGAAGGGCGGCATGGAGCGGATCGTCGAGGTGGCGCTGCAGCCCGACGAGCGGAAGCTCATGGACGAGTCGATCAGCCACGTGAAGGATCTCGTGAACGCGGTCCGGACCCTTTGCCCGGATCTCGGTTGAACCGATCCCCGAGTCGAATGCCCCACGCCCTCCCGGCCGCCCGGGAGGGCGTTTCGTCTGGCCTATCCTGACGCTTCCATGGCCACCCCCGCCCCGATCCAGCTGACTCGCCACGAGAACCGGACGTTCGCCGCCCAGACCGTCCATCTCACCGGGCAGGCGTTCGTGAACTGCACCTTCGAGGGATGCACGGTGGTGGTGACGAACGGGCCGTTCATCACCCAGAACGTCCAGTTTCGGCGGTGCAACTGGCGGGTCGAGGTCGACATCCTGTGGGGCAGTCCTGAGTCGCGGTCGGCGCTGCGGCGATTGCTCGACCTGATCGACGGGGCTCCCGACGCCACGGGGCTTCCGCCGCGCGATCCGGCCTGAAGAGCGGCGGGCGGAGATTGCATCGAGCGTGACGGTCCGGCCGATGGAGGCGTCATGCGCGAAGACTCTCGGGCCCCGCTCTTTCGCCTCGACTCCGGCTGGCCTTTCGTGATCGCCGGACTGCTGCTGCTGGCCGCCGGGATCCTGATCCCCGGGCATCGCGAGCTCCTCGAGCTGAAGGGCGAACTGGTTCGGCAGGAGACCCGCGAGGAGGTGGCCTTCGAGCGGCTGCGGGCCTACGACGAGTTCCTGAGCGGAGTCCGCGAGAGCGACCCGGAGGTGATCCGCCGGCTCGCGATGGCCCACTTGAACAAGATTCCCGCGGGCGAGGAGTCGCTGCTGCTCACGCCGGGAATGAACCGGACCGTCGGCGAGTGGGTCGAGGCGAGCATTCCCGATCGCACCGTGGTCGTGCCGCCCTATCCCGACACCGTGCTGGCCCGATGGGCGATCGGGCCGGGCCGGCTTTGGCTGCTCGGTGCGGCGGTGACGCTGCTCTTCGCCGGTTTCGTGCTTGGGCCGGCGACGCCGGGATTGGCCGCGCTCGGCGCGGTGACCGCGCGGCGGCGGCCCGCGCCGGAGGTGGAGCGGACGGCGGGGTTCGATCTCGTTGAAGTGAAGTCGATGTCGGGCGAGCCCGGACCTGACGGCGAGACGGCAATCGTGACTCGCGATGGGGGCTCGGCCGCGGAATGGGGCGATCGGCTGCCTCCCGAGGAGAGCGCCGATTCCTGCATCGACCGGGCGATGGCGTTCCGCGATGCGTCCGACGGGTCGGTCGAGGTTGCCTCGGCGCGCGGGGCGGACTGATCGCGGTCACCGGGTCGGGAAAAAAGGCAGCATCGTTCGGGAGGGCGTTCGGGGCGCGGTAGTCTCGCCGCGTGGGGACGGGGGAAGCGAACGAGACTCTTGCGGCAGCGCTGGCGATCGCATCGACGCCCGGCATTGGTGCCATCCGATTCCGGCGCCTGGTCGATCGTTTCGGGGATGCCCCCTCGGTGTTGCACGCGGGCGTCGCCGGGTGGTCGGCCGCCCTCGATCTGTCCATGGACGAGGCGGGACGGCTGGTGGGGATCGCGACGGGCGCCGCGGCGAGGGAAGAGGCTCGGACGGTCATCGAGCGATCGGTTCGTGAGGGGGTCTGGGCGCTTCCGCTCGGGGATCCCGGCTATCCGCCGCTTCTGGCCCGGACGCCCGATCCGCCGCCGGTCCTGTTCGGGCGCGGGCAGTGTCCCGAGCCCGAGCGGCCCGCGATCGCGGTGGTCGGCTCGCGTCGGGCCTCGGCGTACGGGATTCGGCAGGCGGCGTCGTTCGCGGGGATGTTGGCGTCGCGCGGGCTTCCGGTGATCAGCGGGGGGGCCCGCGGCATCGATGCCGAGGCCCATCGGGCGGCGCTGCGGGTCGTTGGCCTGGCCGGCGCCGGACCGCCGGGAGTGACGGTTGCGGTGCTCGGATCGGGACATGCCCGGCCCTATCCGCCCGAACACCGCGAGCTCTTCGCGGCGATCGTCGATGCGGGGGGCGCGGTCGTCTCGGAGCATCCGCCCTGGGTCGAGGCCCGGCCCGAGTTCTTCCCGCGTCGAAACCGCATCGTTTCCGGTCTTTCGGTCGGGGTGCTGGTGGTCGAGGCCGGAGCCCGAAGCGGAGCCGGCATCACCGCCCGTCTCGCGGTCGAGGACCAGAACCGGATGGCGTGGGCGATTCCCGGCCGGATCGGCGATCGGGGATCGGAAGGGACGCTCCGCGCGATCCGCGAGGGCTGGGTCGCGTGCGTGACCGGGCCGGAGGACCTGCTCGAGGACCTCGGCTTCGCCGCGCCGCTGTTGCAGGGGGCGGGGGTCGAGCGGCCGCATCCCGTCGGGCAGGACCGAACGCCGGCGCACGGCGATCCGCCGCTTGGCGTTCACGAGGCGAAGCTCCTGGCCCGCCTTCGCGAGGAGGGGGAGATTGCTCTCGAGGCGATCGACTCGTCCGGCGACGGGACGGCGGTGGCGGCCCTGACCGTGCTCGAGATGCTCGGTCTGGTGCGGAACCGGGAGGGGGTGGTGTTCCCGAGCTGAGGTCGATCGAACACTCCGGCCGGCTTTCCGCGCCGCTCGCGGTCGACTGCGAGCCCGCGGTTCGTGAGCCGTTCGTTCTCGGTCAATCGGGTCCGCCAACGGACCCGCGGCGATCCGACGATGTCATCCTTCCGGACGCGTCGATCGGGCGGGGGCTTCCGATTGTGCAGGTCCGAGTCGAGGCGGACCGATCGATTCGCCCCCGAGTTCCCGAAGCGCCGGCGGGCGTTCGGCCGATGGCCGGGTCCCTTCGCGATGCGAGGGGATGCCGCACGGGGCGGACGGGGGAAACGATGGCGAAGATCGCGGTCATCTCGGACATCCACGGCAACCTTCCGGCGCTCGAGGCCACGCTCGGCGCGATTCGCGCCGAGCGGATCCGAGAGATCCTGTGTCTCGGGGATGTCGTCGGGTACGGCGCCGATCCGGGGCCCTGCCTCGAGCGGGTCTGGGATGCCTGCACCGTGCTCGTGCGGGGAAACCACGAGGATGCCCTGCTCGAGCCCGCGGTGGCGAGGTCGTTCAACCCCGTGGCCCGCTTCGCGATCGAGTGGACGCGGCGCACGCTCGGCTGGGACCACGTTGGCATGGTCAAGGCGATGCGAAGCATGTTCGAGGGCGGGGATCGCCTGACCCTCGTGCACGACTCCCCGGTGCCGATGGCCGGCGGTGGTTACCTGTACGACGCCCGCTCCGCGGCGATCGCGTTCCGAGGGTTCGACTCGCGGATCTGCATCGTGGGCCATACGCACATCCCGGCCGCCTTCATGGCCCCGGCGGGCTCGTCGCGGGATGCGGTCGATCCCTCGGACATCGACTCGTTCGATCCGATCGAGGGCGAAGCATGGGCCTTGCCGCGGGATCGGCGGGCGATCGTCAATCCGGGCTCGGTGGGGCAGCCTCGCGACGGCGATCCGCGGGCGAGCTTCGCCGTCCTGGATCTCGAGCGGGGGACCTTCGGGATCCGCCGGGTCGAGTACGACATCGCACGGGCCCAGGCCGACCTGCGGCGGGTGGGGTTGCCCTCGCCTCTGGTCGATCGGCTTGCGGTGGGGGCCTGAGCCGCCGGTGACGGTCGTGCGGGGGAGCCCACCCCTCGATTCCGGCCGCTCGGCGATTCGGCGGGGGGGCCCCGTGCCGAACGCCCGATGACCGAGGCTCGCCCGCGAGGCGGGCGATCTCGACCCGAGCGGTCCGAAGAACCCCACTCGTCTGCAGGGAGGATGGTCCGACATGAACGGTGCATCGCAATACGGCGGGGAACCTGCCGATCCGGACTTGGCGCCGGTCTTCGGCACGCTCGTCCGCCTGCTCGGGGCGACCTGTCTCGCGGCGGCGACGGCGCTTCTCATCCAAGGCGGAATCTGGGCGGTGCTGGCCTTCACCGAGGTCCGCACCGCCGGACTCGAGTCGGTCGTGGCGCCGGAGGCGGCGGAGGCGGCCCGCGTGATGGCACGCCCGGCGGGAGCGGCGGCGGAAACGATGGTGGTCGCGGGGGCGGCAAGCGATCCGGCGGCAGATCTGGTGCTTTCGGCCGCCGCGGCGGGCTCGACGGCGGTCGGCATGATCGCCCTCCTGCTGCTTCCGGCGATCCTGCTCGTCTCGTTTCTCGTGGCGATCTTGCGGTCGCCGCGATCCGCGGGTCCGTGTCTCGGCGGCCTGGTCTGGTCGCTGGTGGTTCTCGCCGTCGCGTTGCCCTGGTCCCGGCTCTGGCCGGAACTCGCGTGGGGCGGGCTTTGGCACGGATACGCCGGGCTGCTGGCGTCCTCGGCGGCCGGGCCGGCGCTCGGCTCGATCCTCGTCCACGCGGTCATGCCGCTGGTCGCGGCCGGGATGCTGGTCCTGATCTCGTGGCGGGCCGGCAATGCGCTGCACGCCGACCTGCTGGCCGCCGAGGCGCTCTCGATCGCCCCCGAGACCGAGCGCGAGACCGCCGCAATCGCGGCGCGCGGCGTGGTCCGCACCACCTCGTGCGGCGAGGGCAGCCCGCTGCGGCGGGTTGCCTGAGCGAGGTCAGTTGAGCCCGATGGCGTAGAAGACCGCGGTGAACAGCAGGTCGGCGAGGACGACGACGATCACCGTGTTGACCACCGTGTCGGTGGTGGCCTTGCCGACGCCCGCGGCCCCGCCGCTGACCGAGAGCCCGTTGCGGCAGGCGATCAGCCCGAGCAGCGCCCCGAACACGCCGGCCTTCGCGAGCCCGGTGAGGAAGTCGACGTTCTTCACCTGGTCGAGCGTGTTCTTGATGTAGACATCGGCGGCGATGTCGAGGAAGAAGACGCCGACGAGGCCGCCCGCCACGACCGCGGCGACGTCGGAGATGACCGCGAGCAGCAGGAGGCTCAGCGTCGTCGCCAGCACGCGGGGCACGACGAGGAATCGCACCGGATCGAGGGCCATCGAATCGAGGGCCTCGATCTCCTCGCCGACGACCATCGTGCCGAGCTCGGCCGCGATCGAGGCGCCGGCGAACCCCGTGAGCACGATCGCCGCGATGAGCGGGCCGAGCTCGCGCAGCACCGCGACCGCGACGAGGTTCGCGACCTTGTCGGTCTGGCCGAAATCCGCGAGGCTCGGCGCCGTCTGCAGGGCGAGGATCATCCCGATCGAGCTCGAGACGAGCACCACGATCGGGATGCTGCGGACCCCCACGCGGACCGTCTGCGTCACGAGCGCGTCTCGCCCGAACCGCACCTGCCGCAGGACGATCGACCGCACCATCCAGCGGCCCACGTCGTAGCCGAGCCACGCGAGGCTTCCCACGAACGCGAAGGTGTCGTGGGCGCGGCGGCCGATCGCCTCGACGGCATCGCCCGCCCGGCCCGCAAGGCCGGAACCGGCGGTAGTCGCCTCGCTCATGCCGTCTCCGCCTCGGCGCGGCTGGCGACGACCTTGAAGACGCTCATCAGCCGGGCGATCTCGAAGATCGAGCGGACCTTGGGTTGCATCGAGCAGATCACCAGCGTGCAGCCGAGGGTGCGGCTGCGCTGCAAGGCCTCGACCAGCGTCGCCACGCCGGAGCTGTCCATGTAGTTCACGCGGCCGAGGTCGAGCACGAGCCGCTTCGGGCGCCCGTCGAGGGCCTCCTTGATCCGTTTCCGCATCTCGGGCGAGCGGGAGAGGTCGATGTCGCCCTCGGGAACGAGGGCGAGGCCGTCGGCGAGCGGCTCGGAACGGACGGGAAGCGGGGGGATCATGGGGAACTTTCGGTGGCGGAGGTTGGGGAGTCGCCGGCGGGCTGCGGGCCCCGCTCGAGAAGGAGGTACATGCCGACAGCGCCCTTCGGTTTCCACTCGTGGAGGTCGAAGGTCTCGCGGATGATCGGCCAGCCGAGTCCGCCCGGGCGGACCTCGTCGAGGTTCCGCTCGGCGATCGACCGGGGGTCGACCGCGGGGCACTCGTCCTCGATCTCGAGGCGGATGCCGCCGCCGGCCGGGATCGACGCCTGGAGGCGAATGTCCCCGTCCGTGCGCCCGCGGTACCCGTGGCGAATGACGTTCGCGAGGGCCTCGTCGACGGCGAGCACGATGCGGAAGCGCCACTCGTCGTTGAAGCCGGCGCTGGCCGCGAGGGCCTCGACGCAGCCGCGCACGGCGGCGAGGTTGGTCGGGCAGCTCCGGAAGCGAAGTTCGATCCCGGTGCGCGAGGCCGGCGCGAGGGCGGTCATGGGGCGGCGTCCTTCCCGGCCCCGGCCGCGCCGCCGTCTCGGGCCCAGCCGGCCCAGCGCTCGATCGCGAGCTGCCGCTCGACTTCCGGATCGTCGAAGCGGTATCCGAGGGTCGTGCCGGTCATCTCCTCGAGGGCAAGGATCGCGTTCATCCGCAGCAGCGGATCGTCGGAACCGAGGCACTCGACGAGTCCGACCCGCTTCGCCTCGGGAACTTCGGGACGGCCTTCTCCCGAACCTGCGGCCCGCCACTGGCGCACGCTGCGATCGACCGCGTAGAGCCGGGCCGCCGGGTTCGGACTGTCGAAACCGCCATCACGGGGACCGGGCCCGCAGGCCACGAGCAGGAACGCCGCCGCGGCGCCGGCGCCAAGCCGCACCCGTCGGGGCCATTCGCTGCGGCGGAAGGGGACGATCGTCACGGACGGAAGCATACCGAAGCCCGCCCGCGCGTCCGGCCCGCCTGCTACCTTCCGCGGCTTTCCCCGGGGACCTCCCCGCCGCCAACCCTTGACCCCGAGAGCACGCGCGATGAGCGGAAGCACGGCCGCCCACCCCGAGACGGTCCTGATCCTCGACTTCGGCAGCCAGTACGCCCAGCTGATCGCCCGACGGGTCCGCGAGGCGGGGGTGTTCAGCCTGCTCGTCGCCCCGACCATCTCGCTCGAGGAGGTCCGCCGGCACCGGCCGAAGGCGATCATCCTCTCGGGCGGCCCCGCGAGCGTCACCGAGCACGGGGCCCCGCGGTGCGACCCGAGGCTCCTCGAGCTCGGCCTCCCGACCCTCGGCATCTGCTACGGCATGCAGCTCGGCTGCGAGATGCTCGGCAGCCGCGTGACCCAGGCCCCGGCCCGCGAGTACGGCCGCACGAAAGTCTCGATCGGCGACGGCCGGGACCTCTTCAAGGGCATCCCCGAGTCGACGAGCGTCTGGATGAGCCACGGCGACCAGGTCACCTCGCTCTCGGGCGACTTCACCCCGATCGCCTCGACCGGCACCTGCCCGATCGCCGCGGTCCGCCACAAGGGCGGGAAGTTCTACGGCGTGCAGTTCCATCCCGAGGTCACGCACACCCCGCACGGGGCGGAGATGCTGCGGAACTTCCTCCACGAGATCGCCGGCTGCTCGGGCTCGTGGCGGATGAGCGATTTCCTCGAGAGCGAGTGCGAGCGGGTGCGGACGCAGGTCGGGAAGGGCCGCGTGATCTGCGGGCTTTCGGGCGGCGTCGACAGCGCGGTCGCGGCGGCCCTGCTGCAGAAGGCGATCGGCAAGCAGCTCACCTGCATCTTCGTCGACAACGGCCTGCTGCGGAAGAAGGAACGCGACCTCGTCGAGACGACCTTCCGCGGGCACTTCGACATTGACCTCCGCACGGTCGACGCCGAGCGCGAGTTCCTCGCCGATCTCGCTGGAATCGACGAGCCGCAGGTCAAGCGGAAGCGCATCGGCCACCGCTTCATCGAGGTCTTCAAGCAGGCGGCCGCCGAGGTCGCCCGCGACGGCCGCGGGCCGATCGAGTTCCTCGCCCAGGGCACGCTCTATCCCGACCGCATCGAGAGCGGCCAGAGCCACGCGGGCACCGCGGCGAACATCAAGCTGCACCACAACGTCGGCGGCCTGCCCGAAGAGCTCGGGTTCGAGCTCGTCGAGCCGCTGAAGGACCTGTTCAAGGACGAGGTCCGCACCCTCGGCGAGGTGCTCGGCCTGCCGCCGCACATGGTCTGGCGGCATCCGTTCCCGGGGCCGGGCCTCGCGGTGCGGGTGATCGGCGAGGTCACGCGGGCGCGGTGCGACCTGCTGCGGGATTGCGACGAGATCCTGCTCGAGGAGATCGTCGCGAACGACCTCTACCGGAAGACGCAGCAGGTCTTCGCGGTGCTCCTGCCGATCCGCACCGTGGGCGTGATGGGCGACGGGCGGACCTACGACTCGGTGGTCGCGATCCGCGCCGTCGAGACGCAGGACTTCATGACCGCCGATTGGGCCCGCCTGCCGCACGAGGTGCTCGCCACGATCTCGAGCCGGATCATCAACGAGGTGAAGGGCGTGAACCGCGTGGTCTACGACATCTCGAGCAAGCCGCCCGCGACGATCGAGTGGGAGTGACCGCGGGCGAGCGCGAGGACCTGGTGGTGGCGACGCCGGCGGGGCTCTTCTGCCCGGCGGGCGGTTTCCATGTCGATCCGTGGCGATCGGACGGCGTGGACCGCGCGGTCGTGACCCACGCCCACACCGACCACCTGCGGGACGGGCCCCACCGCGTGCTGGTCGCGGACCGCGGGCTCGGGCTCGCGCGGCGGCGGGCCCCGCGGGCGACGGTCGAGGGCGTGCGGTACGGCGAGCGGGTGCGGATCGGGCGGGCTACTGTCTCGCTCCATCCGGCGGGGCACGTGCTGGGGGCGGCGCAGGTCCGCATCGAGGTCGACGGCCGCGTCTGGGTCGTGAGCGGCGACTACAAGCGGGCCGCCGATCCGACCGCCGATGCGTTCGAGCCGGTCGCGTGCGAGACGTTCATCTCGGAGTGCACGTTCGGCCTGCCGGTCTACCGGTGGAAGGGCCCCGAGGAGATCGCGGCGGAACTGAACGCGTGGTGGGCGGCGGCCGCGGCGGACGGGCGGAACGCGATCGTCGGGGCGTACGCGCTCGGCAAGGCCCAGCGGGTGCTGGCGATGGCCGACCGCGCGATCGGCCCGATCGCGGCGCACGGCGCGGTGCGGGCGATCGTCGCCGAGTATCGCGCGGCGGGCGTCGACCTGCCCGGGCTCGTCGACGCGTCGGCGGAGGTTCGCGGGGCGCTCGTCGTGGCGCCGCCGTCGGCAATCGGCTCGCCATGGGCGCGGAAGTTCGGCGACGCGTCGGTTGCGATCGCGAGCGGATGGATGCGGGTGCGGGGCATGCGCCGCCGGGCGGGCGTCGATCGCGGCCTCGTCGTGAGCGACCACGCCGACTGGGACGAGCTGAACCGGACCGTCGCCGAGACCGGCTGCCGCCGTGTGCTTTTCACGCACGGCTCGACCGACGAGATGGCCCGGTTCTGGCGGGAGAAGGGCCTCGAGGCGGGCACGATCGCGACCCGGTTCACGGGCGAGAGGATCGACGCGGGGTTGGAAGGCGAGACCGAGCCGGAGGCCGCCGCCGATGCGTGAGTTCTCGCGCATGTGCGTCGCGCTCGGCGAGATCGCCTCGACGGCGGGGCGGACGGCGCGGCTCGCGGACTACCTCCGCTCGTGCGACGCGGCGACGGCGGCGCTTGCGACGTGGCTTCTGCTCGGGAACCGCCCGCGGCGGGCGGTGACCTCGGGCGAGCTCCGGACGTGGGCCGCCGAACGGGCGGGGATCCCGGAGTGGCTGCTTACGGCAAGCCGAGACGCGGTCGGCGACACCGCCGAGGCGATCTCGCTCGTGCTGCCCGAGCCGGGCTCCGCCGCCGCGTGCCCGACGCTCGAGGCGTTCTGGCGGCGGTTCGTGGCCGAACTCGGCGCCGTGCCCGCCGCCGAGCGTCGTCGTCGCGTCGAGGAGGCGTGGGACTTGCTCGATGCCGACGGGCGTTTCGTCTTCCACAAGTTGCTCGGCGGCGGGTTCCGCATCGGCGTCTCGCGCGGACTTGTCCTGCGGGCGGTCGCCGCGGCGCGGGGGATTTCCGTTGCGGCGGCGACCGATCGCCTGCACGGGGCGTGGCGTCCGTCGGCCGAGGCGTGGGAGCGGCTTGCGGACGCCGGCGAGACCGACGCAGGCACGCGGCCGTTTCCCTTCCAGCTCGCCGCCGATCTCGGCGATCCGGCCGCGGCGGGCGCGATCGCCGCGTGGCAGGTCGAGTGGAAGTTCGACGGGCTGCGTGGGCAAGTCGTCCGTCGCGGCGGCGAGGTCGCGATCTGGTCGCGCGGCGACGAGCGGCTGGATGCGGCGTTTCCCGAGTTGGTCGGGCTGGCGAGGTCGCTTCCCGACGGAACCGTCCTCGACGGCGAGATCTCGATGTGGGAAGGCGAGAAGCTGCTGCCCTTTGCCGAGGTGCAGCGGCGGATCGGCCGCGTGAAGGTCGAGGTCGGGCTGTTCGAGACCGTCGCGGCGAGGTTCATCGCCTACGACCTGCTCGAGCGGGGGGGCGTCGACGTGCGGGCGAGTCCGACGGCGGAACGTCGCGTGCTGCTCGGGGAACTGTTCGCGTCGCACCCGCACGAGTCGCTGCGGATCTCCGAGGTGCTCGCGCCGCGCGACTGGCCCGACGCGGCGGCCCTTCGCGCCTCGAGTCGCACCCGCGGCGTGGAAGGCCTCATGCTCAAGCGGCGCGACGCGCCGTACTCGGCCGGCCGCGCGGGCAACGCCTGGCTTAAGTGGAAGGTCGACCCCTTCACCGTCGACCTCGCGGTCGTCGCGGCCCGCCCGGGCAGCGGGCGCCGCGCGGGACTCCTGAGCGACTGGTTCCTCGCCGCCCGCGGCGACGACGGGTCGCTCGTCACCGTCGCGAGCGCCTACTCCGGCCTCGACGACGCGGAACTGCGCGAGCTCGACCGGATCCTGCGGGAATCGACCGTCGAGCGGAAGGGCCCGGTGCGGATCGTCGAGCCGTCGGTCGTCCTCGAGATCGGCTTCGAGGGCATCGCGGAAAGCCCGCGGCACAAGGCGGGCGTGGCGCTGCGGTTCCCGCGGGTGCTGCGGTGGCGACGGGACAAGGCGCCGGACTCGATCGACACGCTCGCGTCGCTGCGGAAGCTGCTCGGCTGAACCTCACACCGTGCAGATCGCGACCGCCTCGGCGAGGCTCGATGCGGGGTCCCGCTTCGGCATGAACTCGTGGGCGAGGAAGCCGGTGAAGCCGAGGTCGGCGATCGCCTCGCAGATCGCCCGGTAGTTGAGCTCCTGCGTCGCGTCGAGCTCGTTCCGCCCGGGATTTCCCGCGGTGTGGTAGTGGGCGATCGCGTCGCGGTGGGTCCGGATGGTGCGGATCACGTCGCCTTCCATGATCTGCATGTGGTAGATGTCGTAGAGCAGCCGGAACCGGTCGGAGCCGACCTTCTGCACGAGCTCGGCGCCCCACGGCGTGCGGTCGCACATGTAGTCGCCGTGGTCGACCCGCGAGTTGAGCAGTTCCATCACCAGCGTCACGCCGTGCCGCTCGGCGAGCGGGGTGACCCGCTTCAGGCCGACCGCGCAGTTCGCGAGGCCTTCCGAGTCGGACATGCCGCGGCGGTTCCCGCTGAAGACCACCATGTTCGGGATCCCGAGGGCTTTCGCGACCGGCAGCATCCGGGCGAGCTCGGCCTCGAGGCGGTCGTGGTTCTCGAGGCGATTGAAGCCGTCGGGAATCGTCGA
>JBIKVN010000250.1:0-4579 GCA_044356865.1 Phycisphaerales bacterium | reverse complement strand
TCCCGGAACTGGCACGACTGGAAGCCCGAGGCGCTCTCGAGGAAGCCGCGGAACGAGCGGAACGAGACCGGCGTCATCGTCTCGAGGACGTCGATCTGGGCGACCATCGTCTTGAGGATGGTCAGGACCCGCCGCAGCGTCGCCGACGACGCCGGCCCGTCGCCCGCCGAGAAGCTGCGGATGAGCTGCTCGGTCTCGTGGATCTCCTGGCGGAACCAGAGCTCGTACACCTGGTGGATGACGATGAACAGCATCTCGTCGTGCTCGGGCCCGGGCGAGACGCACTGCTGCAGCGAAAGCAGTTCGGGGATCTTGAGGTACGAGCCGTAGGTGAGGGCCATGGGATGCTCGTGGGCTCAGGTCCACCACGGGGTGGCGGGCTGGTCGAAGATGATCGCCTCGGTCAGGAACTCGATCGCCCGCGTGAGGCCCTCCTCGACGCTCATCGAGGCGTCCTCGTGCTCGATCGACAGCACATGGTCGTAGCCGTAGCGACGCAGCATCGAGATGAACGGCTTCCAGAACTCGTGGCCGTGCCCGTAACCGCAGGTTCGGAAGTTCCACGACCGGGTCCGGAGCGCCGTGTACGGCCTCGCATCGAGGTAGCCGTTGAGCGGGCCCTCGAAGCGGTCGAGCTCGGTGTCCTTCGCATGCACGTAGAAGAGGAGCCCCGCCTCGCCGAGGGCGCGGGCCGCGAGCACCGGGTCGATTCCCTGCCAGAAGAAGTGGCTCGGGTCGAGGTTCGCGCCGAGCACGACCTTCTTCAGGCCGCTCGCCCTGGTCGCCCGCTCGCTCAGCCGGATCAGCGTGTCGGGGTTGTAGACGCAGAAGCCGGGGTGCGCCTCCCACGCGACCTTGACGCCGTGCTTCGCGACGAGCTTGGCCTGGGCCGACCAGTAGGGCACGAGGATCTGGTCCCACTGGTACTTGAGGATCGCCGTGTAATCCGGCGGCCACGGGCAGGTGACCCAGTTGGGCGTCTTGTCGGCCTTCGAGCCGCCCGGGCAACCCGAGAAGGTGATGACCACGTCGGTGCCGAGCTTCGGTGCGAGCTCGACGGCGGCGGTGAAGTCGTCGTGGTCCTTCCGGGCGAGCTTCCGGTCGGGATGGACCGGGTTCCCGTGCACGGCGAGGCCCGAAAGCGTCAGCCCGTGGTCGCGCAGGATGCCCTTGATCCGGTCCTGTTCCTTCGGGCTCGCGAGGACCTTGCGGGGGTCGAAGAACGGCTTGCCGGGGTAGGCCCCGACCGGCAGCTCGATCGCGTCGAGGCCGGCGTCCTGGCAGAACTCGGCGGCCGATTCGAGGGTGCGATCGGAGAACAGGGCGGCCATCACGCCGAGCTTCATGGGAACCTCCGTGGGGTGGTCGGGCCCGGCGGGTCGACCGGGGAGCGGGAAGGTAGCAGGGGCGGCCGGACGAGCCGTTGCGGCAACCGTCGATGCGGGCGACAATCCCCCATCCATGACGAAGGTTCCCTTCCGGCTCCGGGGTCGAACGGTCCGGCTCGCGCTCGTCGTGGGCTGGGTCGCCGCGTCGACCTCGCTGGCGAGGGCGGTCGTGCCGACGCCGCCCGTCGAACCGCCACCGACGCCGCCCGCGGCCGAGCCCCCCGCTCCGTCCGCGCCCGAGCCGGCCGCGGATCCGGAGACGCCGGTGGCCCCGCGTCGCGTGCATGTCATCGAGGACCGCTTCAACGAGTGGGGCGGGACCGTCGCCGCCGAGGACGACGTGATGGTCGTCGTGGCCCTCGACGGGTCGGGCAAGCTCCGCTCGTTCACGAAGTCACGGGTGATCGACGTCGTCCCGCTGCTCGACGCCCCGCCCGGCCAGCGCTGCCGGGTCGAGATGCGGAACGGGACGGTCTACCGCGGGACGCTCGTCGTGGACGGCTACGCCGAGGTGATCGTCGAGGTCGAGGGCATCCGCCAGACGCTGCCCCGCAAGGATGTCGCCCGCACCGTCGCCGAGCTCACGCCGCAGGAGCTCTACCGCAAGGCCCGGTCGGCCCTCAAGCCCGACATGTACCAGGCCCGGCTCCGGCTCGCCGAGTGGCTCTTCGAGCAGAAGATGTACGAGGAGTGCCGCGAGGAGCTCGCCGATCTGGTCGAGGTCGCCGACCTCTTCGAGGCCCGCAAGCTCATGGAGACCGTCGAGGCCCAGCTCCGGCTCGCCCGTCCGGGAGAAGACGTCGACGCTGGCTCGACGCCGGGCGAGGAGGCCGAGCCGGCCCGCGGCGGCCCGGTGCGGCAGACGGACCTCCTTCCGCAGGAGATCCTCCCGGCCGAGGCGGTGAACCTCATCCGCGTCTACGAGATCGACTTCCGCAACCCCCCGAAGGTGACGGTCTCGACCGAGGCGATCCGCGAGCTGATCGAGAAGTACGGCGACAGCCAGCTCATTCCCGCGACGAGCGAGGGCCGCACCGCCCTCTTCCGCGAGGATCCGCTGAAGATCGTGCGGCTCATGTTCGACCTCAAGGCCCGCGAGCTCTACCCCCGCATCGAGGTCGAGACCGAGCCGCCGGCGCTCAATCTCTTCCGCGAGCGGGTGCACAACGCCTGGCTCATCAACAACTGCGCGACCAGCGGCTGCCATGGCGGGATCGACGCCGGCCGCTTCTTCCTGCACAACCGCAACCACAAGAAGTCGCAGGTGCGCTACACCAACCTCCTGATCCTCGAGCGGACCCGGCTGCCCGACCTGCCGCCGCTGATCGATTGGGAACGCCCGCTCGAGAGCCTGATCGTGCAGTACGGGCTGCCCCGCACCCAGGCCCGCCACAAGCATCCCGACATCAAGGGCTGGAAGCCGGTCTTCTCGAGCGCCAACGCCCGGCTGCTTGACGATTTCGAGAAGTGGGTGAACTCGATGTATCGCCCCCGGCCCGAGTATCCGGTCGACTACCGGCCGCCCGAACTCGACTCGATCGACGCGCCGGAGCCGGCCGGCGAGGGCGGGCATGTCCCCCGCTGATCCCGATCACAGCCCCGGCCGCCGGTCCCGTACACTCCGCCGCTTCACCCGCCGAGAAATCCGCATGAACGCCGCACCCACCGTCCTCGCCCGCCGTCCCCTCGCCGCCGTCCTTCCCGGCCTCCTGCTGGGATCGGCGGTGGCCGTCGCTTCGCTCGCCGGCTGCGGCGAGGATCCGAAGGTCGCGGACGCCACCGAGTTCGCCCGGAAGTTCGACACGCTCTCCGAGGACTACCGCAAGCTCTCCGCCGGCCGCTCGCTGATCGCCGAGACCGGGCCCGTCGAGAACACGAGCGACCTCGCCGGCCTGCTCGGCAGCCTGAACCAGCTTTCGGGAGGCACCTCCGAGCAGACTGCGGCGGCATCGCTCCTGCGGGCCAAGGTCGCGATGGATCTCGGAACCTTCGAGGCCGGGCGGGCGGCGCGGGCCGAGGTCGACTCGCGACAGCTGTTCGAGCTCGTCGGGGCCCTCTCCGACGCGGCGGCGAAGGTCGAGACGCTTTCGCAGGTCGAGCCTTCGCTGGCCGGTGACCGCGAGCGGCTGACCGCCGCCCGCGCCTCCGCCGAGGCGGCCATGGGAGCGCTCCGCGGCGCGATGGCCGGCCTGCGCGAGCCGATCGATCGGCTCGGGCTCGATCGCGAGCGTCGCGAGGCCGAGATCGCCGCGATCGACGGCGAGATCGCGTCGCTCCGCCGCGACGCCGCCGCGGCCGGGGCCCGGGCGGGCTTCCCGCTGGTCGAGGAGGCCGCGGAGCTGAACGCACAGGCCATCACCCTTCGCACCCGCTCGGCCCTCGATCGCGGCGAACTCGAGCTCCGGTCGGACGAGTTCGCCCTCGCCGAGTCGACGCTGGTCGCCTCGGAAGGCCTCGCCGGGTCGGCCCAATCGGGCCTCAAGAAGCTCGAGGACTTCTCGGCGACCCTCGACCGCGAAGCGAAGGCCGGCCGCGAGCTGGTCACCACCCTCCGGACCGAGGCCGAAACGATCCTCGCGAAGGTCGACGAGCTGCGGGGCGAGACGCTCGACTCGCTCTACGCCGCCGCCGCGACCGCCTTCGACGAGGCCGGTGCCGCGGCCGATTCGGCCACCGCCGCGGGCCGCGAGGCCGCCGGCCAGTTCAAGCTCGGTTCGCTCCGGGCCCGCGGCGCGATGATCCAGTCCCGCATCGCCGGTCTCGACGCCGAGGCGGCCTTGCGAGACCGGCTGGCCGAGGCGGGTTCGCTTTTCGGCGGCGCCGCGAAGGCCAAGCCGGCCCTCGAGGCGATCGCGGCCGAGCGGGCCACGCTGCTCGAGGAGGCGAAGGGTGCGTATGGCGAGGCGATGGCCATGATCGACTCGATGGGCACCGAGCAGGCCGCGATCGCCCGGACCAGGGCGTCGCTCGAGGCTTCGCTCGCGATGCTTGAAGGGAAGGCCGCCCCGGCCGCGGCGGGCGACCCGGGCCCCGGTGGGATGTCGGCGGCTGCGGGCGGAGGCTTGGGCGGTTTCGCCACGCCGAAGGCCCTCGTCGACTTCGTGAACTCGATCGACCGCACCAGCATGGCCGGCGGCATGAAGGCCTTCGGGGTGATGCACGCTTCGGATCGCGCCGCCAAGGCGTTCCTC
>JBIKVN010000249.1:0-4604 GCA_044356865.1 Phycisphaerales bacterium | reverse complement strand
CGCGAGTACCTCGAGCGGAAGCTCGGCGGCATCATCGAGATCTACCGCAAGTTCGTCGGCGACGACCCCGCCGAAGTCCCGATGCGGATCTTCCCCGGCGTCCACTACTCGATGGGCGGCCTCTACACCGTCTACACGCCGCAGCCGGACGGCCGCGGCATGAAGCTCGGGGCCCCGAACAACATGATGACCAACGTCGAGGGGCTCTACGCCTTCGGCGAGGTCAACTACCAGTACCACGGGGCGAACCGGCTCGGGGCGAACGCGCTCCTCTCGTGCATCTTCGACGGCCTCTTCTGCGGCACGAGCGTGGTGAACCATGTTCGCGACCTGAAGCCGGCCGCTCCCGACGCCGCGGCCCTCGCGGGCGGGGTGCGGGCCGAGGAGGACCGCATGAAGGCGATCGTCGCCGGCCGCGGCGGCGAGAACCCGTACACCATCGGTCGCGAGCTCGGCGACGAGATGACCGAGGCGAGCACCGTGGTGAAGACGGGCGAGCGGCTCGCCCGGGCCCAGGCGAAGCTTGCGGAGCTGCGCGAGCGCTGCCGCAAGATCCGCCTCTCGGACACCGGGATGTGGACCAACCAGAACCTCTCGTGGGCCCGCGCCGTCGAGGACATGGTGATCCTGGCCCAGGCGATGATCGACGGCGGCGCCTTGCGGAAGGAGAGCCGCGGCAGCCACTACCGCACCGACTTCCCCGAGCGCGACGACGCGAACTTCATGAGGACCACCGTCGCGAAGTGGAACCCGGCGGCCGGCAAGGCCGAGATCTCGTTCGAGGAGGTCGACACCGGGCTCGTGAAGCCGCGGCTGCGGAACTACGCGAAGAGCGGCCTCGGCGCGGACGCCGCGAAGAAGCCGGCGGCTGCGGCGGCGAGCTGAGCGGTCAGCCCGACTTCGGGGAGCGCCTAGAAGAGGAAGAGCCCGCCGAGGGCGTCCCCGACGCCCGGGGCGTAGAGAACGGCGAGCGTTCCCGCCGTGAAGAGGACGACCGACCCGAGCACCACGGGGTCCTCACGAAGGGCGGCCAGCGGGCTGTCGCTCTGGCCGAGGCGTGCCCGGCGGTAGAAACGGAAGATCGCGACGATCACGAGCGGCGTGAGCAGCGCGAATCCGGTGGCCCGCACCCCGAAGATCTCGAGGGCATGCTGCGAGAGGGCGTAGGTCAGGTACCCGACCACCGTGAGGGTCGCGCTCAGCCCGAGCAGCCACGAGAGCTCGATCGGGTCGTCGTAGCCGGCGGGGCTGCGCCACACGTCGTTCCCGGCGAGACGGGCGCTCGACAGGTCGCAGAGCCGCTTGATGAAGCCGAGGTATAAGGTCAGCGAGAACACGAGCGCCACGAGCCACGGCGAGATCGGCGTGTCGATCGCGAGGGCCCCGCAGGCGGCCCGCAGCGAGAAGCCGATGGCGACCGTCGAGACGTCGATGACCGGCCACCGCTTGAAGGCAACGTTGTAGAGGGCCTGCAGGATCGCGTAGGCGACGAGGGTCATCCCCGCTCCCCGCCCCGCCACGAACGCGACGGCGATGCCGGCCGCGATGAGCACGACACCCAACGCCTTCGCCGCCCCCGGCGAGATCTCGCCTGCCGCCACCGGCCGCTTCCGCTTGACCGGGTGGGTCCGGTCCCGCGGGGCGTCGATCGCGTCGTTCACGGCGTAGAACCCGCTCGCGCACAGGCAGAAGGCCGCGAACGCGAGGGCGGTCGCCGTGACGATGGGCCCGAGGTCCCCGGGATGCTCGCCCGCCCGGCGGCTCGCCAGCCAGAAGACCGGGGCGATCAGGACGAAGATGTTCTTGGTCCAGTCGCCGGGACGGAGGATGCGGATCCACGCGGACATCGCCGGGGATATCGGCACAGGCCCCGGCCCCGCTCGACGCGGTGCGACCGCAATCGTCCGTCCCGGACGGCCGACCCTATCATCCCGGCCCCATGGTCTCGCCGAACGCCTCCCCGATCGCCGCGTCCCCGCGCACCGTGCTCATCCGCATCCGCCGCCAGGCGACCCCCGACGCCGCCCCGCGCTGGGAGGAGTTCCGCGTGCCGATCGAGACGGGTTCGAACGTCATCTCGAGCCTCCAGTGGATCGCGGCCAACCCGAAGACCTCCGACGGCAAGGACTCCGCCCCGGTGGCCTACGACTCAGGTTGCCTCGAGGAGGTCTGCGGCTCGTGCACGATGGTCATCAACGGCACCGTCCGGCAGGCGTGCTCGGCCCTCGTCGAGAACGTGATGGACGCGACCGGCACCATCACCCTCGAGCCGATGTCGAAGTTCCCCTGCCTCAAGGACCTCTCGGTCGACCGCAGCCGGCTCTTCCACAACCTGAAGCGGGTCAAGGCGTGGGTTCCGATCGACGGGCTCTACGACCTCGGGGCCGGACCCAAGGAAACGCCCGATCGGCAGGAGACCCGATATGCGCTCTCGACCTGCATGAGCTGCGCCTGCTGTCTCGAGGCGTGCCCGCAGTTCAACCCGGAGAAGGACCCCGCCGAATGGGACCGCTCGTTCGTCGGGGCCGCGGTGATCAGCCAGGCCCGGCTCTTCAACATGCACGAGACCGGTCGCGAGCTGAAGTCGGATCGCCTCGAGGTCCTCATGGGCCCGGGCGGCGTGAACGACTGCGGCAACGCCCAGAACTGCGTGAAGGTCTGCCCGAAGGAAATCCCGCTCGGCGAGTCGATCGCCGCCATCGGCCGCGAGGCGACCGTCGAGGGCGTGAAGAAGTTCTTCTCGGGGCGTTAGTCGCCGCGACGGCGGGCGTCACACCAGTTCCGACAGAACCGAATCCGCCACCAGCCGGCCCGCGGCGGTGAAGCGCAGGCGACCGTGCTCGCGCACGAGCAATCCCCTATCGAGCGCCCGCGCGAAGACCCCCTCCCGCCCCGCCCGCTCGGCGATCGCCTCCGCCACGAGCGCCTCGGGAATCCCCTCGACGAGCCGCAGGCCAAGCAGCAGGCTTTCCGCCAGAAACCGGCCGCGATCCGGCGGCTCATGGTCGACGATGGGCGTCGCGCCGGGCGGTGCGGCGAGCCAGTCGCCGAGCCGCGGCACGATCTTGAAACGATGCCCCGCGACGAACCCCGAGCCGCTCGGGCCGATCGCCCACCACGGCTCGTTCCGCCAATACACGAGGTTGTGCCGGCACTCGCGGCCGGGCCGCGACCAGTTGGAAATCTCGTAGGGGGCGAAGCCCGCGGCGGCCAGCCGCGCGGTGATGCCTTCGTACATCTCGGCCTCGATCTCCTCGTCGATCGGCGTGACCAGGCCCCGCTCGCGGCGGGCGTGGAGGGCGGTCGCCGGCTCGTAGGTCAGTCCGTAGCACGAGAGGTGGTCGGGGCCGAGCGAGAGAGCCCGCTCGACATCCCCGATCGCCTCGGCGACGGTCTGCCCCGGGATCCCGAAGATGAGGTCAAGATTCAGGTTCCCGATCCCCGCCCCCCGCAGCAAACCCACCGCCCGCCCGACGCTGGCCGGATCGTGGTGCCGCTCGAGCGTGGCGAGGTGCCGCGGATCGAAACTCTGCGCCCCGAGCGAGACCCGGTTCACGCCCGCCGCGACGAGCACGCCCGCGACCTCCGCCGTCACCGTCTCGGGGTTCGCCTCGACCGTCCACTCGCAACCCGGCTCGCGGGGAAGCGACGCGATCGCCGCGAGGCATCGCCCGAGCAGCGGCGGCGCGAGCAAGGTCGGCGTCCCCCCGCCCACGAAGACGGTCGCGAGCGGTGCGGCCAGCCGTTCGCCGAACGAAGCCGCGTCCCGTTCGAATCTCGCGGTGAACGCCGGCTGCCGGTCCTCGCGGTCGACGAGCGAGTAGAAGTCGCAGTAGTGGCACTTGTGGAAGCAGAACGGGACATGGGCGTAGAGCCCCCGGACCGCGACCGGCCCCCCGGGAAGGGCCGACTCGAGGGTGTTCGCGGGGGTCGAGACGATGGGCAGCGGCCGCACGGGCCCCGATCGTACGCGGTCGCACCGGAAACCGGCCCCCTTCCCGTAGACTGTCCGGCTTCGGACTTCCCATGACCGCACCCGCCCCGAATGCCGGTTCCCGTTCCGCCTCCCCGCCCCGCAACGCAGCGGTCGTCGGCCTCCAGTGGGGCGACGAGGGCAAGGGGAAGATCGTCGATCTCCTGACCTCCCGCTTCGACACCATCGCCCGCTACAACGGCGGGGCGAACGCGGGGCACACCGTGGTCGTGGGTGACCAGAAGTACGCCCTGCACCTGATCCCGTCGGGCATCCTCTACCCCGACAAGCTGAACGTGGTCGGGAACGGAACGGTGGTCGATCCCGAGAAGCTGCTCGAGGAGATCGATGCGTTGCGGGCCCGCGGCATCGAGGTCGGCGACAACCTCAAGGTCTCGGACCGGGCCCATGTCGTCATGCCCTACCACAAGGAGCAGGACGCGGCCCTCGAGGAGATGCTCGCCCGCAAGTCGGGCAAGGACACCGGCGGCCTCGCGATCGGCACGACCCGTCGCGGCATCGGCCCGGCGTACGCCGACAAGATCTTCCGCTCGACGGCGATCCGCGTCGGCGACCTGCTCGAGCCGGCGGTCCTGCGGCGGAAGCTCGACACGGTGTGCGGGATCCGCTC
>JBIKVN010000046.1:0-15927 GCA_044356865.1 Phycisphaerales bacterium | reverse complement strand
GGTAGGCAAGCCCCGGCATCGCGAGGGCTTCGATCGCGAGCCCGGTGGCCGCGAGGGCCGTCCCAAGCAGCACCGGCCCGCGCGGCCCGACGCGGTCGTAGAGCCGCCCCGCGATGTGCACCGTGACCACGACCGGGGCGAGCATCGGTAGCAGGGCTGCGCCGGCCTTCGCCGGGGCGAAGCCGAGGGCGCCTTGCAGGTACATCGAGCCGAAGAGGACTTGGCCGGCCATCGCGAACTGCAGGCAGAAGAGGACCGCCGCCGCCACGAGCAGCCCGCGGTCGCGGAAGAGCGAGAGGCGCAAGAGCGGTCGCTCGCGACGCAGTTCCGTCCGCAGGAACGCCGCGAGCGCTACGCCGCCGAGCCCGACGCCCACGAGCGGGGGCGTGGACCTCCAGCCCGCCCGGCCGATCTCCTGCAGGCCCCAGACGAGGGACGCGAGCGATACCACGAGCCACGCCGCCCCGACGAGGTCCACGCGGTCGGTCGGGTCACGCCGCTCACGCGGTCGCGTCGCGGATACCAAGGCGATCGCCGCCGCCGCGACCGGCAGGTTCACGAGGAAGTTCGCCCGCCACGAGACCCACTCGGTCAGCACGCCGCCGACCAGCGGGCCGAGGGCTAGGAACACCATCGGGATGCCGATGTAGACGCCCATCGCCTTCCCGCGCTCGCCCGGCCCGAACGAATCGATCACGATCGACGACGACGACGGCTGCATGAGCGCCGCCGCCGCGCCCTGCAGCACGCGGCCCGCGAGGAGCAGTTCCGGCCCCGTCGCGGCCCCGCACGCGAGGCTCGCGAGGGCGAAGACGGCGACGCCGGTCGTGAAGCACCGCACCCGCCCGAACCGGTCGGCCACGCGGCCTCCAAGGGCCACGAGGCACGCGAGCGTCAGCGTGTAGGCGTTCATCGCCCACACCGCCTGCGAGTCCGACAGCCCGAGCCCGCTCCGCATCCGCGGCAGCGCGACCCCGACCACGGTCACGTCGAGGAAGATCATCGCCAGCGATCCGGTCATCGCCAGCAGCACGAGCCAGCGCTTCGGATGCGGTTCGGGGCTCGCCGTCGTCACGACGCGAGTGTAGCGGAGTGTCGGGCAGGCCCGGAACGACGGGGCCATGCCACGTCGTCACCTTCACGCGGGGTTGGATCGCGCGAAGGCCTCGGCCGGCGGTCGCTCCGGATGAACGCAAGAGTCGTCTCGCGCCCGGGCCCGGAACGACGAGGCCATGCCTCTCGGTGACCTTCACGCGGGGCGACATCACGCGACGGCCATCGCCGGCACCGGCCTTTCGCCTTCGTGACCATCGGCCGCCGTGTGCTTCCCCGACGGGGCGTGGCCCGTCGTTCCGTGTGGGGTGCGTCAGGAGGCGTCGCGTGGCGGGTCCAGGAGTCGTGGCATTCTGGCGACTTGGCATTCTGGCGACTTGGCGTCTCGGCGTCTCGGCGTCTTGCGACCCTCGTCGGCCGCCGTCCGACGGTCGCCACGACGCCCATCACTCGTCCGCCACCTCGAACGGCACGAACGCCCTCCGCACCAGTCGGCGCAACTCCGCGACGTTTCCGCCGAGGTGCGCCGCGAGGCATGGCTCGAACTCGTCACCGATGTCGACGATTCCCAGATCGATCTCGCGGCACGCGGCCGCTCCGAGCCGTTCCTCGAGGACCTCCACGAGATCCCGTCCTCCCGCGAACGGATCGGTCGGATCCGGCTCGCCGACGGCGATCGACCGGGCGGCGATCGACTCCCGCAGCCGGTCGAGATCGCCGGCCTCGGCGAGTTCCGCCTCGTCCACGACGATCGCGGCGAGCATGGTCGCGAGGTCCGGACGGTCGCCCGCGACGCCTCGCACCACGCCTCGTGGGTCGTAGATCAGGCCTTGGCGATCGACGCGGAGGCGTCGGACGGTGGTGCGGACGGGCATCGAGGGCAGGTTGGTCGTGGCGAAGGATCGGGAGAACTGGACCATGGACAGGTACTCCGGTCAGGCGAGACCGGCCTACCCCCGACCCGCAGCCCCCTGACAGGACCCGAACGAAAAGTCGATCCTTCCCCGCCGGTCGCCCACCGCTGCCCCCTGCCGAAACCGCTACCGTCCGTTCCCAAGGAGGTTGGCATGACCGACGCGACCGATCCCTCGACCGCTTCCTCCGGTACCCCGACCCGCTGGTGGCTCGCCCGCCCCGGCATGAAGCCGCTGGGGCCGTTCGCCTGGCCGGAACTCATCGCGACCGTCCGCCGCTCGGGCGGGGTCAGCGACTGGATGGCCTGCCCGGAGGGGGGCGCCGAGTGGAAGTCGCTCGCGAGCGACCCCGCGATCGTCGCCGCGATCAGCCCGCCGCCGGTGCCGACGCCGCCGCTCTCGCCGCAGGGGTTCCCGCCGCCGGTCGAGCCCTATCCGCCCGGCGCGGCCTCCGCCGGTACGAACGGAAACGGCGGCATCCTCGTCCTGCTGCACGTGAGCGGCGTGATCGACTGCCTGCTCTGGCCGGTCGGGCTCATCCTCGCCCTGGTGCTCTGGCTGTCGAATCGCCTCGATCCCGTCATCGACGCCCACGGCAAGGAGGTCATGAACTGGAAGATCTTCACCGCGATCGTCTGCGTCGCGGCCCTGCCGTTGGCGTGCATCTACATCGGGGTGCTGGTCTGGATCGTGATGTGGGTCCTCACGCTGGTCTACGGGATCATCGGCGCCGTGAAGGCCTCGAACGGCGAGCTGATCCGCTATCCGATGTTCTTCCGGCTGATCAAGTGAGCGGATGGCGATGACCGCACCGGCTCAACGTGTCGCCCTCTTCCGACCCGATCCCGATGCCCTGATCTCGACGCTGTTCCGCATGGGCGGCGACGGGGCGATCGCGACCATCGCGGCGGCGGACGGCGGCTGGGGACAGGAAGGCACGGCCGACCTGCTCCGGGGATTGCGCGAGCGTGGCGGGTTCGAGCCGGGCATCGACAGTCAGGACCTCGAGAACCTGGCCTTGGCCAGCCTCGCGGGACGCGAGACGTCGGTGCGCGAATGGCTGCGCGGTGCGGTGCCCGACCTCGTGACGCCATCGCTCGCGAGTGCGGTGCTGGTGCGGGCGTCCGGCGAGCCTTCGTGCGCCGGAAACGACTTCTGGGGCCTCGAGGGAAGCGTCGCGTTTCTCGAGTCCGCGGCCCTCGCGATGCCTGCACCGGTCGCCGGGCAGGCGGCATCGCTGTTCGCGTGGAGACTCGAGGATCCGATCGAGCCGCCGTACGGCAACCGATGCTTCCTGTGGCTCGCGCTTGCGGTGCTGTCGGCGTGCGACCGGTCGCTCGGGATCGCGGTGCCGGAACTCTCGGCGATCGCCCGGGAAACGCTTGCGGCCGACGCGGCGACGGCGGGCGAGGGCGGTGATGGCGATGGACTGCCGCTGAGGTTCCGGGTCGAGGGGCCGCGTTGGATCGAGCTGGTTGATCTGGCACGCGAGCGACTCGGGGCGGACGACGGCGGCGAGCTCGGCGAACTGTTCGATCGCATCCGCACGCGCATGGGCGAGGCGATGCCCTGATCGCCTCGCCGGCCGCTACGCTGCGGCCATGCCCGTCCTTCGCCGTACCCTCGTCGACCTCCACGCCCGTTCGATCGGGCCGGCCGAGGTCACCGTCGAGGGCGCGCGGATCACGTCGGTCCGGCCGCTGCCGGCGGGAACGCCGGTCGATCCTGGCTTCCTGATGCCGGGCTTCGTCGACGCCCACGTGCACGTCGAGAGCAGCATGCTGCCTCCGACCGAGTTCGCCCGCGTGGCGAGCCGGCACGGCACGGTGGCGACGGTGAGCGACCCGCACGAGATCGCGAACGTGCTCGGCGAGGAAGGCCTCGCGTTCATGCTCGAGGAGGCGTCGCGGGCGTGCATCCCGATCCTTTTCGGCGTGCCGAGCTGCGTACCGGCGACGCCGTTCGAGACGGCGGGGGCGACGCTTGACGCGAAGGCGGTCGCGAGGCTCATCGCCGACCCGCGGTTCGGTTACCTCGCCGAGATGATGAACTGGCCGGGCGTGCTGGCCGGCGATGCCGAGGTGATGGCGAAGATCGCGGCGGCGAAGGCCGTGGGGAAGCCGGTCGACGGGCACGCTCCCGGGTTGCGGGGCGAGCAGGCGGCGCGATACATCGCCGCCGGGATCTCGACCGATCACGAGTGCTTCGAGCTCGACGAGGCCCGCGAGAAGGCCCGGCTGGGAATGAGGATCCTCATCCGCGAGGGCAGCGCGGCCCGGAATCTCGATGCGCTTTGGCGGAAGGTCGGCGAGTTCCCGCACCTCGCGATGTTCGCGACCGACGACGCCCATCCTGATGACCTGCTCGTCGGGCATATCGACCGCTCGGTCGCGCGGTGCGTCGCCCAAGGCCTCGACCTCTTCGATGTGCTGCGGGCCGCGTGCGTGAACCCCGTCGAGCACTATCGGCTGCCGACGGGGCTGCTGCGGCCGGGCGACCGGGCGGATTTCATCGTGGTCGACGACCTGCGTGATTTCCGCGTGCGCGAGACGTGGATCGCGGGGAAGCCGGTCGCCCGCGACGGGAAGAGTCTCGACGAACGCACGCCGCCGAAGACGCCGAACGCATTCCGGGCGGCGATGTTCACGGCCGGGGACTTCGCGTTCCGCACGGCACGAAACGGACCGGTGACGGTCCGGACGATCGAGGTGGTCGACGGCCAGCTCGTCACCGGCGAGGGGCGGGCGGAGCTTTCCCCGCGCGACGGCATCCTCGAGCCCGATGCGGCGGGGGACACGCTGCTGCTCACCGTCGTCAACCGCTACGCCGCGGCCCCGCCGGCCCTCGCCTTCGTGCGGAACGTCGGGCTGAAGCGGGGCGCCCTCGCGAGCAGCGTCGCCCACGACTCCCACCACGTCGTCGCGGTCGGGGTCGATCGCGCTTCGCTGGCCGCGGCGGTCAACGCGGTCTTCGCAGCGCGCGGCGGCCTTGCCGTTTCCGACGGCGACGCGGTCGAGCTCCTGCCGCTGCCGATCGCCGGCCTCATGAGCGACCGGCCCGCCGAGGAGGTCGCCGCGGCGTACGGGCGGCTGACCGCGCGGGCGCGGGCCCTCGGCTCACCGCTGCGGGCGCCGTTCATGACGCTGTCGTTCCTCGCGCTCCTCGTGATTCCCGCGTTGAAGCTCGGTGATCGCGGACTGTTCGACGCCCGGGAGTTCCGCTTCGTGCCGGTCGAGGTGGGGTGAGAAAGAGTGCCTCGGTTCGGGGACGGCTTCGGCGTTCATCCAGGGCGGTCGCGGACCGCCCACCCCAGTGACAGGCAGGACGTCTGTCGCGCGATGGTCCATGGAGCGTCGGCCTGCGGCCGACGCGGGGCGGGAGACGGGTCGAACCGCCACGCCCCATCTTCGACCACCCCGCACCCGGAACGACGAGGCCATGCCTCGTCGGGGAAGCACGCGGCGGCCGAACGTCACACAGGCGGATTTCGGGCGTGGGCCGAGGAAGGTCGCGCGATGCAGCCCGGCGTGAAGGCGACGACGAGGCATGGCCTCGTCGTTCCGGGCCCAACCCGCGGACGGCTTTCGCGTGCATCCAGGGCGGTCGCGGACCGCCCACCCCAGTGACAGGCAGGACGCTGGTCGCGCACAGCGGCACTGGGGGCGTCGGTCCGCGACCGACGCGGAACACGCGACTGGTCGATCACGCGACCAGCCCGCAACCCGGTTCCCTATCGTGACCGCCCGCTCAAAAGCTGATCACCGCGTTCACGCCCGCCGCGATCGCCGTCGGCGTGTCGGGGCTGCCCCCCGGATTCACGATCACCTGCACGCCCGGTTGCAGCGTGAAGCCCGGGGCCATGTGGATGCCGTACGACGCCTCGATGGTCATCTCGAAGAGCTGCGGGTCGATCGACGGATCGAGAAGCTGCTGGATCTCCTGCGACTCGCGCAGATCCGTGCTGAACGACCCGTACGCCACGCCGAGCGAGAGGAAGTCCTTCGGTCGGCTCGCGATCGGCCCGTAGGCGACGAGGCCGGCGTCGAAGAACCAGGTCATCGGGCTGACCTCCTCGTCCGGGGCGACCACCAGGCTGCCGAAGACGCCGAGGTGCCGGTTCTCCTCGGCCGCGCCGAACCGCACGATCGACTGGTCGCCCACGAGGTAGAACCCGTACCGCCCCGACGTCGGCTCGCCCGTGCCGTACGCCGGCATGTCGCCGCCGAGCACGTACGAACCGAGCTTCAGGTTCCCCGGCAGGCCCTCGTCGCCTGGCCGCTGGTTGAAGCGGAAGCCGATCTCGCCGATCGCGAGCGTCGGCCCGTCGAACGAGAAGTCGAGGCCGTGCTCATCGGCGAGGGCCGCGTCGGGATTCCCGTCGTAGACGCCGCCCATCACGTAGAAGTCGTCGGTCGGGTCGATCCGGACCCGCGCGCCCCAGGTCGTCGCGGGATAGCCGAACGCCCCCGGGGCGTTGTAGAAGAGCGCGAACGGGATCGCGTTGAACGCGACCGAGGTGAACGAGCGGAAGTACTCCGAGCCCGCGAACTCCTCGCCGTAGAGGGCGTCGATCGAGAACCGCCCGGCCCGCACGCTGATGCGGTCGTCGAGGAACGACTGCGTCCACGAGAGGTTGGTCAGCCGCGGGCCGTCGGGCGCGACGTCGGAACTCTGGATCGGGAAGACGTTGCCGACAACTCCCTGCGACAGTTGCTCGCCGAAGTTGAACGAGAAGCCGACGTCGAACTCGCCGCCGGCCAGGCCCATGAGCCGCTCGGCGTCGACGCCGAGGTCGACGCTCAGCATGCTGTAGGTCGTGAACCCCTGCGACTTCCCGCCGACGGGGTTCCCGTAGGGATCGACGATGAGCAGCACCTGCGGGTCGAGGCCGAGTTCCCAGAGCGCCGTCCGCGCCCCGGCCCAGTCGCCGAGCAGGTGGTTCGCGGCGAAATCCGGCCGCGGCGACACCTCGCTCGACTCGCCGCCCTCGTCCGCGACGGCGACTGAGCACGCGAACGCGCACGCCGCCGCCATCGCCGCCCCCGTCTCAGGCCAGCGGGGCATACGCAGGCTTGTACACCTTGCTCCGGATCAGGGCCTCGATGTCGGCCGGCCGCGGGATGCCCGCGAGGCCGCGCTCGAAGACGAGCGTCGCCACGCGGGTCGCGGTCTTGATCTCGGTCTCGAGGATGTTCGACTGCAGCGGGTACATGAGCCCTTGCTTCAGCAGGTCGGGCGGCACCTGGTCGGCCACGGTCTTCGCCGCCTCGATGAACATCTCGTCGGTGACCCGCTTCGCCTCGGTCGCGTACACCGCCATGCCGATCGCGGGGTAGATGTAGAAGTTGTTCGCCTGCCCCGGCAGGTACGTCACGCCGTTCAGGTGCACCGGCCCGAACGGGACGCCCGCCGCGTAGATCGCCGTGCCCTTCGACCAGGTGTAGGCCTGCTCGGGGGTGCACTCGGCGCACGAGGTCGGGTTCGAGAGGGCCAGGATCACCGGCCGCGGGTTCACCGCCGCCATCGCCTCGATGACCTTCTGGTTGAACGCCCCGCCGATCGTGCTCACGCCGATGATCGTGGTCGGCTTGAGGTCCTTGATCGCGGCCACGAAGTCGCGGGTCGGGGCGTGCGGGTGGGCGTACGGCCGCTGGAAGTCGAAGAGGTCGGTGCGCGACGACTCGAGCAGGCCGTTGACGTCGAACATGTGCACCCGCGACCGGGCCTGATCGAGCGTCATGCCCTGCCCGACGAGGGCCGAGCAGAGCAGGTTCGCGAGGCCGATGCCTGCCGATCCCGCCCCGAGGAAGAGGTACTTCTCGTCCTTCAGCTGCGTGCCCTTCAGCCGCGTCGCGTTGATCATGCCCGCGAGCGTGATGCCCGCGGTGCCCTGCACGTCGTCGTTGTAGACGCGGTACTTGTCGCGGTACCGCTCGAGCAGGTGAACCGCGTCGGCCCCGGTCCAGTCCTCGAAGTGCACGCAGCACTTCGGGAAGACCTCCTGCACCGCCTCCATGAACTCGTCGACGAACGAGAAGAGGTCGGCGGTCGCCGGCCGCGGGGCCTTCAGCCCGAGATAGAGCGGATCGTGCAGCAGCTGCTCGTTGTTCGTGCCCGCGTCGAGGTACATCGGCAGGAGATGCTGCGGCGGCACGCCGGCGGTCGCGGTGTACAGCTGCAGCTTCCCGATCGGGATGCCCATGCCGTTCGCCCCGAGGTCGCCGAGGCCGAGGATGCGGCCGCCGTCGGTCACGCAGATGAACCGCACGTCCTTCTGCGGCCAGTTCCGCAGGACTTCCTTGATCTTGCCGCGCCGGCCGATCGAGAGGTACATGCCGCGCGGCCCGCGGAACATGTGCCCGAACTTGAGGCAGGCCTCGCCGATGGTCGGGTCGTAGACGATCGGCAGGAAGCGGGCCGGGTCGCTCATGAGCGTCCGGTAGAAGAGCGTCTGGTCGTGGTCGAGCAGGTTCATCAGGTAGACGTACCGCTCGAGGTCGGTGTTCTTGTGGCTGAGCTGCAGCATCACCCGCTGGAGCTGGAGGTCCTCGGTCTCGGTCACGTCGGGGACGAGGCCGACGATCCCGAGAGCCTGCCGCTCGGCCTCGGTGAAGGCCGTCGACTTGTTGAGGGAGGGATCCTGGAGGAGGTCGGCGCCGCGCTTGGTGGTCTTCGGTGCGTTCATAGGGGATTCCGGGCGAAAGGCGAGTTCAGTCAGGCGGTCGCGACGTGCGGGGCGACCATGGTGCGGGGATCGACGATCCGGTCGAACTCGGCGGCGTCGACGAAGCCGAGCTGCAGGGCGGCTTCCTTCAGGGTGAGGTCGTGGTCGAGGGCGAAGTGGGCGATCTTCGACGCCTTGTCGTAGCCGATCACCGGCGACAGGGCGGTGACGAGCATGAGCGAGCGGTCGACGAACTCGCCGATCCGCTTGAGATTGGGCTGGGTCCCCTCCACGAGGAACCGGCGGAAGTTCACGCACCCGTCGGTCAGCAGCCGCACCGACTGCATGAGGTTGTGGATCAGGAGCGGCTTGTAGACGTTCATCTCGAGGTAGCCGCCGGCACCGCCGAACCCGATCGCGACGTCGTTGGCCATGACCTGCACCGACAGCATGGTGAGGGCCTCGGCCTGGGTCGGGTTGACCTTGCCCGGCATGATCGACGAGCCCGGCTCGTTCGCGGGGATCGTCAGCTCGGCGAGGCCCGCGCGGGGCCCGCACGAGAGCAGCCGGATGTCGTTGCCGACCCGGTAGAGCGTCACCGCGAGCGTCCGCAGGGCGCCCGAGAGATGCACGAGCGCCTCGTGCCCGCCCTGCACGCAGAACTTGTTCGGGGCCGTGACGAAGGGAAGGCGGGTGAGCTCGGCGATCCGCGCCGCCGAGGCCTCGGCGAATCCCGGCGCCGAGTTGAGCCCGGTGCCGACCGCGGTGCCGCCGAGGGCGAGGCGGTAGACGCCGCCGAGGGCGTCCGCGATGCGCCCGAGGTCGTCGGTGATCGCCGCCGCGTAGCCCGACCACTCCTGGCCGAGCGTGAGCGGCGTCGCGTCCTGCAGGTGGGTCCGGCCGATCTTGATGACGTCCTTCCACTGCTCGGCCTTCGCGGCGATCGCGTCGCGGAGGGCCGTCACCGCCGGCACCAGCCGTCCGGTCACGCCCGTCGCCGCTGCGATGTGCATCGCCGAGGGGAACGAGTCGTTCGACGACTGCGCCATGTTCACATGGTCGTTCGGGTGCACCGGGGCCTTGCTGCCGAGCGGCGTGCCGGCGAGCTGGCAGCAGCGGTTCGAGATCACCTCGTTCACGTTCATGTTGAACTGCGTCCCGCTGCCGGTCATCCAGACGTGCAGGGGGAACATGTCGGCGTGCTGGCCGGCGAGGATCTCGTCGCAGGTCTTCACGATGAGCGTGAACTGCGGATCGGCCAGCCGCTTGCCGTCGCGGTTGGCCATCGCGGCGGCCTTCTTGAGCGTCGCGTAGGCCGCGATCATCTCGCGGGGGATGAGCTCGGTGCCGATGCTGAAGTGCTCGAGCGAGCGCTGGGTCTGGGCGCCCCACAGCCGGTCGGAGGGGACCTCGACGGGGCCGAGGCTGTCGGTTTCGGTGCGGGTGGGGGTCACGGAGTGCTCCGGGGGAAGGGGGGAGCCTATGTCGTTCCGGAGAAGAGCGGGTTTGGACGGGCCAAATGCTCAGCGACCCCGGGAAGGCGGAGTCGGAACCAGTGAGCGGTTCATCGTCTGAGAACAGGTGGGTTTGGACAGGCCAATTCTCGTTGGCCGTCTTTCGCATCTCGCTCAACGTTTTCCAGTCAACCACCACCGAGCATGTTCAATAACTTTCAGAATTGGACAGGCCAAAGTCTCAGCGACCGCAAAAACGGGCCGAGGAAACGCCGAAGATGCCGCTCATGGTCCGAGAACACGTGGTCTTGGACAGGCCACGTCCTCTTCCACAGGCCAAATCCTCACGACTCAGGATCCGCCCGGCTTGATCCCCGAGCGGTGGACCGGGGCTCGGTACGACTCACGCGGTCGGTCCGCCGACATGGTCAGCGGCACGGGCTTCAGGCCCTTTTCCTGGGCCGCCTCCCGGAAGATCTCGAACGTCGTGTCGTGCAAGAGATTGCGCAGCGAGCTGTTCATCTGCACCAGCCGGTCGTGCAAGGCGCACGGCTCGCCGACGCCGCAGATGCCGCCGCCGAAGGGGCAGGTGGGGCTGGTGTCCTCGCGTTCGAAGAGGCACCAGACCTGGTGCAGCGAGATCTCCTTCGGGTGACGGGCGAGGGCGTAGCCGCCGCCGGGGCCGGGCGAGCCATTCACGAGTTCGGCCTTCGAAAGCATCGAGAGGAGCTTCGCGACCATCGCCCGGGGCAGGGCCCGCTGGTCGGCGATGTCGAAGGCCGAAAGGCGGGTCTTGCCGCCGTCCCACACCTCGGCGAGGCGGCTCATGGCGGCGATGGCTCGTTCGGTCTGCTTGCCGTACATGGGGGAGTCGTTCCTCGGAAAGGCCTCAGGGAGGTCGGGGTTCCGCGATGGCGGGAAACTTCCTGCGGCCGCGAAGGGTGGGTGAGAGGCTGGAGGGGGACGGGTGCCGGGGACTTCGGTGACCCCTCGACCCCATGGTGTACGGCTTTTCAGCGCGGAAATGGGTCCGGAATGGGGAAGTTTGAACAAATCCCTACCCGGATATCCCGGGAATCGGAGGGTGAGGCTGAGACAAGGAGGTCTGGATCCGTGATCTCGGCCAGCAACCCCAGCCGTGATGCTCGGTCGAGCAGGCAAGCCTCCGCCGCGATGCGGGGTGATGGCTGGGGGCGGCCCGTCTCGCCCGATGCTCGTGGCGGACCGCCGGTCGCCTGCCCGCGTCGGCCACTTGGTTTCGTGGCCCTCCACCCGACTCGTGGACACCCCAACACGGAACGACGGGGCCATGCCCCGTCGACGAACCACCCCGCGGCTGAAGGCCACGACGAGGCATGGCCTCGTCGCTCCGCGCTCAACCCGCGGATGGCGTCGGTGTCCATCGAGGGCGGCCGAATGCCGACGCGGACTTCTCGAGGGTGGTTCAGCGGCCTGCGAGTTCGCGAAATCAATCCTCGATCAACGTCTCCCATTCCTCGTTTGAAGGAATCAGCCTGCCTCCATTCGACAGGTCCCACCAGTAGTGGCGGACGCGTCGACCTCCCGCATACGCCCACCGCACGATCGCCCGAACCGCCGCCGCGTCCCCGGCCGTCGCCCCGCAACCCGTCGGCAACGGCTCGACCAGCCGTCCCGCCTGCTCCCGATTCCTTCGCACGAACTGCTCAAGATGCCTTGCACTCGGCAGCAGGTTCGACTTCGCCCGGTTCACCGAGGTCTTCGCCAGCACCAGGTTGAACGGGCTGTTGCAGGGGTACAGCGACCACGGGATGAAGTGATCGACCTCGCCGGACGCGGGCGTCGCGAGACGGTCGCCGGAGTAGAAGCACCGGCCCTCCTGCATCTCGTGGAGGGGCTTCGCGAGCCGTGACAGGGCCTCGCGGTCCTGGCCGAACAGGAATGCCTCGAGCCGGCGATCGGCGCCGAGCGACTCGTTTCGCTCGCGGATCCAGCGGGCCCACGCCGCCTCGCACATCGAGACGATGACCCCGTGCAGGCTGCGAAGGCAGGCGGCGACGCCGGGCTTGAGATGGATCTCGCGCTGCTTGACGCGCACGGCCTCGTTCGGGCTCGGCAGCTCGTACAGGAAATCGTCGAACAGCTTTTCTTGGGTGCTCGTGCCCTCGAAGAGCTGCAGGTGGTAGAGCGGGTAGCGGCAGAGGACCTGCCGGCGGACCTTCTCGATGAGCTGCTGCGTCTCGCCGGGCGACCGCCGCATCGCCTCCTCCGGCCGGCCGTAGGCCTCGACGTGCGGCGCGAGGAGTCCCAGGATCGCCGCGTTTCCCTTCGTGCGCGAATGCGTCAGCACCCGGCCCGTCCCGGGATACGGCTTCGCCGAGTTCCAGTAAAGCCGCGTGAACTCGCGGGAGAGTTCGCCGAGATCCACCCGCATCTCGCGCCCGGAATCGTCGCCCCGCTCGACCGCCACGTTCGCCAGGGCGATCAGCAACGCGAACTTGTAGGTCGCGGTGAACCCGCCCGTCGCGAGCAGCCGCTCGACCTTCGCGAGGAACTCGAGCTGGAATGCGGCGGTTGGGGCGGGCACGTGGGCATTGTCGCGAGAGGGCCGCCCGTCGCAACGCGGTTGCCGCGGCACGGTCGGGCGGCGATGATCCCGGTGACGATGTCCGACCAGTTTCAACCGCCTGAATCAGGTTTCGCATCGGGTTTCGGCGGGGGCCAGGCGGTCCGTGCGATCGCCCCCGGGCGCCTCAACCTCATCGGCGAGCACACCGATTACGCGGGGGGCCTCGTCCTTCCCGTCGCGATCGGTCGTGGCACGACCGTCGCCGCCGCCGCGTCGCCGACCGGCTCGGGCACCACGCTCGTCTCGCTCGCCAAGGGCCACGAGGTGTCGCTTGCGCCGGGTTCCGGTTGGCCGCGCCGAACCGCCCCGGCCGAACGCTGGGCGAACTACCCGCTCGGCACGCTCGCCCTGCTGCGGGAGGCGGGCGTTCCCGTGCCCGAGTGCCGCCTCGAGATCACCAGCGACCTGCCGCTCGGCGGCGGGCTTTCGTCGAGCGCGTCGCTCATGATCGCGACCGGCGTGGCGGCCCTCGCGCTTGCGGGCGTCGACCTCGACTGGTTCGGCCGGATGCGGCTCGGGCGTCTCGCCCAGCGGGCTGAGACCGAGTGGGCGGGCGTGCCGTGCGGGCTGATGGACCCGGCGATCTCCGCCCTCGGCCGGGCGGGGCATGCGATGCTCCTCGATTGCCGCGACGAAAGCTTCGAGTTCGTGCCGCTGCCCGAGTCGCTCGAGATCGTCGTCTTTGATTCCGGCGTGCGGCACCGGCTGGCCGACGGCGGGTACGCGGCCCGGCGACAGGCGGTCGAGGAGGCGGGGCGGGCGGTGGCGGAGGCGGGGGGCGGCGGGTTGCGCGAGCTCGCCGATCGCGGTGGTGACGAGGCGTGGCTTGGGCGGCTCGGCCTCGGCGAGACGATTCTGCGCCGGGCACGCCACGTCGTTCGCGAGATCGTCCGCGTGCGGCGGGCGGCAGAAGCGATGAAGGCGATGGGGGCGATGGGGGCGGGCGACGCGGCGACGCTCGGGCGGATCCTGCTCGAGGGCCATGCGTCGCTGCGCGATGATTTCGCGGTCTCGATCGACGAGCTCGATACGCTCGTCGATGCCGCGGCGGAAGCGGGGGCGTTCGGGGCGAGACTCACCGGCGGGGGGTTCGGCGGGGGCGCGATCGCGCTGGTCGCCCGCGGCGAGGCCGAACGCGTCGCGGCGGGCACGGTGGGGCGGTTCGCGAGAAGGTTCGGGCGCGAGCCGGGGTGGTTCGTGACGGGGGCGGGGCCGGGTGCCGGCATGACCGGTGCGTAGGCGGCCCGAAAGGTCAACCCGGCTGCAAGCCACGCAAGCCCGGAACGACGAGGCCATGCCTCGTCGTCGCCTTCACGCCGGGCCCCCTCGCGCGACGGCCTCCGCCCACCTTCGCCGTCCGCCTGCGTGCCGTCCAGCCGCCGTGTGCTTCCGCGACGAGGCATGGCCTCGTCGTTCCGGGTGCTGGGCAGTCGTAGGTTGGGCGCGGTTGGTCGACGTCTCGCGAGTCCCGCGTCAGGCCTCTCCCGACCCTCCCCAAACCAGCTCACCCGCCCTCGACCGCGAAATCCAGCGTCACCACCGCCTTCACCGTCTTCTGGATGGTGCTCGTGTCGTAGCTCCCGTAGTCGCTCACGTTCGTCGAGTCGCGGGGCACGATCTGGAAGACGCCCTGGTTCGCGCTCGTCAGCGTGCCGACCCGTCCGCCCGAGCCGCGGGCGAGGGTCTCGGCCCGCTCGCGGGCGTTGGCGGTCGCCGCCTCGAGCAGCGTCAGCTTCACCGCCTCGATCCGCGTCGAGACGTAGTCGGGGTCGAAGCTCTTGATGTCGATCCCCTCGCGGATCAGGCTGGTCGCGTTCCGCGAGAGGTCGTACACCTCCCAGACCTTCTCGCTGCGGACCGAGAGGCTCTGGGTCAGCTCGTATGACTCGACCTGGTTGGTCGCGTTGCCGTCCTTGTCGCGCTTCTTGATCTCCTCCGTCGACACCGCCGACAGCACCCAGGTCGAGTCGGGGAAGCCGGCCGAGCCGACGAAGGCCTGCAGCCGGGCCGCCGACTGCTCGAGCCTCGCGTACGCATCGGACAGCGTGGCGGCGCGGGCGGTGATGCGGGCCGACCAGGTCGCGAGGTCGCTTTCGATGTCGGTCGCGGCGAAGCCCTTCACGCGGATGCCCGCCTCGCTGCGGCTGGCCACGAAGGCCTTGGCGATGGCGCCGGCGGCGGCGATGAGCCCGAAGGCGAGGGTCGCCCCCAGCAGGAACATGGCGAGGGCGAGGCGCGGGCTGCGGCCGCCCGCCGGGGTCGACGCGGTTTCGGACATGGGATCCTCCCGAGGGAACGCGGCCGGGCTCCGCCCGGCGGCTGCCGATGAGGCGTGTTTGGGCGTTCGCGCGGCCCACCGCCGCGCAAGCGACCGGAGATCGGCGCGACTCGCCGCGGAACCGCACAAGTTCCGGGTACGATTTTCGCTCGCCTCCGGAGGTCTTCCCCAAATGAACGCCATGAACGCCGTCCGTCCGCTGGTCGTCGTCACGCTTGCCGCCACCCTCGCCGGCTGCCGCGGCGGCGCTCCCGAGTTCATCCCGGCACCCGGCCCCTCGGCCCTCGTCGAGACGGTCGGCTCGCGGCCGTTCGTCCTGCGGGCGAACGCCGGCACCGGCTACGGGTGGACCGCAACCTCCTCCGATCCCGCGGTCGCCTCGATCGGCCCGGTCGAGACCCGCGACTTCGCCTCCTCCGCCCTCGGCGGCTACGGCGGCCGCCCGCTCGGCGGCCCGATGGAGTGGGTCTTCCCGGTCACCTTCCACCGCCCCGGCACGGCGACGCTGACGTTCTCCCTCGCCCGACCGTGGGAGAAGGACACGCCGCCCGCCGGTACCAGCGTCGTCGAGGTCACCGTCCAATGAATATCTTTCGTTTTTCGCCCCTCGCCGTCCCGCTCGCCCTCGCCGCGTGCGGCACGCCCGGCAAGCCGATTCCCGCGAACGAGACCGTCGTGCAGCTGGTCGCCGAGCAGGCCGGGCTCGAGCTCGACCTCGGCGAGCCGGTCTCGCTCGTGCTGCCGCCCTCGACCGGCGGGCCGTGGCGGCTCGCGTCGGGACGGCCGAACTCAATCGGCATCAGCCGGCTCCAGCCGGTGAAGGTCCAGTCGGGCGACGACCTTCCCGACGGCTCGTGGTGGGTCGGGGTGATCGGCGGCCGCAACGGCTCCGACCGGCTGGTCTTCACGACCGTGCCCGAGGGCGAGGATCCCGAGAGCGGGCAGTACCGCGTGGT
>JBIKVN010000248.1:0-4638 GCA_044356865.1 Phycisphaerales bacterium | reverse complement strand
TCGCCGCGAGGGCCTCCTCGAGCCGCTTCCGCCGCAGGGCCGGCTTCACGTAGAACGCATACATCATGCCGAGGCACGAGACGACCGTGCCGACCAGCATCGTCCAGACGCCGTTGCGATTCGCGACGCCGAGGACGGTGTAGTTGAGGCCGCGCGAGGCCCGCGGGGCGCTCTCCCGGGCCGGGTCGGGCGGATCCCACTGGGCCTGGAAGTACGAGAAGCCTTCCCAGGTCGCGGGCTTGTTGACGCTCGAGGGCACCGGATCGCTCCACGGGGCGCCGGGCCCGTCGCGGAAGCGAAGGATGCTGGTGTAGTCGCGGATCGTCGAGGTCTCGCCGGTGAAGCCGCCGACATGCGCCGTGAGGATGAACTCATCGAGGGCGACCTCGGAGGGCATCGGAAGCCGTTGCCGCGACAGCATCACCTCGAGCTCGCCGCCCTCGGCGAGGCGGATGCGGGTCGGGCGGTAGGGATAGCGCCGCAAGACCTCGCGCTCGCCTTCGAACGGATAGATGTGGTACGGGATCCACCGCGACTCGGGGCCGGTGGGCCCCGGCGACTCGAGCTTCGCCATCGTGAACTGGAGGCCGGCGTCGCGGTCGCGCTGGCGCTTGGGAATCACGAACGGCCGCGTGACCTCGACCGCGCTCGGCAGGTAGTCGTCGATCCGCAGCACGAGGCCCGCGGGCAGGCTCGTCCCGCGACCCTTCGCGACCTCGATCACCGTGGCCTCGCCCTCGCCGATCGCGTTCACGAGCCGCAGGCGCTCGGGATCGGGACCGGCCACGAGCGTCAGGAGGGCGATGCCGTGGCCGGGTTCGTAGCGGATCTCGATCGACGGGTCGGCGACCAGGGCCCCGCCGTGCGGGTCGGGCTCGCCGGTGCGGAGCCGGGCGAGCGACTCCTCGGTCACGTCGCGGGTGAGCGCGGGCTCGTCGAACACCCAGCGGCGGAACGCCCCGCCCGGGGTCTCGAGCTCGACGATCGCGACGCTGGCGCTGCCGCGGGAGAGCACGATGTCGTCCTGCACCGCGATCACCCGATAGGAATATCCGGTCTCGCCAATCTTCACGAATTCCGCCTCGGCGCGGCCGAGGGCGACCTCGCGGACCGGCTCGCGGATCTCGACGCCCGCCGCGGGCACCCGGATCACCAGCGTCGGCGGGTTCCGCAGCCGCCCGAGCTCCTCCTCGCCGCGGATCGCCCGGAACTGGACGAGGCCGCGATCGGCCTTGTTCCGCCGCGGGTCGAGGGCCTTGAGCGTGTACGGGCTGCGCGAGCCGTCGTCGGCGGCGAGGGTGAGGATCGCGACCGGATCGAACGGGGCCCCGGGGCCCGCGGGCAGGAACTGGGTGCGCTCGATCGCGTAGCGGAGGTACCCGGTGAGCCGCAGCTCGGTCGTGGGCGCGGGGTCGGCCGGATCGGTCGCCGGCACCGCGACATCAATCGGGTCGATCGGCATCGGCGGCTCGCCGCCGGCCTCGGTGACCTCCTCGCGGCTGGCGATGCAGTCGTTGTAGAGCGGCAGGCCCTCGATGGGCCGCTCGACCCACCGCGTCTCGCCGGGCCGCCGGACATAGAGCGCGAACGCCTTCTGGAAGTCATTCTTCAGGTAGAACCATTCCGCCGGGTCGTACTCGAGCGAGAGCACGAGCGTCTCGTCGAGGAGCGGCTTGCCCGTCTCCTTGAGGGCCCGCTTCATCGGCTGCCGCTCGTCGCCGGTGAAGAGGACATCCTCGGTGTGCTCGGGATGGCCCGCGAGCAGCTGCCGCAGGAAGGTCTGCGAACCGTCCTGCGTCTCCTGCCGGACGCTCACGTTCACCGAGTAGGCCCGCTCGCCCTTCGCCGCCTCGGACTGCATCTCCCACTCGGGGTCGATGTCGGTGACCTCGAGCAGGTAGCGGCGGTCGCCCGCGTCGAGCGTCGCGGTCTGGCCCGGGCTCGCGATCATCTCGACCCGCGGGGCGTCGGGGCCGGCGTTCGCGAGCGTGGCGACGAGGCGGCGGCGGACGACCGGCGCGTCGCCCTCGACCTTGGTGCCGAAGTAGATCCACCCGCCGAGCAGCATGAGCAGCAGCCCGGCGTGCACGATCCACGCCCCGGCGTGCACCGCGTTCCGCGGGATGCGGCGGAGGGTGGTGATGGTGATGTTCGCCGCGAGCAGGACCAGCAGCAGGTCGAACGGCCACCAGTGGAACCATTCGAACTCGGTCATCTCGAACGGACGCCACTGCCGCAGCTGCTCGTGCCGCCACGCCGCGGGATGGAAGATGTTCGGGTGGACCGGGTAGAGGATCCCCGCCGACCCGACGCTCATGTAGACGAAGAGCGCCGACAGCAGCGTGATGCCGAAGCGGACGCTCGAGAAGAGGTCGAGCACGGCGGTGACCGGTCCGCGCGAGGGGCGGACGGGGGCGGAGTTCGCCGGGGAGCCGTCGGGGGAGTGGGAACCGCTCATCGGGGGAGTTCCCCGGCGGGACCCGGGGGGCGGAGTGTAGCCCGCGGGCGTGAGCCGCCGCCCTATCATCCCCGCCTCGCGTCCCCGTCTCGCGATCGCGTCGTTCGCGTCCGCGCGACGGGTTCCGGAACCTCCGCATGCCCCGCCCGATCGCCCGTCGTCTCCCGGCCGTCCTCGCCTCGCTCGCGATCTCGCTCGGCGCGTTCGCACAGGCCCCCGCGGCCCCGCCCGTCGCCGAACCCGCGAAGCCCACCGCAGCCCCGGTCGCGACCCCGGCGCCGGCCGCCGATGAGACGGTCTTCGTCCTCATGAAGACCTCGCAGGGCGAGATCGTGCTCGAGCTCAACCGGACCAAGGCCCCGCTCTCGGTCGAGAACTTCCTGAAGTACGCGAACAAGGGCTACTACGACGGCACGGTCTTCCACCGGGTCATCGACGGCTTCATGATCCAGGGCGGCGGGTTCGACAAGAACCTCGTCCAGAAGGAGACCGACGCGCCGATCAAGAACGAGTGGCAGAACGGGCTCAAGAACAAGCGCGGCACCATCGCGATGGCCCGGACGAACGTCCCGGACAGCGCGACCAGCCAGTTCTACATCAACGTGATCGACAACGACGCCCTCGATGTCCCGCGGGGCGGCGCGGCCTATGCGGTCTTCGGGACGGTCATCGACGGCATGGACACCATCGACCGGATCAAGACCGTGCCGACCGGCCAGAAGATGGCGACCACGCCGCAGGGCAAGGGGCCTTTCCCGAACGTGCCGCTCGAGACGGTGGTCATCGAGAAGGTGACGGTGATGCCGAAGGACGAGGCGGAGAAGCGGCGGAAGGGCTGAGGCCAGGTCCTTCCCTGCCGACCGGACGAAGGTTTCGGGGGCGACCCGCGCGGGTCGCCCCCGTTTCGTTCATCCGAACGTGATGCCTTGGGCGAGCGGCAGGTCGCGGCCGAAGTTGATGGTGCAGGTCTGGCGTCGCATGTACTGCTTCCACGAGTCGGAGCCCGACTCGCGGCCGCCGCCGGTGTCCTTCTCGCCGCCGAACGCCCCGCCGATCTCGGCCCCGCTCGTCCCGATGTTCACGTTGGCGATGCCGCAGTCGCTGCCGTCCGGTGAGAGGAAGCGTTCCGCGGCCCGGACGCTGTCGGTGAAGATCGCGCTCGAGAGTCCCTGGTCGACGCCGTTCTGGATCTCGATCGCCTCGTCGAGGTCCTTGATGCCGAAGACGTAGAGGATCGGCGCGAAGGTCTCCTCGCGGCAGATCGCGGGGACCTTGCCGTGCGGGACGCGAATGATCGTCGGCTCGACGAAGTGGCCGGGCTTGGCCTTCATGCGGTCGAGCCCGGGCAGGCCGCCGCAGAGCGTCGTGCACCCCTCGGCTTCCGCCCGCCCGATCGCGTGGCGCATCGAGTCGACCGCCGCGGCGTTCACGAGCGGGCCCATGAGCGTCCCCGCGGCGAGCGGGTCGCCGATCGGGACGCTTTGGTAGCCCTTCACGAGGCGCGTGCAGAGCCCGTCGACGATCGACTCGTGTACGAGCAGCCGCCGCGTCGTGGTGCAGCGCTGGCCCGCGGTGCCGACGGCGCCGAAGAGTACGGCGCGGGTGACCAGCTCGAGGTCGGCATCCGGCATCACGATGATCGCGTTGTTCCCGCCGAGCTCGAGCAGGCACCGGCCGAGCCGGCCCGCGACCACTTGGCCGACGCGGCGACCCATGCGGCACGAGCCGGTCGCCGAGATGAGCGGCAGGCGGCGGTCGGCGACCATCGGCTCGCCGACCTCGGCGTCGGTGCCGATGACCAGCGGGAAGAGGTCGGCGGGGTCGAGGCCCTCCGGACGGAACAGCTCCTGCTCGCGCATCACCTTCGCCACGAGATCCGTGCAGGCGATCGCGACGAGCGGCGTCACCAGGCTCGGCTTCCAGATGCACGCGTCGCCGCAGGTCGCGGCGATCATCGAGTTCCACGCCCAGACCGCGGCCGGGAAGTTGAACGCGGTGATGATCCCGATCGTCCCGAGCGGGTGCCACTGCTCGTACATCCGGTGGGAGGGCCGCTCGGAGTGCATCGAGAGGCCGTAGAGCTGCCGCGAGAGCCCGACCGCGAAGTCGGCTATGTCAATGGCCTCCTGGATCTCGCCGAGGCCCTCGGGCCGGATCTTCCCCATCTCGAGCGAGACGAG
>JBIKVN010000247.1:0-4654 GCA_044356865.1 Phycisphaerales bacterium | reverse complement strand
GGACGAAGCTCGACAGCACCGCGGCCGTCGACGTCGAGCCGTGGCCGTCCACGCACAGCAGGTACCGCGACGCGTCGTCCTGCACCGTCAGCGGGTGGCACACCGAACGGTCCCCGAGCCGGAAGTGCCCCTTGAAGTCCACCGTCCACTGCTCGTTCGGCGCCGTCCCCGCCCGGTACGGACCCGTCGGGCCACGAAGCTCCGCATCGCGGCGACGCGACCGCTTCCCCTCGACCAGTCCGGCCTTCCTCAGGATCGACGACACCGTGCTCACCGACGGCAGACGCACCTCAGGCATCCTCCGACCGATCAGGAACAGCAGCTGCCTCGGCCCGGAACCGGTCCGCAACCGAAGGTCGACCAGCGTCTCGCGAAGCCAGACCGGCGTCGCGTGCTCCTGCGTGTGCCTCGCACGGCTCCGGTCGGCCAGGCCCGCCACGCCCCCGAGATCATGGCGGGACAGCCACTTGTAGGCGGTCTTCCGGGAGATCCCGAGCGTCCGGGCCGCTTCCGAGACCCCGATCCCCTCACGGACCAGTTCCACCAGGTGATGTCGTTCCGACACGGCGCAGGTTTCCTTCCAAGGCATCCGCGGAGGGTCTCCGCAGACTGCCGGACCTGTCACCCATGTGCCTGCACTCAGGTGTTACCCATGTGCCCGGGATGTACCGGTGAGGCCATACCGCTTCGCGTACGCTTTCCGCCCATGAGCATCTCCCTCCTTGTCCGCCTCCTCGCCCTCGTCGCCGTGTTCGCCGGCTTCGGCTGCACCGCGGCGCCCGCCCCGAAGCGCGTCGCCATCGTCCTCACCAACCACGGCCAGCTCGGCGACACCGGCAAGCCGACGGGGTTCTACCTCTCCGAGGCGACGCACCCGCACGAGGTCTTCCGCGCCGCCGGCTACGAGATCGACTTCCTCTCGCCGAAGGGCGGGCTCGCCCCCATGGACGGCGTCGACGTCAGCGACCCGATCAACGCCGCTTTCCTTGACGACCCCTCGCTGGTCGCCCGCACCCGCGAGACCGTCGCCATCACCGCCGTCGATCCCGCCCGCTACGACGCGGTCTTTTTCGCGGGCGGGCACGGCACGATGTGGGATTTCCCGGATGACGCCGGCGTGCAGGAGCTGATCCGGGCCGTCTACGCCCGCGGCGGTGTGGTGGCCGCGGTGTGCCACGGGCCGGCCGCGCTCGTGAACGCGAAGCTCGCCGACGGCACCTACCTCGTCACGGGCAAGGAAGTCTCGTCGTTCACGGATGAAGAGGAAGTCGCGGTGCAGCTCGAGACGGTGGTGCCGTTCGCGCTCGAGTCGCGGCTGCGCGAGCGGGGGGGCCGGTTCGTCGAGGCGGCGAACTTCGCGCCGAAGGTCGCGGTTTCGGAACGGCTCGTGACGGGACAGAATCCCGCGTCGGCGACGGGAGTGGCGGAGGCGACGGTGGGGTTGTTGGGAGGGCGGTGAGCAGTTTTGAGCGGGCCTCATGAAGCGTCGGCCTGCGGCCGACGCTCCCAGGGCGGTGCGATGATCGTCCTGCCCGTCACCGGGACGGGCGGTCCGCGATCGCCCCGGACGGAACGCCTAAGCCGCTTCGGCTTCCCTTCCCCCTCACCGCGAACCCGCTAACCTTCGTCCCCCCGGAGGCCCCATGTCGCAGCCGCAACGGCGTTCCGTCCTCGACTGGATCGAATGGGTCGGCAACAAGCTGCCCGAACCCGCCCTGATCTTCGTGATTCTCGCGGCCCTGGTCATCGCCGTCGCGGCGATCGGCGATTCGCTCGGCTGGAAGGTCACGCCCGTGCAGCCGCGGGTCGTGATGCAGCCAGCCGTCGATGCGGCGGGCCAGCCGCAGGTCGACGCCGAAGGCCAGCCGGTGCTCGAGCCGCAGCGCGACGGGCGCGGCAAGGTCGTCACCGAACTCGTGCCGACCGGGGCCCCGATCGAGCCGCAGAGCCTGCTGACCCCGGAGGGCATCTACTGGATGCTCTCGTCGATGCTGCGGAACTTCACCTCGCTGCCGGCGCTCGGCCTCATCTTCGTGGCGATGCTCGGGATCGGCCTCGCCGAGAAGTTCGGGCTCTTCTCGGCCCTGATGCGGGCCCTCGCCTTCATCACGCCGCGGAAGCTGCTGACGCCGGTGATCATCCTGATCGGCGCGAACAGCAGCGTGGCGAGCGACGCCGGCTACATCATCCTGCCGCCGCTCGCCGCGGCTCTCTATCTCGCGGTCGGCCGCAGCCCGATCGCCGGTCTCGCCGCGGCGTTTGCCGGCGTGGCGGGCGGCTTCGGCGGCGGCTTCTTCCCGACCGGCGGCGACGGGGCGCTCACCGGGTTCGCCCAGGACGCGGCCCGCGTGATCGCCCCCGAGTACACCGTCAACTACCTGCACAACGCCTACTTCAAGGCCGGTTCCGCGATCGTGGTGATGCTGGCGGGCTGGCTGGTGACCGATCTCGTGGTCGAGCCGCGGCTGATGCGGCAGGCGGCGGCGTCGGGCGACACCTCGGCGGCGACCGATATGGCCCTGTCCGGTCGCGAGCGGCGGGGGCTGGTCGGGGCCCTGGCCGCGATGGCCGTGGTCCTCGGCGGGTTCGCGGCGCTCATCTTCATCCCGGGCATGCCGCTGCACGGGTTCGGGCAGCCGACGCTGGCCGACGGCCGAGTCGTGGTGCAGCACGCGGTCGAGATCCTGCCCGGCGGCACGGCGACCGCCGCCCCCGCGAACGACGTCCTCGCCCGCGAGCCGCTGGTCGTCGTCGAGACCGCGGCCCGGGCCCGCCTCGTCGAGCCGCCGGGCGAGCGCTGGTCGCACGTCATCGTCCCGATCATCTTCCTCGCCTTCCTCGTGCCGGGCATCGTCTACGGCATGACGGTCGGCACGCTGCGCTCGCAGCGGGACCTCGTCGAGGGCATCTACCACGGCATCCGCAGCATCGTGCCGGTGCTGGCGATCGCGTTCTTCCTCGGGCAGTTCATCAACTACTTCGCCTACACCCGCCTCGACCGCATGCTGGCCTACGCGGGCGGGTCGCTCCTCGTGCAGGCCGACCTGCCGGTGCCGGTGCTGCTGGTGCTGTTCACGCTGCTCGTGGTCTTCGGCGACTTCGCCCTCAGCGGCATGCTGAGCAAGTTCGGCGTCATGGCCCCGATCTTCATCCCCATGTTCATGATGGTCGGGATCAGCGCCGAGCTGACCACGGCCGCGTACCGGATCGGCGACAGCGTGGTGAACATCATCACGCCGCTGAACAGCTACCTCCTCATCATCCTCGCGGTGCTGCAGAAGTACCGGCCGCAGGCGGGGCTCGGCACGCTCATCAGCCTGATGCTGCCCTTCAGCGTGGTCTTCTTCCTCGCGTGGACGGCGTTCCTGCTCGTCTGGTGGTCGGCGGGCTGGCCGCTCGGGCCCGAGGCGCCGCTGGCGTACGAGCCCCCGAGGTGAGGAGCCCGCCGTGGACTCGCTGACCCAGGTCGCGCTCGGGGCCTGCGTCGCCGCCGCCTGCGTGCCGGCGGGGCGGCGGCGGTCGGCCCTGGTCCTCGGGGCGGCGCTCGGCACGCTGCCCGACCTCGACGTCGCGATCGACTTCGGCGGACCCGTCGAGAACTTCACGATGCACCGGGGCTTCAGCCATTCGCTCCTCGTGCTGGCTCCGCTCGGGTTCGTGATCTGGCTCGGGCTGCGCCGCTGGTGGCCGCCCGTCCGCGAGAGCCCGCGGGCGTGGCTCGCCGCGGTGATGCTGGCCCTCCTCACGCATCCCGTGCTCGATGCCCACACCGCCTACGGGACGCAGCTCTGGTGGCCGTTCGATCCGCCGCCGGTCGCGTGGGCGACGGTCTTCATCATCGATCCGCTCTACACGCTGCCCCTCGTGCTGGCCGCGGTCGCGGTCGTGGCCCGTCCCCGGTCGCCCCGGGCCAGGACCTGGCTCGTCGCGGGCCTTCTGGCGAGTACCGCCTATCTCGGCTGGTCGTGGGTCGCCCGCGAGACGGTCGCCCGGAACGCCCGCGCCTCGCTCGCCGCCCTCGGCCGGGCCGAGGCCCCGATCTTCGTGACGCCGACCCCTTTCAATACGTTGCTCTGGCGGGTGGTCGCGATCGACGGGGAAGACGACCTCGAGGGCCTCGACTCGCTCGTCGCCGACGACGGGACGATCGAGTTCACCGTCCGCCCGTCGGGGCGGGCGCTGCTCGAGTCGGCCGCGACGGTCGCGGCGGCGGAACGGCTGCGCTGGTTCGCGAACGGCTTCGTGCGGGCCGGCGTCGATCGCGACGAGCTGGTGATCACCGACCTCCGCATGGGGCAGGATCCGGACTACGTCTTCCGGCACGCGGTCGCGACCCGCGGGAATCCACACTGGCGGCCGGTCGAGGGCCGTCGCCTGCCGGCCGCGGTGCGGCTCGATCGCCTCGGCGGGCTGTGGCGGCGGATCTGGAGCGAGAGGCCGGATCATCCATCCGGATGATGCCGGGCGGCGATCGCGAGGCCGCCGGGCGAGGCTGAGCGGGCCGACCGCTACCATCGCCGCATGGCGCACATCACGCTGCCGATCGACGCCCCGGGCATCCGCGGTCCGCTGGCCTTCCGCCCCGACGCCGCGCGGCACCTGCTCGGCCTCGCCGAGACGATCCTGCGGCAGCCGGCGAGCCTGCCGCAGGGCG
>JBIKVN010000045.1:0-16007 GCA_044356865.1 Phycisphaerales bacterium | reverse complement strand
CGATCGTCTCGGCCCAGATCGCGGCGCCGCCGTCGGCCAGCTCGTCGCGATTGACGCTCGTGATCACCACGTGCTTGAGCTTCATCAACGCGAGGCTCTCCGCCACGCGCCGCGGCTCGTCGAGATCGAGCGTCGGTGGCTTGCCGGTCTTCACGTTGCAGAAGCCGCACGAGCGGGTGCAGGTGTCGCCGAGGATCATGATCGTCGCGGTGCCACGGCTCCAGCACTCGCCCATGTTCGGGCACGAGGCCTCTTGACACACCGTATGCAGCCGGTGCTCGTCAATGATCTTCTTGAGCCGCTCATAGCCCTCGCCGCCCGGGACGCGGGCCCGCAGCCACTCGGGCTTCTTGCCGATCTTGACCTGGTGCGCGCCGGGATCGTTGTTCAGCACGTACCCGGTCAACGAAACCACCGGCGAACCGACGCTTCGCGCGGTGTCGCCGCCAAGCGGCCGCGGGTGGCGGGCCAGCGTGCGGGCGATCGCGGCGGGCGAGGGACCGGCGGGGGAGGGCGTGGCGTCTTCGGTCGAAGCCATGGGGCAGAGTGTAGGGAAGAGGGAAACCTGCGGTTGCGGCAACCGGGCGAACGGAACCGCGTAGCATGGCGATCGTGGATGAGCGTCCGGATAGCGCGAGGCACCATCAGGAACTCGACGCGACGGCCCAACGGGCCGCCTGGAGCGGCCTTGCGGTCGCCGCGTCGCTGGCTTTGGTCGCATTCGCGGTGCTGTTCGGGGTGTACGGACCGTCGCTCGGCAACCGGGGAAACCCGACGCTCGGGACCTCGCTGTTCGAGCTGGCCGACGTGACCCGAAGCGTGCACGACGAGCTGGTGTTCGACGCGATCCACGCGATGGGGAAAGAGACTCCGGGGACCGACGGGACCGGTCCGGTCGAGGCGGGGCCGTCGGTCGCGGAAGTCTCGGCCGCCGCGTCGCGGATCGTCGGGGTGCCGATGCGGTTGCCCGACCTCTCGACGCACGGTTTTCGCGTCCTCGCCCCGCGGGCCACCCGGGTTCCGGGCACGCCAAGCGGCGCTTCGGCGGCGAACGTGGTCTTCGTGCGGGGCGTAGCCGGTAACCGCGAGTTCGTGACCCTCACGCTCATCCCCGATGACGAGCAGTTCATCGTGTACGACGAGTTCGGCCGGCCGCGGTTCGTGCCGATCAACCGGCCGATCACCATCGATGTCTCGAGCGACGGGTTCGGGCAACGGCTGGCGCTGGCTTGGACCGACGGCAGCGTCGTGCACGTCGCCCACGCATCGCGACCGGAATGCCTCGATGAGGTCTACGACACCTTGATGCTGCCGCTGCTGGGTGGTTTCGGGGCGGATAATCCGGGCTCGGCCCCGTCAGCGGACCCCACCGAGGAGGAAACCTCGCCGGTTTCGCCCTGAGCGGATGCGAAGCGCCACCAAGGCCCATCGGGATGCTGGCTTTCGCCCCGCCCGCGCGCCGATAATGAGTCCTTCACGGGTCAGACCCCTTTTTGGATCCAAGGAGTTTTTCATGAACCCGTTCGCTCCGCGCCCGACTGCCGGCGGCCTTGCCGCGTTCCTCGCCACCATCGCGACCTCGATGCTCGCCGAGAGTGCGGTCGCGCAGTACGCGCTCGACGCCCCCTCCGGTGTCTCCACCGCCCTGTCGCCCACGGCGATCCGCAGCCAGGCCCGCGGCGCTCTCGGCGGCGGCCGCGGCGGGCAGGTCATGCCCAACGGCAACGCGCTTGATGCGAACCTCGGCGTCTACAGCGGCGGCATGAACGCGCCGACGGCGAAGGTCGACTACAACGCCCGCAACCTCGTGGTGACCAACAACGTGGCGGGCGGGCGCGGGTTCCGCGGATCGGTCGGGTATCGGGCCGACACCGACTTCCGGGCCCGGGTCGGTTCGGATGATCTCTTCCGCTGGGAGTCGTACTCGGCCGAGTCGAACCCGGTGTGGGTGCAGACGGTCCGCAGCGCCGACCAGTTCCAGATCGCCCAAGGCATCGGCCAGTTCGAGTACCGCCGGGCCACGACCCCGATCGAGACGATCCCGAGCAACCAGCCGATGGCGGCCCGCCCGGACGCCCGGTTGCGGCTCGATCGCCAGAACTCGGCCCTCAACATCGGCAGCGTGGTGCAGTTCAACGCCCAGCCGATCGAGTTCGCCCAGGGTCTCGACAGCCGGAACAACCAAGTGAATTATTTTGTTTCACCCATCCAAGGCATGCGGATGGAGAAGGTCGCCGATCCGCTCGCCAAATCAGGACTTTCGCTGTTCGAGAAGGCGGTCGCCCGCGAGGAGATCGCCCGCGGGAAGATCGTGGCGGACATGGCCCAGGACGCCTTCGTCTCGCCGCTGTCGCGGAGCGCGGCGACCAACGCCCGGATCGAACCTATCTCGCTGGGCGACCAGTCGTCGGGCGACGCCTACGACCAGATCGTGCGGAACGTGCTTCGCGCCTACGCAGACGCGCCGAACGTCAACGTGATGGCCGATCCGAGGATGATCGAGGAAGTCCGGAAGGAACTGGATTCGCTGCGCGGATCGCTTCGCGGAGCCCCACCCCCGACCCCGCGGCCGAAGGTCGACTTGACTCCGGACCTGACCAAGCCGGTCGAGCCGGGCATCGATCCGCGCACGGGCCTTCCGGGCCGCGGGGAAGAGGCCGCTTCCCCCGACCCGATGGACTCCGTCGAACCCGAGGCGTCGGACGAGGAGCGCGAGGAGATCGAGCGGGAATTGCTGAACGCCGAAAAGATCCGTCGGCTCGCCGAGAATCTGCGTCATGGCGGAAAGATCGGCGACCTCTCGCCGGGTGACCGGGCCCGCGTCGATCAACTGGTGGGGTCAGGACAGGAGAACATCGCCAAGGGCGAGTTCTTCGCCGCCGAGCGCAACTTCACCGACGCGCTCGCCCTGAATCCCGGCAATCCGATGCTCATCGCCGGACTCGGAAACAGCCAGCTCGGGGCCGGGCTCTACCTGTCCGCGGCTCTTTCCTTCCGCGAACTCTTCTCGTCGTATCCCGAAATGATCGACACCCGGTATGAGGTTCGACTGCTTCCGAAGGAAGAGCGGCTTCGTCAGGCCGTCGAGGCCCTGCGGGCCCGGATTGCCGGCAAGACCGACGCCGACTCGTTCGGCCTGCTGCTGGCCTACCTCGGTCACCAGCTCGAGGATCGCCCGCTCATCCTCGAAGGCCTGGCGGAAGTCACCGGGAACCCGGGGAACGACGTGCTCCGCGCGCTGTTGCAGGAAGTCTGGATGCCGGGCCGGAGCGGATCGTCCGCGAAGTGACCGCGGGCGAACTTCGCAGCGTCGCGCGAAGCCGTCGCGCGACGGCTTCGGGATCCTTCAGCTGGCATTCCCAGATCTCGATGACCGTCCAGCCTCGCGCCCGCAAGGCCGCCCGTACCCGTGCGTCACGCGTGCGATTCGCGAGCCGCTTCGCCCGCCAGAATGCGGCGTTCGATCGCGGCTCGACCCGGCCGGCCCGGCACCGATGCGCATGCCAGAAGCATCCGTGCACGAGGATCACGGTGCGATGCCGCGGCAAGACGAGGTCGGGCGTGCCCGGCAGGTCCTTGCGGTGCAGCCGGAAGCGGAAGCCCAGGGAGTGCACGATCGAACGCACCGCCCGCTCGGGACCGGTGTCACGCCCCCGGATCGACCGCATGATGCGCGAGCGAGCCTCCGTCGAGATCCGCTCGCTCACGCCTGCGGATCCCGACGCAGCAGACCGCCGAACGCGGGCGATGGGCGGCGCGAGCACGCCGCGACCAGTCCGAGGCCGGCCACGACCATGCCCAGGCTCAGCAGCATCGGGAGCGTCAGGGGGCCGATCGAGTGCACGCCCTCGTCGGGCTCGCGAAAGCTCTCGCTCGCGATCCGGAGCGCGCCGTAGGTCGCGAGAAAGGTGCCCGAGAGCACGCCGGGCTTGCGGGGAACGAGCCCGACGAGCAGCATCGCGAGCCCCAGACCGATGCCGTCGGTCGCCGCCTGGATGAAGTTGTTCGGAAAGCGGGCGGTCAACAGCGGGGCGACCTGTTCGACCAGCTCGCGGTTGCCGGCGTAGCACGCGCGGTACACGACATCCGCCAGGGAATCGCCGGTGGCCGCTGCCCGCGCCGCAAGGGCCTTCACCGCCGGCAGCTCCGCCAGCTCGGAAGATCTCGCGAAGCCATCGGTCACGAGTTCCTCGGGATACTTCACGCTCCACCACGGCGGCTCGCCCTGCATCGAAGCCGGCAGCGGCTTCCCCGGCAACTCGCCGTTCACCCAATTGGCCAGCCGGCCGAAGGCGAGGCCGGGCGGGGCGGCGAAGCCAGCGAGATCGGTGACATGCAACCACGGGACGCGGCACTTTCGCGCGAACACCACGCAGGCGACGATCACGCCCACGATCCCGCCGTGGCTTGACATGCCGCCCTTGTGGATCTCGAGGACGCCCCAAAAGGGGAACGATCCGCCGAACTTCCAGAGCAGCGACTGGTGGTAGAAGAGGACGTCGCCGAGCCGGCCGCCGACGATCACGCCGACGACGAGGTAGGTGAGCAGATCGCCGACCTGGGCGTCCGACAGCGGCGTGCGGCCGTGCCGGGCCAGCCAACGCAGGATCAGCCAGGCCACCAGGAAGCCGGCGAGGTAGGACAGGCCGTACCAGCGGATGCCGAAGCCGCCCCCGAAGTCGATCAGGAACGGGTTGACGGTGTGAATGATGGACTCGGCGAGGAACACCGGCGCGAGTGTAACCGTCGCGCCGGGAAAAAGTCGTCAAACGGCGGAACCGGGATTTTCCGCGGTAGGCTCGGTGACGGGCCGACGGTCGACGATCGCGGGCTCTCGGGGGGGAACCATGCCGTGGCATGACGAGGAGTTGTGGGATGACGCGCCGTTCGAGATCGAACTCGAGGCGTGAAGGGCCGATCGTGCCCTCGGCGGCGGTGGCGTTCGCGATCGGCTGCGGGATTCCGCCGCTGTTCGGGGCGTGGACGCGGCACGCCGAGGTCGAGGTCGCGGTGCTCGGGTCAGCGGCGCTCGCGGCCGCGGTGGCGATCGGGCTGGCGGCACGGGGACACGCAGCCCGCCGAATCGCGGCGGCGGTGGCGGTGGCGCTGCTCGGGTCGGGGCTCGCGATCCGCGCCGGTCGATGGGCCGCGGTGTCCGAGGCGGATGCGACCATCGTCCCTATGGGGCACGCGCGACTGGCGGCGGGCGCTCCGGGCGGTGAGCGTCGGGATGTTGTCGTTCCGCTCGATGGGTTGCCGGCGACGGTGCGGGGCCGCGCCGTCGCGTCGCCGCGGAAGCCGCCGCCGGGTTCCGACTGGATCGCCCACGAGCTCGACGCCGGAGATCGCCTGCGATTCGAGCTGGAAGAGGTGACGGTCGAATCGGGCCCGGAGGCCGGGAGCCGGCAGCTTCGCGGGCGGTTGCGGGTGGCCTGGACCGGAGCCGAACCGCCGATACGGCCCGGTGACCGGATTGAAGTGCGCGGCTGGCTGTTTCCCGCCGGGATCTCGCGGAACCCACGGCCGGCTCCCCGACCCGAAGACGCGTGGCCGTTCGGTGGCCGCCGCGAGAGCATCGTCGGCACCATCGCCGCGGGGCCGGGTTCGATCCGGACGCTTTCGACCGCACCGCGCGACCTCTCCGGGCGACTGTCCGACGCCCGCGAGATCCTGCGCGCCCGGGTCGAACGGGTGCTCGCGCGGGCGGCGGGCGAAGGCGGAACCGGTCCGCCGGACCCGCGGCCGGCCCTCGCGATGACCATGCTGTTCGGTCGCGGATCGCACGACGATCCCGAGACCCGCGATCACTTCGCGCGAAGCGGGCTGTCGCACCTCGTGGCGATCTCGGGCTTCAACTTCGCCGTACTCGGTCTCGGGGCGTCGATCGTGCTGCGCGGGTTCGGCGGACCGTGGCGGATGACCGCCGTGGTCACGGGGATGCTGGCGTTGGCGTATCTGGTCGTGGTCGATGACGAGCCAAGCGTGGCCCGCGCCGGTCTGGTGGCGGTCGCCAGCGCGAGCGCCGAGTCGTTGGGGCGCCGGCACCGTTCGATGTCGCTGCTCGGTGTCGCGGCCCTCGCCCTATTGGTAGCCGACCCGCTGGCGATTGCCGATCCGGGGTTCCAGTTGACCTTTGCGGCGGTCCTCGCCCTGCGTTGGGCCGCGACGCCGCTCGGTCGGCGGTGGTACGGAGACTCCGGCGAGGCGCCCGACTCGGTCCCCGACGCGCTGGTGGCCTCGGTCCGTGGGCTCTTGGTCTCCTGCATCGCGGTCTGGCTCGTGGTCACGCCCATCTCGGTCGTGCATTTCGGACAGGTCTCGTGGCTCGGCCTGCCGCTGTCGATCCCGGCGATTCCGATCGGCGGGCTGGCCATCGGCAACGGCCTGGCCGTGGCGGGGGCGGCTGCCATCGACGAGCGCCTGGCGATTCCGTTGGCGCATGTGTGGATCATGCTGACCGGCGCCGTGCTCGCGATCGCCGAGCTTCCCGCCCGCTGGCAAGTGCCGGATCTCGATGTCGGACGGATCGGTTGGGGTTGGGCGGCGATCGCAAGCGCCCTCGCGATCGTCTGGTGCCGGGCCACGCTCCGGCCGCTGCGCCGACTCGCTCTGGGCGGGCTGGTCGCCGGATGGGCGCCGTTGGCGACGGCGGCCCTTTCGGGCAACCGGTCCGAGGGGCCGGAGTGGACGATGCTTGACGTCGGCGACGGGTCGTGCCACCTGTTGCGACGGGGAACGCTCGGGGTGATCTTCGATGCAGGCAGCCTCGACCACCGCTCGCTGGGGATCCGGACCGTCGTGCCGGCGCTGCGGTCGGCCGGCGTGCGCCGCCTCGAGGCGGTGATCGTGAGCCACCCGAACCTGGATCACTTCGGAGCGGTGCCCGCGATCCTCGCCCGCTTTCCGACCGATCGGCTGATCCTGAATCGAGCCCTGATCGAAGCCGCCGAGTACGACGCGACCGGCGAGTCGGCCCGACTGGTCGGTGCGGCGCGGTCCCGCGGAGTCCCGATCGAGATCGGCGAGTTCGGTCGCACCGCGGACTTCCTCGGGGCGCGGTGGAACTGGCTGCATCCGCACCCCGACGATCGTTACCCTCGAGACAACGACAGCTCGCAGGTCATCGAGGTTCGCTGGGCGGACGAGGATGGACGCCTCGGACTTCTCCTGGCCGGCGATCTCGAGACCGACGGGGTCCGGGATCTTCTCGGGCGGTCGCCGGAGATGGAAGTAGACGTGTTCGAGCTTCCACACCACGGCTCGTGGCGGCCCGCGGTCGCGGCGTGGGTGGAGACGGTGCGCCCCCGGGCCGTCTTCCAGTCGACCGGCCCCGAGCGATGGCGGCGCGACCGTTGGGGGCCGGTTCTCGGTGAGACGATCCGTCGCGTCACCTGCATCGACGGCGCGGTGCGGGCACGGGTCGGTTCGCTCGGCGGGACAGGGCCAAGCGTGGTCCTGCTTGAACGTTGGGATCGCAACCGGTGGCAGCCGTGCGGAATGGTCAACGACGCAGCAACAGCGCCCGGCGAAGGCGGATCGCGTCGGCGATCGGGCCGCGATCCCCCTCGGTCACCTCGATCGAGATCGACGGACTCGCGACGGGCACCCTCAGCTCGATCGCGGGGCTCTCGGCCGAGAAGGCCTGGCGAAAGACCTCTTCGGAACCGTTCCGCACGACAAGGTCGAAAGAGGTCCAGGCGGCATTCGGGGCGTGCGGAAACGCCTCGGCAACCAGCGTCCACGCTCCGGGCGGAAGCGACCACTCGACCGCTCCCGCCCCGTGAATCACCAGATCGGCGGCATCCGCGGGCCCGGGGGTCTTCGATGCAGAAAAATCCGGCGGGGCGTACGACGGCCAAGAGCCGGTCGACCGCATCTCGCTCGCGGGAAGGGACGCCAAGGCGACGACGTCGCCGGCCTCGGGCAGGTACGCGCGAAGGTCCTCGGGCCGAACACGGATCGATTCGCGATCGGCCTCTTCGAAGCGCGAGGACGCAGGAAGTGCCGGAATGAACCTCATGCCACCCGACGCCTCGTCCGCGACGATCCGCCCGGCGGCCACGGTGCCATCGGTGAACCAGGCCCGAGGGCCTTTCGGATCGACCCGTGGGGATAGCAGGCGAATCGATCGCACCCGCTCGAGCGGGATCTTCACCGCCTCGCGCTCGCTCGCACCCGGCGACGGCGCCGAGTCCTCGATGATCACGTCGACGCCGATCGAAGCCACGAGACCCTCGAGGCGGTCCCCGTTGACGAGTTCGACCAGATCGCCGTCGCCCGCTTCGGACATCACGCCCTCGGATCCGAGTCGCACCGACGCGAGGTCCTCGAGAGGCACCGCCACCTCGCCGGTCCAGCGGTTCCTCCAGAGCAGGCGGCCCGCCGAGATCCGCGGCTCGCCGGGCAGGCGCTGTCCGTCGGCGGTGGCCAGAAGGCCGGGCATCGCAAGGGGCTGGTGGTTCGGCTGCCGCTCGATGACCGCCCGGACGGCGGCAAAGGAGTGGTCGCGTCGCTCGGGCACCGGCGTTCCCGACACCGACCGGAGGGCGACGAGCCGATCGTCGAGCGTCACGAACCACCCGCACTTCGAGGTCGCTCCATCAGCCTCGACCACCAGAAGCCGATCCGGGACCTCGGTCCAGGATTGCGGTGACGGCGGTGGCCCGGTCTGGATCGCCAGGGCGCGGGCTCCTCCCAAGGCCGCCAGCGCGACCGCCAATCGTGGGAGGACCCCGGCAACGCCGGAGCGTGATCGTCCGGACAGGACCGGTCCGCGAGGTCGTGCGCGATCTCTCATGCGTTCACTTCTGGAAGATCGGGAGATACCGCTTCGGCATGTCGAGGATGATCAGGGCCATCGCGGTGGCGTACGCCTCGCCGGCCTGCTGGTCGTTCCAGCCGCCGTTCAGCTCCTGACGGGCGATCAGCTCGTCGCGGATCGCCGGCCACCAGATCTTCCAGCGTTCGCCGCCGGCGAGGTACATCGCCTGGACGGCGTAGTAGTGGCCGTAAAAGTAGTGGGCCTGGCCCAACGGGCCGCCGTTGCCGGTGGGCAGCGAGGTTCGCGTCAGGTAGTCGAGGCCGCGCTCGATCGACTGGTCGTCGTAGATGCCCGCGTAGAAGAGTGCCGCCACGCCGGCGGCCGTGCGCGGCCAGGCGCTTGCCCCGGTGTCCTTCATGTAGCGGAAGCCGCCGTCGGGATTCTGGCACGCCCGCACGTAGCGGACCGCGGCGTCGATGGTCTCCTTTGGCACCTTGACGCCCGAATTGCGGGCGCTGCGGAGGGCCATGACCTGGCAGATCGTCACGCTGACGTCGGCGTCGTAGGGCACCGGGTTGTACCGCCAGCCGCCCTCGTCGTTCTGGCTGTTGACGATGAGCTGGACCGCGCGGGTCAGGGCGTCGCGCACCCGCTCGTCCTCGGGGTTCATCCCGTAGATCTCGCCGAGGAAGAGGGCCGCGAACCCGTGGCCGTACATCGGGCCGTGGGTCATCTCGGCGGCGAGCAGGCCGGTGTCGGTCGAGTTGCGGACCACGAAATCAAGGGCCTTCCGCACCGCGTCGCCGTACTTCCCGCGACCGGGAAGATGGCCGTCGGACATGAAGGCGATCGCGCAGAGCGAGGTGATGCCGACATGGCGGCCGTAGCGGCCACGACCGAATGAACCGTCCTCGTTCTGCAACGACGCGAGATACGCGATGCCGCGGGTCGTGGCTTCGGCAAGCTTCGGGGTCATCTCGACGGCGTCGGGGTTGTTCTGGGCGCTTCCCGCCAGGCGTTCGGTGCCGTCGCGATCGGGCTGGACGGCCGGTGCCGGCGCGGCGTCCTGCGCCGGCGCGAGCGGAACGAGGCCGGTCATCCCCGCCACGAGAAGCGTGGAGATTCCGGGTGCAGCGAAGCGATTCATCGGGCGGCGTCCTCGGCCATGCGGCGGTAGTACTCCTCGGTCAAGCGGCGATAGACCGTCGAGATCCGATCGCGGGAACCCTGCCGGATGAGGTCACGGACCCGCTGCGGCAGGCGCCCCCACTCTTCGCCCGACTCCTCGAGCAGGCGATCGGCCGCGGATGCGTCTTCCGGTGGCGGCGGCTCGGTGGCCTGGCCGTCGGTCCCGTCCTGCCGCTGCGACCCATCGGTTGGCTGGCTCGGCTGCGGACTTCCTTGGGACTGGTCCTGGCCTTGCGGCCGAGACTGGCTCGAGGACGAGGACGAGCTGCTCGAAGACTTCCGCCGCTTCTTGGCCTGCTCGATCAGGATGTCGAGTCGATCGATCGCCTCTTGCTGGGCCCGTTGCACATCGATGCCGACGTCCCGATGGCTGGCGATCCGCTCCGACGAGAACTTCATGTAGTCGAGGGCCTGCTTGAGCACCCCCTCCAGCTCCTTCTCGTCGAGCTTTCGGTCGAGCCGCTTCTTCGCCTGCTCGACCGCCGCCGAGTCGCCGCCCGAATCACCCTCCGTCTGGCCTTCGATGCCGAGCAGGTCGTCGAGCGATCCACCTTCGGGGGGCTTGGGATTCGCGGGCGGCGTCGCTTCGGACGGCGGGACCGGAGCGACCGGCGTCTCCTGCCGAAAGGACGGATACCCGGGCACCGGAGCGGGTCCGGGCTCGATCGTGGCTTCCGGCGCGACCTGCGTCGGCTCCATCTTCTTGATGACCTCCGCCGCCAGGTCCACGAGCTTCTGCTGGAGGCCGGCGATCGACGCGCGATCGGCGTCGGCCCGTGCCGGATCCGCCACCTCGTCGCGCCCGGCCAGCCGACGCGTGCGATCGAGGGCTTGCTGCTGGAGGCCACGGATCAAGCGAAGCTCGGCGATCGGCGGAAGCACGCCGTCGTTCCCGGAACCGCTCGCTCCCGCCTCGCCGCCCGCCTCTTGCTCCTGGGGTTCCTCGAATGGATCGCGATCCGGTTCCGCCTCGTTCAAGGCCTCAATCAGCCCGGCGAAGGTCTCGAGCACGAGGTCCTGTTCGCCGACCGTCCGTTCGCCGAGGTCGCCGTCCTGCAGGCGGCGGCTGGCCGACGAGGTCCACTCGCCGATGAGGCGATGGGCCTCGGCGAAGGCGGCGGACTTCGCGACGTCCTCGTGTTCCTTCGCGACCGCATCGAGGTCTTTCCCGATCTCGGCCTCGGCGATGGAAAGCCGCCGACTCTCGACGAGGGCCCGGCGATCAAGCCGCGCCGTCGGATCGGCCGGCCGGGCCGCCACCGTCGCGTCCCGCACCGAGACCTGCCGCTCGGCCAGCTTCCGGTACTCGCCGAGAATCGCCCGCCGGGCCCGCTCGGCTTCGCGATCCTCGACCTCTTCCCGCGTCTTCTCGGCCGCCTCGAGCGCCTCGCGGAGCAAGGCGAGCGAACGCTCCTCGGCGGTCTTCGCGGCCGCAAGTTCGGGCGGCGACTTCCGGAGGGCGCTCGTCGCGGTCCCGAGATTGTCCGCGGCCCGATCGACCACGCGGGCGATGCGTCCCGCTTCCGCGCCGGCATCGCGGGCCTCGCCCGCGACGGCCCGGGCGTTCTGGGCGAGCTTCGCGACCACGCGAGCCCGATCGGCCACCGCGTCGACATCCGCGGCGTCCAGCCGCTCGAGGGCGATGAGCTCGTCCTCGTTGTTCCGCACCAACCGTTGGATGCTCTGCACCAGGCTCTCGAGGGCCCGCTTCAATTCCTCGACGCGGGCCTTGCGGATGTCCTCGAGGGCCGCCTGCATCTCGTCGAGCGCCTCGGCCGCCTCTTCCTGCGACTGGGCCGCCTGCTGCAGCCGGTTCTCACCGCTCTCCGCCGCCGCCTGCTCGAGCTTCTGGGCGACCCGTCCCTCTTCGCCCTTTTGGGCCGCATTCCGCATCGCCTCGGCCCGGTTCCGATCCGCGCGTTCGAGGCCGTCGGCCCGCTTCCGCATCTCGTCGATCAGTTGCCGCGACGAGGCCGCCGCCTCACGCTGGCGTTCGGTCAGCCGCTCGAGTTCGGACCGCTCGTTCGCGGGAAGGTTGTCGGTCGACTGGCCGACCGTCCGGCGGCCGAGTTCCTGTGTCTCCTGCCGCACCTGGCCGAGCGACTCACGAAGGCGCTCGAGGTCCCGACCCATCGCCCACGCATCCTCGTCGCGATCGAGAAGGCGCACCAGGTCCTCGAGCTCCTCGCGCACCCGCTCCTGCGCCGCCGTGGCCCGCTCGCCGGCGGCCTTCGCCGCCTCGGCACCGGTCGCGGCGCGACGCTCTTCCATGGCCGCGCTCGCCTCCTGCGACGACCGCTCGGCCGCGTCGACCAGGTCACGGGCCTGGTCCAAGGTCGCGGCCAGCTCGTCGTCGGCCAGGCGATTGCGCTCGGATCGCCGCTCGACCGCCTCGATCGCCTCGCCGGCCGAACGCAGCCGTTCGGAAACCTGGGCTTGGCCACGCTCGCCCGCCGCGTCGAAGCGGTCGTTCGCCGACGCGGCGGCCAGCTCGGCCTGCTGGGCGTCGAGACGAATCGCGCCGCGCCGCAGCGACGAGAGCTGCCCACGCAGCTGCCGCGCGAGTTCGCTTTCGGGAATCACGCGAATCGTCCGCGGCGGACTCTCGACCGGGGGATGCCGCACGCCAAGCTCGCCCTCCGCACCCGCCGCCGGATCAGGCACGGTGTTCTCGAACCCGTCCTCGGCCACCGCACGGATCACCAGCGTGTCGCCGGCCTTCGCGCCGATCGCGGCCAGATCGAGCGTCTCCTCGCGACGGACCCGGCGGCCCGCATCGGCGGTCGTGGTGTCGCGCACGACTTCGGCGTCGCCGCCCTCTGACGGGGTCCGTCGGGTGACCGAACCGAAGAACGCCAACCCGACATCGTCGCTCCCCTCGACGGCCACCTCGAGCACCGCCGTCGGCAGGACGCTCTCGTCGGTCGCGGGCTCGACCACCGTCGCGACCGGCGGCTGGTCACGGAACGAGGGAATCCGGAAGCGAATCGTGTCTCCGTTCGCGATGCCGAGGGCATCGACGAGTCCCAGCTCAAGGGTCTCGGGCATGCCGGGGGAACCGGCCGTCCAGACCAACGACCAGCGTTCGGGTTGCCCCGACTCGCGCCGGGCCTCGATCGGAGCCTCGCCGAGTCGCCACGGACTCCAGCCCGTGGCCGCTTCTTCCGGCGGGGGCAACGGCCGGTCGAGTTCGAGTTCAAGCGTCACCGCCGAGCCCGCCAGCAGCGGCTCGCGAACGGTGGCCCGTTCGTCGGTGCCGTCGCCGAGATCGCGCTCGATCGCCTCGACAGCTCCCGCCGCATAGGCCGGCGGAGTCGCCATCAGCCGACTCGCCGCGATCGCCGGTCGAGGGATGAACTCGAGAACCGTCGGTTCCGACTCGGAATCGCTGGCGACGAAGGACACTTCGATCGCGTCCCGCAACGGATCGCCCTCGAGGACCCGCTCGTAGCGGCCGTCGGGCTGCCGCGTGAGCACGAGATCCTCGGCCGCACCGAACGAGTCGCCGCGCCGCGAACGCACCCGCGCCGTGACGCGGGCCCCCGCGTCGTCGCCGCGCACCAGCCGTGCCGCCAACACCACCGCTTCTCCCTTGGGCCGATGCACGGCCTCGCCGAGCAGCGACTCCACCGCGGTGCGGGCCGGCCACGCCGCGCTGCCGAACGGAAGCAGCACGCGACGCACGGCGATCGAACTCAGGTGCGGGAAGGCGATGGTCAACGCCAGGGCCACCGTCAATCCGGCCAGGGCCGGCGCCATCGACGCCAGCGGTCGCGACGGCCGCAACGCACCCAGGACCGACACGCCCGCGACCCGGCTCGCGACATCCTCCACGGTGCGATGGGCAAACGGGCTCGAGCCGTCGAGCCCCGACGCCGCGAACTCGACGCCGGAGGCGAGTCGCCCCGCCATCGCCGGCTCCGACCGTTCGATGCGCAGCGCCAGGTCAATCGCGGTCGGGCGGAAGGCCAGCGCCGGCCCGAACAGCCTTCGCAGCCAACCGACGATCGCCACCGAAAGTCCCGCGAGCAGCCCCAACCGAAGCCAACCCGGAAAACGCACCATCCAGTCCAGCACTGCGACCAGGGCGATGCCGCCCACGATCGAACCCAAACCGACCGCGACGGCTCTTGCCACCAGCAACCACCGGGCCCGCCGCCCCAGCCGCTCGAGGTCGAGCAGCAGGCGATGCATCACCGGATGGGCCTGGGCTTGGGTCATGGGTCTTGCCGGTCCTACGCCAGTCGGTTCAGCCTTCGTCCCAACCACTCCGCTCCCGCGAGGGCGAGGACCAGCAGGAACGCCAAAGGCGAATCCCACAATGGTTCCATACGGACCACCTCGGTGCGAATCTCGCGTCTCTTGAGCAGGCGTTCCAGCGTCGCCAGATCATCGGCTCCGAGAACCGCCCCCCCCGTACCGTCGGCCAGACCGGCCAGCGTGGCGTGGTCGGCCGCCGAGTTCCGTACCTCGTCGTCGGGGCGTTCGCACTCGAAAGTGACCTCGGCCCCGCCGGCGATCCCACCCTCGAGGCGGACGATATGCCGACCGGTGGCCTCCGGCGATGCCGTCCCGACCCATTCCGCCGAATCGCCCCGTCGGACCAGCTCGATTTCACGGGGGCCGCCACCGGACCGGTCTCCCTCCCGACGCACCGTCGCCGGGAAACCGGATTCCATCCGCTCGGACAGCGCCGCATCGGCCAGCCGCAGTTCGATCCGAACCGGCTCGCCCGGACGCACCCGCGGCGGAAAGGCCCGCAAGGCGAAACTCTCCTCACCGCTCGCCAGTGCCTCGCGACCGAGCATCCGCACCAACGGCAGCCAGACCTGCTCGGTGTAGCGCTCGCCGCGGCCATAGCGATACCGCCAGAACTCGTCGGTCGCGACATAGACCGTCGCACCGGCGCCAAAACGCATCGAAGTGATGAGCGGAATCGCGTCTCCCGACGAACCCTCGGGCGAGTCCGAGGGGACCCCGATCGCCAGGGTCTCGACGGTCGGCTTGAGCTGTTCCGGCGGAATCGCCTGCGCCCACGCCAGCCGCGACCATCCGGACGCCGGATCCGAAAGTTCGCGCGGCCACTCATCGCCCGCCCCGAGCCGCAACAAGCCGAGATCCTCGGCCAAGGCCGTCGCCGTGGCGTTCACCGGGCCCGGTGCCGCCGGAAGTGCCAAGGGCGGACGCATGGGAAGCAGCTCGCTCATCGGGTTGGCTTCCCAGGTGCGCGGCATCGAACGCTCGCCGGCGATCCACAGGAGCCCCGTTCCCTTCCGGGCCACCTGCTCGCGGATCGCCTCGAGCTGCTCGGGCGAGAAGAATCCGGCCTCGACGTCGCCGAGGATGATCACGTCGAACAGCGCGAACTCCTCCGCGGTGCGGGGCAGCCGGGCGATCGGCATGTTGCCTTCCTGCGCGAAGTCGCGATCGGCCGAGAGCAGCATGACCGAACTGTCGATGGTCTTCTCGCGGATGAGCAGGTTCTTGAGGTAGCGGTACTCCCAGCGCGGATAGCCCTCGATAAAGAGGACCCGCAGCGGCCGGTCGACCACCTCGATCCGCGAAAGCCGGAAGTTGTTGTCGGCCACCAGGTCGCCCAGGCCGCCGTCGATCTCGATCCGCCAGTCGCGCGGACCCGCCGCGGTCGGCCGCGGCAGCAGCGTCACCGACGCGAGGCCGTTCTCGTCCGCCTCACCGAGCGGCGCCGAGGCGAGCTCCTCGCCGCTGGCCTCGTCGACGATCCGCGCCGTCGCGACGCCGCTACCCGCTCCGATCCGCTCGACCTCGACCCGCACCGGAACCTCGTCGCCGATGAAGACCCGCTTGGGCGACTCGACCTTCGCAAGCGCGAGGTCGCCGCCGGGAATCTCCGAACCGAGCGGCACCGCGAAGATCGGGATCGCCTCCGACTGCAATCGCCGAAGCGTCGCCCGGCCGGGCGGCGGAAGCGAGCGGCCGTCCGAAAGCACCACGATTCCCGCCACCGGCCGCGCCGCGGCCCGATCCAAGGCCTGCTGCAGCGCGTCGTCAAGCCGCGTGCGGTCGCCGGACGCCTCGG
>JBIKVN010000246.1:0-4669 GCA_044356865.1 Phycisphaerales bacterium | reverse complement strand
ACCTTGTCCTGCTCCTTGCCGGTGAAGAGGAACGCGCCGGCGAGGTCGCGGGCCTGCTGCTCGCTGGCCTGCGTCGAGCCGTCGAGGCCGATGATCACCTGCTGGAGGTACTCCCAGACCGCCAGCGACAGGTCGAGGTGGTCCTGGTTCTGGCGGAACCAGCCGACCTCGAGCCGCGGGCTTCGCTTCACGAGGCCCGAATCGCTCTCGAGGTCGCCGAGCAGCGTGCGGACCAGGGTCGTCTTTCCCGCTCCGTTCGGGCCGATGATGCCGATGCGGTCGCCGGGCTTCACCGTGAGCGAGAAGTCGCGGAAGAGCCGCTTCGCGCCGAACTCCTTGGTGAGGTGCTCGGAGGTGACGACGGTGTCGCCGACCCGCGGCGGCTCGGGCAGCTCGAGGCTCATGACATCCAGCTCGGCGGGACGGTCGACGAGGGTCTCTTCCCGGTAGCGGTCGAGCCGGGTCTGCCGGCCGCGGGCCTGCTTGGCCCGCTGGCCCGCCTTGTACCGCATGATGAACTGCGTCTCGGCCCGGATCTTGTCCTGCTGCTTCTCGTGGACCCGCAGCTCGGTGAGCTGCCGCTCGGCCCGCAGCCGCACGAACGCCTCGTAGTTGCCGGGATAGTCGCGGATGCCGCCGCGATCGATCTCGACGATGCGGTTCACCACGCGGTCGAGCAGCCACCGGTCGTGGCTCACCACGACGACGGCGCCGTGGTAGTCGTCGGCGAGGAACTCCTCGAGCCAGCGTCGGCCCTCGATGTCGAGGTGGTTCGTCGGCTCGTCGAGCAGGAGCAGATCCGGCTCGTCAAGCAGCAGCTTCGCGAGCCCGAGGCGGGCCTTCTGGCCGCCCGAGAGGCTCGTGACCGGCGTCGCGAACGCCCTGTCCTCGAAGCCGAGGCCGTGCAGCACCGCGTCGATCCGGTGGTCGACGGCGTAGCCGCCCGCATGCTCGAGTTTCGCGTCGAGATGCTCCTGCCGCTTGAGCAGCTGCTCGAGCCGCTCGCCGTCGGCGGTCGCCATCTCGTCGTAGACCTTCTCGAGCTCGGCCTGGATCGCCGCGAGCCCCTCGAACGCCGACGCCGCCTCCTCGCGCAGCGTCCGCGACGGGTCGAGCCGGGGGTGCTGGCTCAGGTAGCCGACCCGCGAGCCGCGGGAGACCGCGACGATCCCGAAGTCGGGGTTGAGCTCGCCGGCGAGGACCTTCAGCAGCGTGCTCTTCCCGCAGCCGTTGCGGCCGACGAGACCGATCCGCTCGTTCTCGGCGATCGACAGCGTGGTCCCGTCGAGGACTTGCGGACCGCCGTAGGAATGGCGAAGGTTGGTGACGCTGGCGATGGTCATGACGGGACGGGCGGGCTGGGCGGGCTGGGCGGGGCGGGCCCGCGGGGAAAGACCATCAGTGTAGGAGACCGCCCCGTCCGCGGAAGGCCTTCACGTCCCAGACGCTCGCGAGGCCGGCGACGAGCTTGGGCGGAAGCACGATCCGGACGAGAAGCGGCACGAGCAACCGGGCCGCGAACACCGCCGCGATCGAGACCGCGAGGCTCACGAGCCACGCCCGGAGGAGCCAGGTCGGGCCGAAGGCGGCCGACGCGAGGTGGTAGAAGCCGATGCCGTTCGTGCGGCCGGCCCATTCCATGTTGAAGGGCAGGCGGGCGAAGGTCCAGGCGAGTCCGAGGACGACCAGCACCAGCCCCAGCGAGGTCCAGATCCGGCGATGGAGGGTCAGGGTCGTCCAGAAGGTCGCCCCGACGATCGAGCCGAAGAGGATCGGCAGCGACATCGGGAAGAGGAACTCGTTCCAGGCCAGGGCGAGGGTGGTCGGGTCCGATCCGACCGCCTCTCGGAACGCGGCATCCTCGACGAAGCGGATCCGGCCCTTATCGTCGGGGTTCCAATCAGCCGTTTCGGCTTGCAGGGCGGCCCGCAGTGGCGTCACGAAGGTTGCGGCGCTCTCGTGGGCCACCACGTGCAGCACGCCGGCGAGGGCCGCGACGTTCCCGAGGAACGCGACGACCGTGACCAGCATGAGCAGGGCGGCGCCCATCGCCGCGAAGCGACGCGCCCAGCGGCTCGAGACCGGCTGCTCGGTGACCGCGGCGACCAGGCCGCACTCGGGGCAGCGGACGATCGTGAGCCCGAGTCTCGGGTCGCGCCGCGTGAGCTGCCCGTCGAGCTGGTGGAAGCACCGGCCGCAGAGTCGGTCGGCGTCGAGGCGTCCGGCGGTCTCGAGGCCGTCGAGCGGATCGGGGGCGGCGGGGTTCACCCGAGGCAAGGTAGCGGGCCCCGTTACGATCCGGCCATGTCCTTCGTGCCGAGCGGACTCTCGTGGCGTCGGCGGCTGCTCTCGCCGGCGCTGATCGTCGCGGTCGCGATCGTGATCTGGTGGCGAGGCGGTTCCCCGGCCCTGCCGCCCGAAAGCGGGCCGGCGATCGCGGCCCTCGTCGAGTCGGGGGTTCGCGGTGGGCCGGTCGCCGCGACCGATCCGCTGGTGCGCGACGCGCTGGGGCGGCGGCTGTCCGGCGTCGATCCCGCGACGCTCGCGATCGAGGTTCGTGAGGGAGAGCCGTCCGGCGACGCGGCGGGGGCGACCCACCACGCGATCGTCTCGCGCGACGGGCGGCCGTGGCTCGTGGTGCGGGCCCGGTACGATCCCGATCCCGCGCGGCGGGCCCTCGTGGGCGTCGCGGCGATCGAGTGAGATTCCCGGGATCCTCGCCATGGACGTCTGGCTCAACGGTCGGTGGCTTCCCCTCGGCGACGCCCGCGTCTCGGCCTTCGACGCCGGGCTCCAGCACGGCGTCGGTCTCTTCGAGACGATGAAGGTCGCCCACGGGCGGGTCTGGCGGCTCGACGATCACCTCGCGCGGCTTGCCCGCAGCGCCGTCTCGCTTCGGCTGACCGGCCGCCTCGAGACGGCTCCGCTCGCCGAGGTGGTGCGGCAGGCCCTCGAACGCAGCGGCCTTTCCGACGCCCGCATCCGCCTCACCGTCACCGGCGGCGACCTGAACCTCCTCGCCCGCGGCGAGGCGGCCCCGGCCCGTCACGACCCGACGATCCTCGTCGCGGTGCAGCCGCCGACGCGGTACCCGGAGGATTTCTTCACCAAGGGCATTCGCGTCACCGTCGCCGACGCGAAGGCGAACCCGCTCGATCCGTTCGCCGGGCACAAGACGCTCTGGTACTGGCCGCGGCTCGCCGAGCTCCAGGCGGCGGCGCGGAAGGGAGCGGGCGAGGCGCTCTGGTTCTCGGTGACGAACCACCTCGCGTGCGGCTGCGTCTCGAACGCCTTCGCGGTGCGCGACGGGAAGCTCCTCACGCCATTCGCCCGCGGCGAGGAACCGAACGGCGCCCTGCCGTCGCCGGTGCTGCCGGGCGTGACCCGCGGCCGGATGCTCGAGCTCGCGGCCGCGGCGGGAATCCCCCTCGAACGGCGGATGATGACCTACGACGACCTCTCGGGCGCCGACGAGATCTTCCTCACGAACACCAGCTGGGGCGTGCTGCCGGTCGTCGGCGTCGAGGCGGTCGAGGTCGGATGCGGGAAGCCCGGGCCGGTGACCGCGCGGCTGCGCGAGGCGTGGCTCGCCGACCTGGCCGCCTGAATCGCCTTCACTCCATCTTCCGCACCACGCGGACGTTCTCGCGGCCGGCGTCGAGGGGATCGCCCGGCGGGGCCCGCCGGCCGCCGATGCCCAGGCTTCGCGCGACGGCCCGCACGAGCCCGAACGCGACCGCGAGCGCCGCCACGAGAAGCACCAGCACGAAGACGAGTGCGGCGATCCCGAGCAGCAGGAAGAAGATCGGGACCGCCACGAGGACCGACAGGATTCCCACGACGAGCCGGCCGAGCGGCCCCCGGCCCTCGACGAGGCGGCCTCGGAACCCCGAGACCCGCTCGGCGACGCCGAGCCGGCCGCCGCCGAAGCGGAAGGCCCACGCCCGCGCATTCCCGAAGCCCGGTCCCGTCGAGGGATTCATGGCGGCCATGATAGGAAGCGCCGGGACCGGCCCCGAGGGTTCGCGCCCGCCGCGCCGACCCGTACCATCCGCGTCCCACCGGATTCGCCGGAGGAGGAAGACCGTGGCCACGGAAGGCTCCCCGAGCACGCAGACGAACCCGCCGACGCCGCCCGACGCCGAGCCGACGTTCGCGCACCTCCATCTCCACAGCGAGTACTCGCTGCTCGACGGCGGCAACCGCTTCAAGCCGCTCCTCGCCCGCGTCAAGGAACTCGGGATGGACGCCGTCGCGGTCACCGACCACGGCAACCTGTTCGGGGCGATGGAGTTCTACGCGAAGGCGAAGGAAGCCGGCGTCAAGCCGATCCTCGGCATCGAGGCGTATGTCGCGCCCGACCGCGACGGCAAGCCCGGCGACCGCCGCGACCGCACGCACACCGGCGTCGCCGACGGCGGCTTCCACCTCGTGCTGCTCTGCGAGACGATCGAGGGCTGGCGGAACCTGCTGAAACTCAGCTCCGACGCCTTCCTGAACGGCTTCTACTACAAGCCGCGGATGGACAAGTCGACGCTTGCGGAGTGGAACCGCGGGCTCGTCGCGATCAACGGCCACCTCGGCAGCTCGATCGCGTTCCACCTCGTGAACCTCGTGCGCAGCGGCGACCCGAAGCACTGGAAGGCCGCCCTCGCCGAGGCCCGCTGGC
>JBIKVN010000245.1:0-4676 GCA_044356865.1 Phycisphaerales bacterium | reverse complement strand
CGCGCGGCGATCGGAGCCGTGGAGCGAGGCGATCTCGGCCTCGGGGTGGGCGAGCAGGATCTCGACGAGTTCGGCCCCGGCGTATCCGGGGGCGCCGACGATGGAAATGCGCAACGGAGGGAGTTCCAGGTCAGGAGGTGCGAGAGGGAGACGTTCAGCCGAGCCCGGCCAGCTTCCGGAAGCGGCCGGCGATCCGTTCGGCGGCCGTGGCCGAGCGGGCGGCGAGGAAGACGGTGTCGTCGCCGGCGATCGTCCCGAGGCTGCCCTCCACCCGGCCCCGGTCGATCTCGACCGCGAGGGCGTTCCCGTGGCCGGGGCGGGTGCGAAGGACGACGAGCGTGCCGCCGACGTCGAGGCCGACGAGTTCGCCGCGGAGCGTGCGGGCGAGGCGTTCGCCGGGATCCTCGGCCGCGAGCGGGGCGTCGGGCAGGAGATATCCCTGCGGGCCTTTCACCACGCCGAGCTCGGTCAGGTCGCGGCTGAGGGTCGCCTGCGTCACGGAGATGCCGTCCCGGCCGAGGAGCTCGGCCAGCTCGTGCTGGCTCCACACCCGGTTCCGGGAGACGAGCTCCGCGACCTTCGCCTGGCGGCGTTGCTTGGCGACCATGTGCATGATTATGCAGGCTGCTGCATAAAAGTCAAGGGGCGGGCCGGGCGATGGCGGCGCGCAGGCTGGGAGCGTCGGGCTTACCCGACGTGGATGAACGGGTCGGCCGTCCCGCGCCCGGGCGCCGGGTGTTCAGGGTTTTGCTTGACTGGTCGACGCGCCGCGAGTCCCGCTCCGCCGCTCACGTCCCGGCGGCGTCCCCCCTCACTCCTCCCCGCCCTCGTCCTCGTCGTCGTCCTCGATCTCGTCGACGATGTCGGGCACCGACGGCAGCTCCGGCTTGCCGGCCGCCTTTTGGGCCTTCTTCCATGCCTCGACCCTCGTCTTGTCGGGCCCGATGATCATCGTCAGCCGCCGCCCGTTCATCCGCGGCGACATCTCGACGCGGCCGAGGTCGGAGAGTTCCTTGATGATCGCCGCCATCCGCTCGTCGCCCCGCGAGCGGTGCGCCACCTCGCGGCCGCGGAAATTCTGCACGATCTGGACCTTGTTCCCCTCGATGAGGAACCGCCGGGCCTGGGCGAGGCGGATCGCCACGTCGTGCGGGTCGATCTTCATCGACCGCCCGAGGCGGACTTCCTTCATCTCGCCGCCCTTTGACTTCTGCCGGTTGGCCTTGTTCTTCTTGGACTCCTCGTACTTGAACTTGCCGAAGTCCATGATCTTGCAGACCGGCGGCCGCACGTCGGCGGCGATCTCGACGAGGTCGAGGCCGAGCTGCATCGCCCGCATGCGGGCCTCGTCGGTCTCGACGATGCCCACCATCTCGCCGTTCTCGTCGATGAGGCGGATGGGGGTGATGCGGATGCGATCGTTCACGCGGGGTCCGATGGGACCGTCGCGGAAAGGAGGCCGGCGGGACGGGTAGCTGGAGATGGTCGTTTCCTCGGGGAGTTCGCGGCGGGAGTCAGGAAACCGTCCGCGCCCGCCGCGGGCGTGGATGGCGACGCACAGTGGATCGGCGAGTCGATGGGCGACTCGATCGGCGTCCGGCGAACATCGCCGGCACGACCGGGGTCAGGTTCAGGAAGCGGGGGACCCGAACGCGAAGGGGCATGGGCGCCGGGGCGCTCATGCGGAGGTGGGTTCGATGGTCAGGGAAAGCGTCACGCGTCGGAAAGTGCCAAGTCGGAAAATGCCAGGTCGGAAAATGCCAGGTCGCCGCCCGCCGAGGAGCGGGTTTCTCCACGCACGCACGCACGTACCGTGGAAAGGGCTCCGCTTCGCCGGGGGGCCCGGCGGCGACCGGTGGGACAAATGTAACCCGCCGATCGGCCGCGGGCAAAGAACGCCGCCGAAATTCCCGAAGGACCGTGAAAGTCCCGTCATGACGCCGCCGGGAAGCGGGCGAGCACCGTGCCCTCGCCGCCGGGCAGGGCCTTCGCGGCGATCTCGGCCGCGATCCCCTCGACGAATGCCTCGAGCGGCATCTCCCCGAGGTTTTCCGCCCGGCCCCGGGCCCGCAGGCTGACCTTCCGGCTCTCGGCGTCGCGGGGGCCGACGACCGCGAGGTACGGGATCTTGAGGTCGGATGCGACCTTGATCTTGGCCTGGATCCGCTCGTTCGAGTCGTCGAGGGTCGCCCGGACGCCCCGCGACTTGAGGGCCCCAAGCACCTCCTCGGCGTAGGCCTGGCTCTTCTCGCTGATCGGCAGCACCCGGACCTGCTCGGGGCTGAGCCAGAGCGGGAACGCCCCGGCGAAATGCTCGATGAGGCAGCCGATGAAGCGTTCCATCGAGCCGAACGGGGCCCGGTGGATCATGACCGGCCGGTGCGGCTTGTTGTCGCTGCCGACGAAGGAAAGGTCGAAGCGGATCGGCAGGTTGTAGTCGACCTGCACCGTGCCGAGCTGCCAGCTGCGGCCGATCACGTCCTTGACCACGAAGTCGATCTTCGGGCCGTAGAAGGCCGCCTCGCCCGGCTCCTCGCTGAAGGGCACGCCGAGCGAGCGGGCGGCGGTGCGGCAGGCCTCTTCCGCCTTGTCCCAGTTCGCGGGGTCGCCGACGTACTTCGCGCTGTCCGGGTCGCGGAGGCCGACCCGCACGCGGTAGTCGTCCATGCCGAGCGTGCCGAAGATGAGCTTGACGAGGCGGAGGCACCCGATGAGCTCCTCGGCGACCTGGTCCTCGCGGCAGAAGAGGTGGGCGTCGTCCTGCGTGAAGCCGCGGACGCGGGTCATGCCGCCGATCTCGCCCGACTGCTCCCACCGGTAGACGGTGCCGAACTCGGCGAGCCGCACCGGCAGGTCGCGGTAGCTGCGCGGCTCGCTCGCGAAGAGGCGGATGTGGTGCGGGCAGTTCATCGGCTTCAGCAGGTAGCCGTCGATCTCGCCCTTCTCCATGCGGTTGGCGAGGTCCGCGCAGCTGCAGCCTTCCCGGGCGAGTTCCGCGAGCTGCTCGTGGGCGACGAGCGGCGGGTACTGGCTCTCGCGGTAGTAGGGGAAGTGGCCGCTCGTCCGGTAGAGGTCGAGCTTGCCGATGTGCGGGGTGTAGACCTGGAAGTAGCCCTGTCGCCTGAGTTCGGCCCCGATGAAGTCCTGCAGCTCGGTGCGGACGATCGAGCCCGCGGGCGTCCAGAGGACGAGCCCCTGGCCGACCATCTCGTCGATGTGGAAGAGCCGCAGCTGCTTGCCCAGCACGCGGTGGTCACGGCGGCGGGCCTCGTCGAGGGCGGCCATATGGGCGTCGAGCTCGGCCTGCGTCGCGAACGCGGTGCCGTAGACGCGGGTCAGGCGGTCGAGCTTCTCGTCGCCCTTCCAGTAGCTCGAGGCGAGGCTGGTGACCTTGAACGCCCCGATCCGCCCGGTGGTCGGCACGTGCGGGCCGCGGCAGAGATCTTCCCAGTCCTTCCCGGGCGTCCCGGTCACGTACCACGAGAGCGAACTCGCGCCGCCCGCGACCGCCCGCTCGGCGTTGTCGAGCTTGAACTTCGAGCCTTCCGCCTTGAGTTTCGCGAGGCCGGCGTCGACGCCGAGGTCGACGCGGGTGAACGGCCGGTCCTCGGCCACGATGCGGCGCATCTCGTCCTCGATGCGGGCGAAATCCTCGCTTGAGACGGTCACGCCCGCGGGGAAGAGGATGTCGTAGTAGAAGCCGGCATCGAGCGGCGGGCCGTAGACGAGCTGCACGCCGGAAAAAAGCCGCTGGATCGCTTCCGCCATCAGGTGGGCGCAGCTGTGGCGGATGAGCGTGAGCGAGTCGGGGTCGGCGGGCTGGCCGGCCTTCGCCTTCGCGGTGACGATCGAGACTCGGGCGTCGCGCTCGATGCGGGCCGAGAGGTCGCGCAGCTCGCCGTCGACGCGGGCGCCGATCGCGGCCTTCGCGAGGCCGGCGCCGATGCTCGCCGCGACCTCGGCGGCGGTCACGGGCGCGGGGAATTCCTTGATGCTGCCGTCGGGCAGGGTGATGCGGGGCATGGGACGGGAAGTGTACGGATTCAGACGCCCACGATCGCCACGCCGAGCCGGTCGGCGGCGGCGAGCACCGCGGGGCGGTCGACAAGGATCACCCGGCCGGCGCCGAGGGCGAGGCAGCGGGCCCCGGCCCGCGCCGCCCGCTCGACGGTCGCGACGCCGATCGTCGGCACGTCGGCCCGCATGTCGTGGTCGGGGCGACAGCTCTTGAGCAGCGTCCAGCCTCTCGCCGGGCAGAGTTCCCCCGTGCGGTCGATCATCCGGTCGGTGCCCTCGACCGCCTCGACGGCGATCACGTCGCGGTCGCGGACCGCCATCGCCTGCCCGACGTCGAGGCCGAGGACGCCGGTCAGGAGCGGCCAGCCGAACTCGATGTCGCCGCGGGCCAGCGCCGACGGCTCGACCTTCCCGAGCGTGCCCGCCGAGGCCAGCTGGTCGCGGATGAAGGTCGTCGAGTCGATGAGGGTGACTCCCGAGGCGGCCAGCTCGTCGGCGACCGCGGCGAGGATCGCGGCCGAGCGGTGGTCGTGCCGCAAGCGACGATACCAGATGAGCGCGGCGCGGAAATCCGGCAGCTGCCGCACGAGCCGCCACGGGTCGTGCATGCGGGCCTTCGAGACGCGGCCGACCATGACCGCCTCGCGCACGCCCATGCG
>JBIKVN010000144.1:0-8138 GCA_044356865.1 Phycisphaerales bacterium | reverse complement strand
GCATGGGCGACGCCGTGCAGATGGACAAGGCCGGCATCCTCGAGATCGCCGACCTCTTCGTGGTGAACAAGGCCGACCACGCCGGCGAGGCGAAGCTCGTGCGCGAGCTGCTCGACATCGCGGGCGGCCGGCCGATCCACGAGACGATCGCGACCCAAGGCAAGGGCGTGGTGGAACTGCTCGACGGGCTCTTTCCCCGCCGGTGAGATCCGCCCGTCCGGCTTGCCGACCCGTTTCCAGAACCGATCCCAGCCCCTTTCGCACTCCGGAAAGACCATGAGCACTCCCTCTGCCGACACCGTCTCGCTGCCCCGGAACGTCAACCAAGCCCTCGGCATCGGCCAGTTCGCCGTCGACTTCATGTCGGGCAAGATCGGGAAGCCCGACGCGAGCGTCGCCGAGCGGACGCTCCTCTTCCACACCGACGCCGTGATTTGCGGCATCAGCGCCCTCGCCCTCCGCACGAACGCCCCGACGCTGCTGAAGGCCGAGGCCGAGTCGTACCTGCGGGACGGCGGCGCGACCTGCTTCGGCTCGACGCGAAAGGTCGCCCCCGAGAAGGCGATCGTCGCGAACTCGAGCGCGGTCCGCGAGTGGGACTCGAACGGCACGAATTTCGGCTACCGGCCCGAGCTCGGCCATGTCGCCGGCGAGTTCGGCCACAACGACTTCTATCCGGTCGCCATCGCCGCGGCGCAGGTCGCCGGGAAGGACGGCGCGTACGCCCTCCGCGGGATGATCCTGCTCGACGAGATCCGCGGCCGCCTCGCCGAGGTGTTCAGCCTCAAGACCTACAAGATCGACCACGTGGTGCACGGGGCGATCGCCAGCGCCGCGACCTGGGGCGCCATGCTCGGGGCGAAGCCCGAAGAGATCGAGAGCGCGATCGGCATGTTCGTCGCCCACCACGTGCCGTGGCGGGCGATCCGGGCGGGCAAGCAGCTCTCCGACTCGAAGGGCGCGAGCGCCGCGATCTCGACCGAGGCGGCGGTGCTGGCCATGCAGCGGTCGATGCGGGGGTTCCTGGGGCCGCGCGACATCTTCCGCAACCCCGAGAGTCTCTTCCGCCAGTTCGTGAAGACCTCGGGCGACTCGCCGTTTGACCTCGTGCTGAGCCACTCCGGCGCCGATTTCGCCGTGATGGGCATGCACTTCAAGCTCGGCCTCTACGAGCACCAGTCGGCGGGTGCCCTGCAGGGCCTCATCGACCTCGTCCGGGCGAATCCCGCGGTGCTCTCGCGGCCCGATTCCATCAAGTCGATGCGGATCGTGGCCTACGAGCCGGCCTTCGGCATCATCGGCGACCCGGCCAAGCGCGACCCGAAGACGCGGCAGTCGGCCGACCACTCGATGGTCTACATCGTGTCGACGCTGCTGCGCAAGGCGATCGAGCACGCGAAGGCGAAGGGCGTCGATGCCCTGGTTTCCGGGAACGACTCGGCGTGGAAGACGCTCATGCTCTCGCCGCACGACTACGGCCCCGACGCGATCAAGGATCCTGCGACGCGGGCCCTGATGGCCAAGATCGACTTCGCCCACGGCGGACCCGAGTACGACCGGCGCTACCCGGACGGCATCCCGACCTCGCTCGTGATGACCCTCGACGACGGCAAGACGCTCGACAGCGGCCTGGTCATGTACCCCTCGGGCCACGCCCGGAACACCACCGCGAACCTGAAGGACATCCTCGCTGCGAAGTTCCGCCTGCTCGGCGCCCTCGCGAGCGACCGTCCCGAGCCGATCATCGAGCGGCTCGAGCGCCTGCCGCGGCTGTCGGCGACCGAGCTCGCGACGCTGCACGACTTCGCGATCGCAGACCGCGGCCAGTACGAGTGAGCGGGGTCCGGCCGCGTCATGCGTCGGCCGCAGGCCGACATTTCCCGTGACGCGTGCCGAGGTCCGTCGCGCGATGGACCCGTTGACGCACCAGGCGCATGGAGTGCCGGCCTGCGGCCGGCAGGGATGAACGCCACGGCGTTCCGGCGCCCCGGCGCGGACCGACGCTCCCGGTTGAGGCACGCGGCGGATCGCGCAAGAGCCCGCGGGCACGCCCCCTCACTCCGCCAGGTACGACTTCAGCAGGTCGACCTGTTCGACGCTGCCCAGATACACCGGCGTGCGCTGGTGCAGCTTCTTGGGCTGGATCTCGAGCGTCCGCTGCGTTCCCGAGCTGAACGCGAGGCCGCCGGCCTTCTCGACGAGCATGGCCATCGGGTTCGCCTCGTAGAGCAGCCGGAGCTTGCCCTCGGGATTCTTGCGGGTCGGCGGGTAGAGGAAGATGCCGCCGGTAAGCAGCGTGCGATGCACGTCGGCGACCATCGAACCGATGTAGCGGCTCGAGTAGCCCTCGGCGTGGCAATTCTGCAGGAATGCCTGGTAGCCCTCGGGGAACGTAGCGAAGTACGCCTCGTTCACCGAGTAGACCTTGTTCGAGCGGGGGATCCGCACGTTCGGCTCGACGAGCAGGAACGACCCGACCGAGTGGTCGAGGACGAACATCGCCACGCCGCGACCGGTGGTGAGCACGAAGATCGTGCTCGAGCCGTAGAGAATGTACCCCGCGGCGACCTGCGTCGTCCCGGGCTGGCAGACGCTCTCCTCGGCGCCGGGAATGTTCGGGTCGTTCCGTAGGATCGAGAAGATCGTGCCCACGCCGACGCCGACATCGAGATTGCTCGAGCCGTCGAGCGGATCGAAGAGGACGCAGTACTTCCCGCCCTCCGAGCCGCGGCGCACGATGGTCGGCTGCTCGTCCTCCTCGCTCGCGACGACCGCGACGTTCGCGCGGCTGCCGAGGCAGCGGTTGAGGATCGAGTTCGCGATCACGTCGAGCCGCTGCTGCTGCTCGCCCTGCACGTTGCTCGTGCCCATCGCCCCGAGCACGTCCTGCAGGCGGGCGTGCCGGACCTTGTTCGCGATCGCCTTCCCGGCGAGCGAGATCGCCGAGATGATCCAGCTGAACTCGCCCGTCGCCCCCGGGTACCGGGCCTCCTCGGCCAGGATGAAGCTCTGGAGGCTCATGAGGTTGTCGGACGGCTCGTGCGAGTTCGGCATGGCGTGGCTCCGGAGGGGGGCGAACGGATATGATCCTCGCCCCCGTCCGCGATCGGACGGTCGGACGCCGTTCCTTCACCGAAATCACCCGAGAAACGCCCGGAGCCCCGCATGTCGACCGCGTCGAAGCCCGTGATCCTCGCCGCCCGCCGCACTCCCGTCGGAAAGTTCGGGGGAGGCCTCGCCAAGGTGCCCGCCACCGCCCTCGGCGGGATCGTCGCGAAGGCGGTCCTCGACGCGGTGCCGGGGTCGCGTGAGAAGGTCGACGAGTGCATCATGGGCTGCGTGCTCCAGGCCGGCCTTGGCCAGAACCCGGCCCGGCAGGTCGGGCTCGCGGCGGGGCTTCCCGAGACGCTGAACGCGGTCACCGTGAACAAGGTCTGCGGCTCGGGCCTGCAGGCGGTGATGCAGGCGGCGACCGCGATCCGCGCGGGCGAGGCCCACGTCGTCCTCGCGGGCGGCATCGAGAACATGGATCTTGCCCCGCACTTCGTGGCGGCCCGCGCGGGCATCCGCTACGGCGAGGCGAAGCTCGTCGACCATATGCAATTCGATGGCCTCACCTGCGCATTCGAGAAGTGGCCGATGGGCAACGCCGCCGACCACATCGCCCAGAAGCACGGCATCAGCCGCGCCGAGCAGGACCGCTTCTCGGCCCAGAGCCACCAGCGGGCCGCGAAGGCGACCGCCGAGGGCCACTTCAAGGCCGAGATCGTGCCGATTTCCGCCGAGGCTGCGATGCAGAAGGTCGGCGTCGACGCCGACGAGGGCTTCCGCGCCGACTCGACGCCGGAGTCGCTCGCCAAGCTGCGGGCGGCGTTCGCGAAGGACGGCTCGGTCACCGCGGGGAACGCGAGCCAGATCTCGGACGGCGCCGCCGCGGTGCTCGTCGCGAGCGAGGCCGCTGCGGCAAGCCTCGGCGCGAAGCCGCTCGCCCGGATCGTCGACCAGAACACGGTCGGCGTCGCCCCGAAAGAGCTCTTCATCGCCCCCGCGGTCGGCATCAAGGCCCTCCTCGAGCGGAACAAGCTGACCGTGGCCGACATCGACCTCTTCGAGATCAACGAGGCGTTCGCGGCCCAGGTGCTCGCCGACATCAAGGAACTCGGCATCCCCGAGTCGAAGCTGAACGTCTCGGGCGGCGGCATCGCCCTCGGCCACCCGATCGGGGCGAGCGGCGCCCGCGTCCTCGTCACGCTCGTCCACGCCCTGCACCGGACCGGCGGCAATCGCGGCATCTGCTCGCTCTGCCTCGGCGGCGGCAACGCGGTGAGCATGCTCATCGAGCGGTGCTGAGCGGGGTGACGCGAGATCAGGCCCGTCGCGTCATCCGACTCACCACCCCCAGCGTCACGAACCCGAGCGGGATCGTCACCAGCCCCGGCTGCGTGAACGGCACCCACGCGAGTTCTGCGGCTTCCGCCGCGGGAAAACCGTACACCTTCTCGATCGTCTCGGCGCTCGACAGCACCCACGCGAGACTCGACACCAGCCCGACCAGCGACGCCGCGACCACGCCTGCCTTGGTCGTTCCCTTCCAGAACAGCACGCCGACCAGCGAGGGCAGGTTCGCGCTCGCCGCGATGTTGAACGCCCAGCCGACGAGGAACGAGACGTTCATCCTCTCGAACAGGATGCCGAGGACCATCGCCCCGCACCCGAGCCCGACCGCGGCGCTCCGGCCCCATCGCACCTGCGCGCGGTCGTCGCGGGCGACGCCGAACGCGTTCGCGAGCAGGTCATGCGCCACCGCCCCCGCCCCGGCCATGAGCAGGCCGCTCACCGTGCCGAGTACGGTGGTGAACGCGATCGCCGAGATCGCCGCGAAGAGCGTGGGCGAGAAGCTGCGGGCAAGCAGCGGCGCCGCCATGTTCGAGTCGGTCGGGTCAAGCATGCCGCTCGTCATCGCGCCGAGGCCGAGGTACAGGGTCAGCACGTAGAAGAGCCCGATCGTCGCGATGCCCACCACGGTGCTCTTGCGGGCCGATCGCGCATCGGGCACGGTGTAGTAGCGGATCAGGATGTGCGGAAGGCTCGCGGTGCCGAGGAAGAGGGCGAGCATGAGCGAAATGAAATCAAGCCGCTTCAGGATGTTGTCGTCGCGGATCCCCTTGAAGGTCGGGCTGCCGCCCGGCAGCAACAGGCTCTCGCCCGGCGTGGCGACCGCGGTGAACTTCGTGACCTTCGCGCCGTCGGCCTCGACCGAATCGGACTTCTTCCAGGTGGTGATCTCGCTGCGCGAGAAGGTCTCGAGGTACGCGATCGGCCCGAGCGATCCGGTCGGGTTCGTCGCACCGTCGGGCAGGCTCGCGACCGAGCCGAACCCGGTACCGAACCGCTTCCGCAATTCGGTGTCGAGTTGCCGGTCGGCCGCGAGCGGCTCGCCGTCGACGAGCCGCGTGCCGTCGGGGCGGACCGAGAGCGTCACCGTCGTGCCGGGAATCCCGCGGCCGTCCGCGTCGAGCGGGACTTCCAGGCCGCGCCCCAGAATCAGCCCGACCAGCACCGTGCAGAAGACGACGAGCAGCCCGCCCTTCACGAACTGCACCCAGGTCGTCGAGACCATGCCCGCGGTCGTCACGATGAAGGTGACCGTGCCGCCGACGAGCAGCACGCCCGCCCAGTGGGGCACGCCGAGGAGCGGCTTCACGAGGGCTCCCGCGCCGACCATCTGCGGGATGAGGTAGAAGACGCTCACCACCAGCGTCGAGATCGCCGCGGCGATGCGGATGCCTCGGCTTCCGAAGCGGGCATCGAGAGCGTCGGCGAAGGTGTACTTCCCGAGCCGCTTCACGGGCTCGGCGATGATGAACAACGCGACGATCCAGCCCGCGAGGTAGCCGATCGAGTAGAGGAACCCGTCGTAGCCGAAGAAGGCGATCATCCCGCAGATGCCGAGGAAACTCGCCGCCGAGAGGTAGTCGCCCGCGAACGCCACGCCGTTCACGAACCAGCCGACCTGGCCGTGGGCCGCGAAGTACCCCCCCGCCGACTTCGCGCTGCGCCCGAGCCGTGCCGACAGCACGAGCGTGGCCGCGACGAGAGCCACGAAGATCACCACCGCCAGCGGGTCGGTCGCATGGATCACGGCTTCGCCCCCCGACCGCCGACCAGCGCCGCCGCGGCGAGCGTGATCGCGAGGACAATCAGCCCGACGCCCCACGCCACCGCAAGGTTCACCCCGCCGACGACCGGCCGCGCGAGCCAGTCGAGGCGGAAGGCGGCGACGGCCATGAAGCCGCCGTAGGCGAGGCAGTAGAGAAGGAACAGGGCAAGATCCCGCGGGGCGACGCGGCGGACCGCGTCCGGGGCGTGCGGATCGGGCATGGCGGCACGATACGGGCAACCGGTGCGGCGCCGGGCACTACATTCCCATCGCCATGAAGATCCTCATCCTCGGCGGCACGGCGTTCCTCGGACCCGAACTGGTCGCGGCGTTCCGGGCCAAGGGCGCGGAGATCACCCTCTTCAACCGCGGGAAGACCAACCCCGGGCTCTTTGCCGATCTCGAACAGCTCCGCGGCGACCGCGACCCGTCGAAGGCCCCCGGCCTCTCGGCCCTCGAGGCCGAGATCAAGAAGGGCCGCACCTGGGACGCCGTCCTCGACACCTCCGCCTACGTGCCGCGGATCGCCTCGGCGAGCGCGACGCTGCTGAAGCCTGCGGTTTCGCAGTATGTCCTCATCTCGACGGTCTCGGTCTACGCCGACCAGGCGAAGACCGCGACGACCGAGGGCGACCCCGTCGCCACGACGCCCGACCCGACCGTCGAGGCGGTGAGCGGCGAGACCTACGGGCCGCTCAAGAGCCTCTGCGAGCGCGAGATCGTGAACATGTTCGGCGACCGGGCCACGATCCTCCGCCCCGGCCTCATCGTCGGCCCCGGCGACCCGACCGACCGCTTCACCTACTGGCCGGTCCGCCTCGCCCGCGGCGGCCGCGTCCTGCTGCCGGTCGCGAAGGACCCCTGGAAGAGCCAAGTCCAGTTCATCGATGTCCGCGACCTGGCCGAGTTCACGGTGAAGTGCGTGCAGGACGGCCATGGCGGCACGATCAACGCGACCGGCCCTGACGGCCCGATGAGTTTCGAGGAGATGGTCTTCGGCATCCGCGCCGCCGTCGCGAACCGCGTCGAGTTCGTGCCGGTGCCGGAGGAGACCGTGGCCGAGCGCGGCCTCGGCCCGTGGATGGAACTGCCGCTCTGGGTGCCGCAATCTCCGGACGGCGCCGGCCTCGGCACCGCCTCGATCGCGAAGGCCCTGTCGCTCGGCCTGGCTTTCCGCCCGCTCGCGACCACCGCCCGCGACACCATCGATTGGTTCGTGAAGGCCCGCGAGGGCGGGCTCGAGTTCGATTTCGGCAAGCGGCCGGGGCGGGACGGGGGGCTGTCGACCGAGCGGGAGGCGGAGGTGATCGGGAACTGGCTGGCTCGAACGGCTCCGCATTGATCCGATCGCAGGTTCGAGATCGCGAACGCCGTCGCTCGCGATGACGAAGGCGCTCACCCCATCGCTGAAACGAGAAACCGGCCGCGTCCCTGGGACGCGGCCGGCTCGGATCTCGCGAAAATCCTGTCGCCTCAATACCGGTAGTGATCCGGCTTGTACGGCCCTTCCATCGGGACGCCGATGTACTCGGCCTGCTGCTTGCTCATCTTGGTGAGCTTGGCCCCGAGCTTGCCGAGGTGCAGCCGGGCCACCTTCTCGTCGAGGCTCTTCGGCAGGGTGAAGACCTTCTTGCCGTACTTCTCGGCGTTCTTGTGGAGCTCGATCTGGGCCATCACCTGGTTGGTGAAGCTCGAGCTCATCACGAACGACGGGTGGCCGGTCGCGCAGCCGAGGTTCATGAGCCGGCCCTCGGCGAGGATGATCACCGAGTTGCCGCTCGGGAACACCCACTCGTCGACCTGCGGCTTGATGTCGACCTTCTTCACGCCCTTGACCTTCGCGAGGCCGGCCATGTCGATCTCGTTGTCGAAGTGGCCGATGTTCGCGATGATCGCCTTGTCCTTCATCTTCCGCATGTGGTCGGCGGTGATGATGTTCAGGTTGCCGGTCGCGGTGATGAAGATGTCGGCGGTGTCG